>NZ_QNUB01000052.1:0-69392 GCF_008042345.1 Bacillus sp. AR8-1
AGCGCCCGTGTTACCTCGAGGTCCGGTAGCACCAGTAGCGCCTGCTGGTCCAGTAGGTCCGGTAGGTCCTTGAATGAACGAAGCAGAATTAACTAGAGCAGTTTGTAATGCTGCTATTAATTTAAGAAGCTCTTGAAGTGTGCAAGGGTCAATTCGGAATAATTTTGTAATGTATAGTAAATAGTTAATGAGATTTTGAAGCTCAATAAATACAGCGCTTGCTACAAAGGTTGGATTTCTTAATATAGTTATTAAGTTTTTAATAATAGCTAACCCTTGTGCTTTCAGGGAGGAAGTAGCGTCTAGTGAACAAATAAATTTACTTAGTAGGTTCAATGTATCGATTAGATCTTCAATATTTTGGGGAGATGGATTTGCAAAAAGTGTTGGGATTATTTTTGTTAAATCAATAATAATCGCACGAAATGTTCTAAGTTGAGCTTTAGTAATTGGGATTGATGGAGTATTTGGGATTCGTCCAGCGCTACTTGGAAAGCATGGTTTGGAGAATTTGTTTTGATTGTCGTTATAACGAGACATTAAATCTCTCCTTTCTCACGAAAATGTGAACGAAACTCATCATAGTAGATGCAGAAATTAGTTAAATGGTCATAGTAAAATCGTTTGTTTAAAGAAAAAATAGAAAAAACGCCTTACAATAAGGCGTTTTTTCTATTTTCTGCGTATTGATAATATCGCTTTAATGAAATTTTTGATTTGAATCCAGCGAGTTTTATAATTTCTGATTCAGGAGTTTCTTTTTTTATTAAGTTTAAAATATAGGTGTTACGAAAATGTTGTCCTGAAATTCCTTTACGTAAATTGGCTCTAGCCACTTCGAGGCGAATCATTTTTTGTATAGCAATTTCCGTTAATGCCTTTGGTGCATCATTTTCATATACCCACCTGTATGTTCCACGGTTAAAATCAAATGCGACAAACAATGAATCATCACTATGATACTTAGGACGAACTGGTTCTGGGATACTTTTGTAATAATTATATAGTTGTTTTTTGTCTTCTTTTGCTAATGTAATTGTTCTTTCTACACCTGCGGTTGCTGGGATTGACAATGTGTTAGTTTCAAAGTGAACGTGATGCATTGTTAATGCTGTAAGTTCCTGTAAGGATAAACCGTAGTCGATCAATAGATTTAAAATAGCAATATTGCGATCCATTAATAAAGGGCGCACAGGAAGTTGTTTTTCTGAAAGTCCTTCTAATGAAGTGACTATATACTTTAATCTTTTTTCTTCATCAGGTGAAATGAAATCTTCGTTACGAAGTGTACGGTCTGGTTGAATAGATATTTCCATATTCTTCAATGGATTGGGAATGTTTAGAAAGTGATGCATTCTATTTAATACAGTAAATACACGATGCATCGTTTTTTCTGAGTAATGTCGATTCGTTTTTAAATCGGAAAAGTAATCTTCGTAGTCTTTTGTACAAAGTGTAGCCCATATATTACTGGAAGGGAGCTTTTTGTTTTTTTCTAACCAATGTCCGAAGTCTTCAACGTCATAAACATAACGTTTAATAGTTGAGGGTTTTCGGCCTTTATTCAATAAAAAAATAGAAAAGGCTTGTATTGTATCATGGAATTCCGTTGTCTCCATAGTCCCACCACCTTAATTATTTCTTATATTATAGCAAACTTTTCTGAAAATAGGCATTTACAAGGGGGACAGGAATAATAATATTTGGTGAGTGGATAAAGTGAAACTATAATCAGTGGGGATTTTGTTCATCCCCTGCTGATTATTAGTTGAACCAATCGGGCATTTACGGGCGGTTATCTCCCGCTTAAATACCAAGCGTTTGCTGAATGTCGAGGTGGGAGTCTTACTGCTCGCAAATAGCGGGATAAAATGAGGTGATTGTATGGAACAATCGATGCGAAAGAAAAACAACAATCAAATTAATATTGTGTTAAACCATCGAAAGAAAATTTCTTTGCCAGCCGCAGAAAATAAAACGGTAATTTCAAATGAAACTACAATTAAACATGAAATGCTGCAGAGAATTGAAGAAGAGATGGGGAAGCTTGTTGGGATGGATGATATAAAAAAGATAATAAAAGAAATATATGCTTGGATTTATGTGAATAAAAAAAGACAAGAGAAGGGATTGAAGTCTGAGAAGCAAGTACTTCATATGCTGTTTAAAGGGAATCCGGGTACAGGGAAGACAACTGTTGCTAGAATGATAGGAAAATTGCTGTTTGAGATGAATATTCTATCGAAAGGCCACTTGGTTGAAGCTGAACGTGCTGATCTTGTAGGTGAGTACATCGGCCATACAGCTCAAAAAACAAGAGACTTAATAAAAAAAGCAATGGGAGGTATTTTGTTTATTGATGAGGCGTATTCTTTAGCTCGAGGAGGAGAGAAGGACTTTGGAAAAGAAGCAATTGATACGCTTGTAAAACATATGGAAGATAAACAACATGGTTTTGTATTGATTTTAGCTGGATATTCAAGAGAGATGAATCACTTTCTTTCATTAAATCCAGGGCTGCAATCTCGTTTTCCATTTATTATTGAATTTGCGGATTACTCGGTAAATCAGCTATTGGAAATTGGAAAGAGAATGTATGAAGATCGTGAATATCAGTTATCAAAAGAAGCTGAATGGAAATTTAGGGATCATTTACATGCGGTGAAGTATTCGTCGCAAATTACATCGTTTAGTAATGGGCGGTATGTACGGAATATTGTTGAAAAATCAATTCGTACACAGGCGATGCGGTTGTTGCAAGAAGATACGTATGATAAAAATGATTTAATTGGAATATCGAGTATGGATTTGATGTTCGAAGAGGAGACGCACAGTACATAAGCTGTGCGTCTATTTTTGTGTATAAGTTCGTTTACTCTTTTTTTGCTTTTTCTTGGTGCGCTTTATGGAAGCGTTCCATTTTAGCGCTCTTTTCGTGTGCTGAATTAGGGTCGTGTCCAAATTGGTTTACTGAACTTTTTTGAGCTCCTTTATTAACGTGGTTTGTCATTTGTATTCACCTCACTTTAAAAATTAGTATAAACATTATATAAAGAAAAAATCGTTAGAAAAGAAAAACCTCTTTACGATATGTAAAGAGGTTAGATTGCTATTTATGCATTGAACGTTCTTTCGTTTCGATACGTCTGTGCGGTAAATGCCATTTGTAATGAATAGAAACCATGCGGAAGCAAACAATTAAAATGAATAAAATGTAAAGGGCCCAATCGCTAACAATAATTTGAGCGCCAATTAAGAAACCTGCTAAAATTGTCCAAAAGGCATATACTTCAGCTCGAAGAACGAGAGGTTTTCTGCGGGCTAAAAGGTCGCGAATGATACCGCCGCCGATACCAGTTAAAACAGCTGCCACGATTGTGGCGCTAATTGGTAAATTTAATTTTTGAGCATATAATGCTCCTTGTACAGCAAATGCTGATAAGCCGATAGCGTCAGTGATATTTTCCCACTTTTTCCAATGTCTAATTAACTTATTTGGAAAAAGAAAAATAATAGTCATTGATAAAAGTGCGATTTGGAATAACATGTCTTGTTGCCAAAACGCGACAATCGGATAACCGATTAATAAATTACGAAGGGCACCTCCCCCAAATGCGGTTGCCATTCCTAAAATATACACCCCGAAAATATCATAATCCTCTTCCATTGCAACAATGGCTCCGCTTAGTGCGAAAGCGATTGTGCCTATGATGCTAAAAATCTCCCATGCCATGAATTTTCTCCCCCGCTAACTAGATGAAATGTGCTTCCTCTGCTATTATATTAGAAGGTTTAAATTTCGAAAAGGATGAGTGAACATATTTGATGGAAGAAAAAGAAAAAGTCATATTAGTAGGCTGTCAATTGCCGCAAGATGATGATGAAAAATTTATGCATTCCATGAAAGAGCTTGCATCACTAGCTAAGACTGTGAGAGCGGAAGTGTTAGTTTCAACAACGCAAAAACGACCGAAGTTTCATCCGGCAACTTACATAGGTAAAGGGAAATTAGAAGAGCTTACAATGCTAACTGAAGAATTAGAGCCGGATGTTATTATATTTAATAATGAATTAACGCCGAGTCAAATTCGAAATTTATCCTCAGTATTAGATGCGAGAGTAATTGATCGAACGCAACTAATACTAGATATTTTTGCGCAACGTGCGAAGTCGAGGGAAGGTAAGCTTCAAGTAGAATTAGCTCAGTTGCAATATACAATGCCACGTCTTATGGGGCAAGGGTTGTTCTTATCACGTCTTGGTGGTGGTATTGGAACGAGAGGACCGGGTGAGACGAAACTTGAGACGGATCGTCGTCATATTCGATCGCGTATTGATGAAATAAAGAAACAACTTGCAGTTGTTGTGGAACACCGAAAAAGATATCGTGAGAGAAGAAAAGACAATAAAGTATTTCAAATTTCATTAATAGGCTATACAAATGCAGGGAAATCGACACTGTTTAATAGATTAACGGAAGCTAATACGTTTGAAGAAAACCTTCTGTTTGCAACACTAGACCCAACGACGAGGAAGATGCCCTTACCTTCTGGTTATACAGTATTACTAACTGATACTGTTGGTTTTATACAAGATTTACCCACTTCATTAATTGCTGCTTTTCGTTCAACACTGGAAGAAGCGGGGGAAGCAGATGTTATTTTACATGTAGTTGATTCTGCGGATCCTAACTACATAGGGCATGAAAAAACAGTAAAACGATTATTATCAGAACTTGAAATTAATCATATTCCTATTATTACGTTATATAATAAAAAAGATGAATTACATCAAAACTTTATTCCGTTTCCGAAAAGTGATTTCTTAATGACTAGTGCTTTTGAAGAAAGTGATTTATTGCGTATAAAAGAAGCGATAGAAATGAAAATGAAGAAAGAAATGGATCGTTATCGAGTAGAAATCCCTCCGAGTGAAGGTAAGTTATTAACGCTTTTAAAGACGGAAACGCTATTAGCAAAGATGGAGTTTCTGGAAGATAAATTTGTATATGATTGTGCAGGGTATATTTTTACTCATTCATCGCTTAATGTGCAATTAAAGAGATTTTTAGTGGAAGAAGGAGAAAATAAAAATGTTTGATCGTTTGAAAAATGGAGAAAAAATTGCTCCAATCGTAAAAGAAGTAGAGAATCAGATTACAGAAGTACATAAACGTGCGGATGAAGTAATTGAAAGTAATCAGTTTCGTGTATTAGAAAGTTTTCGTAAACATAAAATTAGTGACTCGCATTTTATCCCGACGACAGGTTATGGTTATGATGATATTGGCCGTGATACGTTAGAAAAAGTGTATGCTGATGTATTTGGGGCGGAAGCTGGACTTGTTCGTCCGCAAATTATTTCAGGTACTCACGCTATTTCTACAGCGTTATTCGGTATTTTACGTCCAGGAGATGAGTTATTGTACATCACTGGAAAACCGTATGATACGTTAGAGGAAATCGTTGGCGTGCGTGGGAAAGGTGTAGGTTCATTTAAAGAATATAATATTGGTTACAATGCAGTTCCGCTAACTGAAGGTGGGCTTGTTGATTTTGAAGCTGTTGCAGCAGCGATTCATAGTAATACGAAAATGATCGGTATTCAGCGTTCGAAAGGTTATGCTACTCGTCCATCGTTTACTATTTCTCAAATTAAAGAGATGATCGCGTTTGTTAAAGAAATTAAACCTGATGTTGTTGTGTTTGTAGATAACTGTTATGGTGAGTTTATTGAAGAGCAAGAGCCGTGTCATGTTGGTGCAGATTTAATGGCGGGTTCGCTTATTAAAAACCCAGGCGGGGGAATTGTAAAAACTGGTGGTTACATTGTCGGTAAAGAACAGTATGTTGAAGCGTGTGCATATCGTTTAACATCTCCGGGAATTGGTGCGGAAGCTGGAGCGTCTTTATACAGTCTGCAAGAAATGTATCAAGGGTTCTTCTTAGCGCCACATGTTGCAGGACAAGCGCTGAAAGGTGCAATTTTTACAGCTGCGTTTTTAGAAAAGTTAGGAATGAACACGTCACCAGCGTGGAATGCACCAAGAACAGACTTAATTCAATCTGTTCAATTTGATGATAAAGACCGTATGGTTGCCTTCTGTCAAGCGATTCAATATGCATCTCCAATTAATTCGCATTTTACTCCGTATGCAAACTATATGCCAGGTTATGAAGATGATGTAATTATGGCGGCGGGAACATTTATTCAAGGTGCAAGTATTGAATTGTCTGCTGATGGTCCGATTAGACCACCGTATGTTGCATATGTGCAAGGTGGATTAACGTATTCGCATGTTAAAATTGCGATTTGTTCTGCGATTGATGAATTGATTGAAAAGAATTTATTAACAATTTCTTAAAGGGGAGCTGTCGATATCGGCAGCTTTTTTCGTATAAAAGTAACGATTTATGCGATTAGAAAAAAGAATGAAAAAATTTATAAAAAATCATGTAAGAAAAGCTAACATCTATTGACACTAAACATAACATGTTATAAAATGAGAAGCAGTTAAGGCGAAGGAGGAACTGAAAAATGAAAGAAGATAGACGTTCTGCCCCGCTGTTTCCAATTGGTATTGTTATGGATTTAACACAATTGTCTGCACGTCAAATTCGCTACTATGAAGAGCATAATCTTGTTTCTCCAACCCGTACAAAGGGGAATCGTAGATTATTTTCATTTAACGATGTAGATAAGTTGTTAGAGATTAAAGATTTGTTAGATCAAGGCTTGAATATGGCTGGTATTAAGCAAGTGTTACTAATGAAAGAAAATCAAACAGAAGCAGTGAAAGTAAAAGAAGAAACGAAAGAAATTTCAAAAACTGAGCTTCGCAAAATACTTCGAGATGAACTACAACATACAGGTAGATTCAATCGAACTTCATTGCGACAAGGTGACATTTCAAGATTTTTTCACTAAAGATAACTGATTCTGAAGGCGATTAGAGGGACTAAGGAGGAATTTATAATGTCTAGATACACAAAAGAAGATATTTTCCGTTTGGCGAAAGAAGAGAATGTAAAGTATATCCGTTTACAATTTACGGACCTTTTAGGGGTAATTAAAAACGTAGAGATTCCAGTGAGACAATTAACGAAAGCTCTTGATAACAAAATGATGTTTGATGGATCTTCGATTGAAGGTTTCGTACGTATTGAAGAATCTGATATGTATTTATATCCTGATTTAGACACTTGGGTAATTTTCCCTTGGACAGCTGAAAAAGGTAAAGTAGCTCGACTAATCTGTGATATTTACAATGCAGATGGCACTCCATTTGATGGAGACCCACGTAACAACTTAAAACGTGTGTTAAAAGAAATGGAAGCTTTAGGATTTTCAGACTTCAATCTTGGACCAGAGCCAGAATTCTTCCTATTTAAGGTTGATGAAAAAGGAAATCCAACATTAGAACTAAACGATAACGGTGGATACTTCGACCTTGCGCCGATGGATCTAGGGGAAAACTGTCGTCGTGATATCGTTCTTGAACTTGAAGAAATGGGATTTGAAATTGAAGCATCTCACCATGAGGTTGCTCCAGGGCAGCACGAAATTGACTTTAAATATGCAAATGCAATTCGCTCATGTGATGACATTCAAACATTCAAACTTGTTGTAAAAACAATTGCTCGTAAACATGGTTTACACGCAACGTTTATGCCAAAACCACTATACGGTGTGAACGGTTCAGGTATGCACTGTAACTTATCATTATTTAAAAATGGTGAGAACGTATTCTTTGATGCAAACGGTGACTTACAATTAAGTGATGATGCTCGTCACTTCATCGCAGGTATTTTAAAACATGCACCAGCATTTACAGCGATAGCAAACCCAACTGTAAACTCATACAAACGTCTAGTACCTGGATATGAAGCACCTTGTTACGTAGCATGGTCTGCACAAAACCGTAGCCCGTTAGTACGTATCCCTGCATCTCGTGGTATTAGTACACGCGTAGAAGTACGTAGTGTTGACCCAGCTGCAAACCCATATTTAGTAATGGCTACATTATTAGCTGCAGGTCTTGATGGAATTAAAAACAAATTAACTCCACCAGCTGCAGTAGACCGTAACATCTATGTAATGACAAAAGAAGAGCGCGAAGAAGCAGGTATCGTTGACTTACCAGCAACATTAGCGCAAGCGTTAGTTACATTACAATCTAATGAAGTAGTATGCGGTGCACTAGGAGAACACTTACTTGAGCACTTCATCGAAGCGAAAGAGATTGAGTGGGATATCTTTAGAACACAAGTTCACCAATGGGAACGCGATCAATATATGTCTCTTTACTAAGAGGCTTGAACCCTTGATACAACTCGTATCAAGGGTTTTTTAATTCCCTATTATTACAATTTTATATGGTTGCAAAATGAAAAACAGCCACATAAAAGCCAATAATTAATAACAAGTAGTGATATCATAGAAAAACATTATCAGATAAATGTAAGTTTTATATAATTTGTGAAATGAAAAAGCCTTGATACTACGGTATCAGGGCTTTTTTAGTGAAGTTATTGGATATGTTAACTACTAGATAATGGATTGTTTTTGGTTATTTTGAATCATGTTACTAAGAAAATCTTTTCAAAAGAAGTGATTTTATCTTTTTTTTTAAATCACTTGTGCTATAACTTAATAATTCTTTACTGCCTGTACAACGCGACCAATGATTTTTACATCTTCAGCTGAAAGATCGTAAGTTTTTGGTTCGTGGATAGGATCATTACTCAATGGTATTAAAGTAATGATGCTTCCAGACTTTGAAATCTTTTTCACGGTAGCATCATAACCATTGACTTTTACAACAGCAATTTGTCCGTTTTCAACATAAGGAGTTTCCTCTACTAAAACATAAGAACCATCAGGAAATTCGAGATTCATGCTAGTGCCTTTTACAGTAAGATAAAAATACTTTTTACGCTTGTTTAAAAATGTACTCAGCATTGGTAAATAGCCTTCGATATTTTCTTCAGCGAATATAGGTGTACCAGCTGCTACAGAACCAATGATAGGAATATGAATAATATTTGATTGATCGTTTTGGATGGTTTCATAAATAGAAACTTCTTCTTTAACAGTATTGTCCTCTTGAGTTGCGAGTTTTTCTAAATCATCAGTAGTGATTCCTAATCCCTTACAAACTTTTATTACATTATCAACAGATGCTTTACCAATCCCTCTTGATAACATGGATTGCAGTGTTGTGGGGGGGAGACCTATTTTTTCGGCGAAGGCTCTTTTGCTATAGCCAGCTTCTTTTATTAAGCGTGTTACAACCTCTGCTTTTTTCATTACTTTCACCATCTTTCATATTAAAATGTATACGATATTGCGTATTTCTGTATATATCATAACCTAACTGAATTTGTTAGTAAATAGAAAAGTATACGAAATTGAGTATTTAAATACGTTTTTTTGTTGACTAAATACGAAATTGAGTTTATATTTAAATGGAAATGAACGCAATATCGTACAAAAAATAGGTGGTGAGTCGATGTATTCGAATTTGCGTGCAGAGATGGCGAGAAAAAGAATTATGATTACACAAATTTCTTCGCATCTGAAACTTCGCCACGCAACAGTGAGCGACAAAATAAATGGTAAATTTCGTTTTTATTATGATGAAGCTTTTGAAATTAAGAAAACTTTTTTTCCAGAACATAATTTGGAATATCTCTTTGAATTTGAAGAAAACGAAGCGAATTGAAATCGGAGGAGAATTGCTTAAAATGGATAACCGAATTATTGAATAATGACTTAATAAAAGGGTTCATATCATAGTATTTATTTTAAATTTCGATAATTAGTTAATCTGTAAAAAGAAAGCAACGAATTATGCGTAGTGCGAAATTATCTCAATACAATAAAGATAGTTCAAAATTAGTAGTGAGGAGGAGATGAGGATGGGGCAATTAACTGACTCATCAGTACATAGTTCATTAGTATTTGAAGTTAATGGAAAAGTAGTAACGGATAGTTTGGTAATTGCGAAGATATTCAAAAAAGATCACTTCGACGTTTTGAAGGAAGTTCGAAAACAAATTGTATCTGTAGGTGAAGAGTTTGGAGGAGAAAATTTTCACGAGTCCACTTATATGAATTCAAAGAACAGGCGAATCCCTAAATATGATTTAACAGAAGAAGCATTTACGTTACTTGTGATGGGATATACCAGTAGAGAAGCGGTTGGAATAAAAATTAAATTCATGAAAGAGTTCAAACGAATGAAGCAGTATATACAAAATCAACAAAATGTGCCAAAGGATCCAATGGGGGTTTTAAAGTTAACATTTGCTGCGTTAGAAGGGCATACCCAGGAGATACAAGAGATTAAGTCTGAGGTGAAGGGATTGCGAGAAAATACGCCGCTGTATGCTATCGAGTGTGAAGAAATAACAAGGGCTGTAAAAAGGTTAGGTGTTATGTTATTGGGAGGTAAAAATTCAAATTCTTATCAGGATATCGGCCTTAGAAGGAAGTTATATAGAGATATTTACAGTCAGTTACATCGGGAATTTGGTGTGAATAGTTATAAAGCTATTAAGCGTCATCATTTGGATAGAGCAATACAAATTATTAATGAAGAATATTCAATCCCAACTGTTTTAAATGAAGAAATTACAGTTAAAAACTCACAAATAAATATGGCAGACATTCAGTAGGAGGAAAGAACATGCAAAGAAAGATTTTAGTAATTACTAGCAGTTTAGCAGGATTACCAACTGTCAGTGAATTTAAAACAAAAGAAGATGCAAAAGAGCAGGTTAGAAAGCTTATTCAAAAAGGAATGAGTCAAAATGTGATTCGTATAACACAAGAAATTCCAATGAATATCGAAATTCAAGTGGATGTTGAATTTGAGGAATAAGAGAGGTTTAGAAGAAAATAGATATGGATAGCATGATTGTTTTGAATGAATAAGAAAAGAATCCGTTGCAGCGGATTCTATAAGAAAAAATATCTCTAGATAAGTATAACATTGAATACCGTTTTTGAGAATTTATGAGGTGGCTAGTATGGGGATTATTCGAGTGAAAAAAGATAGTAATTATTCTGTTATAAATAATACTGGTTTAAAAGATGAAAGGTTGTCATGGAAAGCGAAAGGAATCTTAGCCTATGCGCTTACATTACCAGACGATTGGACTTTTCATATTAGCGAATTAGCTCGACATGCTAAGGATGGAGAAGATTCGCTCCGTACAGGTTTTAAGGAATTAAAAGAATTAGGTTATGTAAAACGTTATCCTGTTCGTGATGGGAATACGAAAAAAATTACAAGGTGGGATACGGAAATTTACGAAACGCCACAAAGGAACATGCCACAAGTGGAAAACCAAGATGTGGTAAAGCCATATGTGGAAAATCAGACACTACTAAATACTAATAGACTAACTACTAATAAACGAAATACTAATATACAAAATACTAATCATTTTGATGATATGGATAAATTAGACTCTCGTGTATTTATTAATGAGAGGGTTAAAGTAAGTTGTAACTTTATTAAGGGGATGGGCATTCCGTTAAGTGAAATTGCAATTGCAGAGTTGGGGGATTTTTGTAATTTGTTTAGTGATGAGTTAATTCAGTATGCAATTAATAAAGCCGTTGATGAGAATGCACCAAGATGGAACTACATTAAGGCTATATTGAGGAATTGGAAGGAGCAAGAAGTTAAAACATTAGTTGATGTGGCTATAATAGATAGACGTTTCGAAATGAGCAAGAAAAAGAAATATAACGGGACAGGTAGGAAGTATTCAAATAGAAAAGAGATTGTACCCGATTGGTTATATAAAGATGATGAATCAACAAATCTAGAAGAGGAAAGAAAAACTGTGCAGTCTATTGATGAAGAGCGTGAGAGATTACAAGAAGTGTTAAATAAATATAGGTCATAAGAAAAAATACTAGATGATTTACGAGTAATAAAGATTGAAAAGGCTAATAAGCATATTCATTCTATTAAATTAGTATTAAGAGACTTTGTAAAAAGAACGGAAGTGGGTGAATCAGTAAGTGTTCGAATGGCTCAAAGATTATAAGAAGTTAGAAGAAGAAATTGCTTATTTAGAATACAACTTAGATAAATCAAAAGCCGAATTGAAGCGTTGGATTAGCGGTGATTTGCAAAATGTAAGGTTAACCGCTGAATCGGAAGGGGCTAAGGTAGAAGGGCGGATTGAAGCAATTGAATATGAATTAGCTCATAAGATGAATGAAGAGTATGATTTAAAGCTTTTGATTAATAAGTTTACAGGACTGGATCATCAAATACTTAAAATGAAATATGTTGATGGAATGACTTTAGAACAAATTGCGTTTGAATTACATTATAGTACAGGTTATATACGCCGGAAACACGCTGAAATAAGGAAGATTGTCAAGTTTTTAGATGGATTTTAATGTTACCTTTTTGTAGGATACATGCAGTGTACAGAAAGTATTGAAAAAGTGATTTATAGTAGTAATATAAGATTTCGACGAAAGGGCAACTATTTTTATGGTTGCTCTTTTTGTTGTGAAAGAAGGTGAGTAACATGAAGTGATTTGATGGATTAATGGGTCTTTAGCTTCTAGTTATATTTAGTAAAGTAGTAGTTTTGCAGGCGAAAATAATAGAAAAATAAGGAGATGTTTAATGATGAGTTTATTAGCTGCTTCAGTCAAAACAAAGAATTTGCCACAACAGGTGTTACGTTGGCAATCAATGGTAGAAAGTGAATGTGCTGCACAAGGTGTATCTGAGTTAGTTCCTTACGTGCTTGGAGTTATTATGGTAGAAAGTGGAGGGAATTCTGAAACGACACCTGATATTATGCAGTCCAGTGAATCACAAGGATGGGCAATGAATACGATTAAAAATCCGAAAGATTCAATTTATTACGGAGTGAAGCATTTAAAGGGTGCTTTTGATGATGCGAAGAAAAATGGCATTACAGATTTAAGTGCCATTGTTCAATCATATAATTTTGGACGAGCTTACCTTCGCTGGTTAGCATCTAATAATAAACAGCATTCATTACCGGTGGCAGATCTGTATTCTAAAACGGTTGTTGCACCATCTCTTGGAAATACAACTGGTGCTATGGTTCGATATAATCAGCCTATCGCAGTGGCATACAATGGTGGTTACCGATATAAAAATGGAGGGAATTTTTTCTACTCTGAAATCGTTAAGCAATATGTGAATTTTGATGGAGGTGGCAACAATACTGATAAACCGATACAACCAGTAGGTCTTGGAATTGCTGTAAATAAATATCCGAATAACGGTGGTATTAATCTATATAGCCAACCACAAGGTGGACATTTTACGAGAGTAATTTATGATAAAACACCGTACCTTATTATAGATGCAGCATGGTTTGAAAATCCTATGATTTGTCTCGGGAACGAGGCATGGGCTGCTCTGGAACATTTCGATGTGCAATGGTTCAGTGCTTATTCAAAATATCCACCAGGTGGCGGTATTAACACGTATGATGGTCCTAACGGAAATTATACAGGTTTTGTAGATGGGTCTGTTCCGTATAGACTTTTAGGACGAAAAGATGGTTACCTGGGTATTGGAAATAATGCATGGGTAAAAGAAGAACATTTTGATGTTAGATAATAACGGGGAGCTTTTCGTTCGGTTAATCTTAAGATTTGAAAAACTAAAATACATCCAAAAAATAATAAATATAGACAGTGAACGAAGGTGCTCATTCAAGCACCTTTTTTATATTGTGTAAAAATAGAAAGGAAGACTAATATGGCAAAATTTATTTATCCTACAGATACAACAAGAGTAACAAGTGGTTTTAGAGGTAGTAGACCAGATCATCATGGGGTAGACCTTGCTGAAGCGGGCTATCATCCGATTTATGCAGCAGCTAGCGGGCAGGTTAGTCGTTCTTATCTTTCATCTAGTTATGGTGAATGTATTATGATTGTGCATACTATTGATGGAGTTACATGGGAAACTGTATACGCTCATATGCGTAGTGGTTCTCGAACAGTAAAAGTAGGCGATTATGTTACACAAGGACAAACTATTGGGGTTATGGGGAACACAGGGGAGTCTAGTGGCCAACACTTACATTTTGAATTGCATAAAGGGCGCTGGGATGCTAGTAAGAGTAAAGCTGTGAATCCACTAGATTATTTGGGGAAAGGTGACAGTGGCAACAATACTGATAAACCGATACAACCAGTAGGTCTTGGAATTGCTGTAAATAAATATCCAAATAATGGGGGTATTAATCTATATAGCCAACCACAAGGTGGACATTTTACGAGAGTAATTTATGATAAAACACCGTACCTTATTATAGATGCAGCATGGTTTGAAAATCCTATGATTTGTCTCGGAAACGAGGCATGGGCTGCTCTGGAACATTTCGATGTGCAATGGTTCAGTGCTTATTCAAAATATCCACCAGGTGGCGGTATTAACACGTATGATGGTCCTAACGGAAATTATACAGGTTTTGTAGATGGGTCTGTTCCGTATAGACTTTTAGGACGAAAAGATGGTTACCTGGGTATTGGAAATAATGCATGGGTAAAAGAAGAACATTTTGATGTAAAGTAGTATCTCGAAATCCATGAATATTAAATTAGATAAACAAAAAGCATTATATGATGATTTTTTGAGGTGAGGTTAATCTCTGTAAACCGGTGGGCGAAGAGTAGAGAGAAATTAATGGAAGAGCAAGAGCAACGGACACATAGTTGCTCTTTTTTTTTTGAAAGAAAGTGATAACAATGAATCACCTATAGAAAATGCTAGCCGTATATGCATTAAGCCATCAGATGTACTTAGTAACACAGTAGAAATTTTAGGTGAAAAAACAAGAGAATAAAAAGGAGATGTTCAGCAATGGAAATTAGACAAAAATTAGTTAACTCAAGTAAATATGGTATAAAGTGTCCCAATACAATGACACCGGAATTCATCACAGTGCATAATACATACAATGATGCATCAGCTGAAAACGAAATATCTTATATGATTGGAAATAATAATTCAGTTTCGTTCCATGTTGCAGTAGACGATAAAGAGGCAGTACAAGGTATTCCATTCGATCGTAATGCTTGGCATGCTGGTGATGGTAACGGAAATGGTAATCGTAAATCTATCGGGGTTGAAATTTGCTACTCTTTAAGTGGTGGGGATAAATATTACAAAGCAGAAGATAATGCAGCAATTGTTATTGCTCAGTTAATGAAACACTTCAATATTCCAATTAGTAATGTACGTACACATAAGTCCTGGAGTGGCAAGCATTGCCCACATCGTATGCTTGATGAAGGAAGGCTGGATCAATTTATTAAGAAGATAAATGAAGCACTTAACAACGGTAATAACGATAATAAACCGATACAACCAAAAGGCCTTGGAATTGCGACATCTAAATATCCAGAGGGTTGGGGTATTAATTTATATAGTAGTGGTAATAAAGATGCTTGGTTCACTGGTGAAGTAATTAATACTAAGACTCCATATTTAATTTTAGATGGTGCTTGGTATGGTGGTAATGAAAATATGCTGTGCCTAGGATGGCAGCAATGGGCGAAGCAAGAACATCTTGATGTACAGTGGTTCTATGCATATTCAAAATATCCAGCAGGTTATGGTATTAACACATATAAAGGGCCGAATGGTGAATGGACTGGTAATGTAGATGGGTCTGTGCCTTATGGGATTTTTGCAAGAAAAGATGGTTATATCGATATTGGGCAAAACACATGGGTAAAAGAAGAACATTTTAATGTGAGATAAGGATATGAGAGTAGGATCACTCGTGTGATTCTTTTTAATTTTTGAAAAGGAGATGAGAACGATGGAAGAACAAATCTTCAATTCAATGATTCAACAAGGAGCATTCGCAGCTTTATTTGTATGGATGCTGTTTACTACGCAAAAAAAGAATGAACAGCGCGAAGAACAATATCAAAAAGTTATTGAAAAAAATCAACAGGTCATTGAAGAACAAGCGAAAGCATTTAGTTCGTTGTCGAAGGATTTATCAGATGTTAAGCAAAAAATCTTGGGAAACGGGGATGAGAAATAAAATATGATATTAAAGTATTTGTCGCGTATGCAGGTTCTCAAATAGGAATGCGATTAATATATAATAATGAGAAAAAGCCCTAATACCGATAAGTATTGGGGCTTTTTCTCATTAGCTATAGTGAATAAGGTTGTGGTGGATTCTTCAAGAGGAAAGAGTGAATGAAGTCTAATGTAAATGAAATGAAACCTTGAATGATGCTTAGTTATAACGCAGTCTTATTCAGGGGTTCGTTAGTTTATTTTCTAAATTTAGGGAATAAATATAGCTTAGTACCTTGCAATAAACAATACCAAGTGGTATATTATGGATAAAACAGGTACCGTGTATTGAACAGTACTAAGATAGGAAAGGAGGATGGCACTTGAACGTTCAGTTTAAAAAAGGTGTGCTTGAACTTTGTGTATTAGCACTTGTAAAACGTAAAGATAGTTACGGTTATGAACTTGTTCAGCAAATTTCTAATAAATTTTTAATATCGGAAGGGTCAGTATACCCTTTATTACGCCGTTTGACGAAAGAAGGGTATTTTCAAACGTATTTAAAGGAATCTACGGAAGGGCCACCTCGTAAATATTATCAATTAACAGAGCAAGGGGAGACGCAATTTCATTTGTTAGTAACAGAATGGCGTGATTTTGCGAAAGGGGTACAAGAAATTATTGAAGGGGTGGAATGGGATGAGTAAAGAAGGGTTTCTTAAAGAATTATCAAGTTATCTTAGAAAGTTACCAGAGGAAGAGAGGCAAGATATTTTATTGGATTATGAAGAGCACTTTCAGTTTGGACTAGAAGAGGGGAAAACTGAATCAGAAATAATTCAGGGCCTTGGTTCTCCGAAAGTAATCGCAAAAGAGTTACTTGCGATGTATCGCTTCGATGAAATGAAAAAAAATCCATCGACTTCAAATGTGACAAGAGCTGTTATGGCAGCGATTGGACTTAGTTTGTTTAATTTTATTATTGTGTTAGGCCCGTTAGTCGCAATTGTTGCTTTTATATTTTCTTTTTGGATTGGTGGTATTGCTAGTGTAGTAACACCATTTTTCGTTATTGGAAAAGTATTTATGGGTACTTTTATATGGTTGGATCTTTTCGTTAGTATAACGTTTGTTGGAGTAGGTTTATTGTTATGTATTATCGCTTTTTATAGTACAAAGTGGTTTAAGAGATTGTGTGTACGATATGTAATATGGAACTTCAAAATGATAAAAGGAGAGTAAATGATGAAAAAACTATTTTTAATCGCTATCGCTTGTATCATTATTGGAGTAATAGGAATTTCCCAAACATATGAAAAAGCAGTACAAACTGCTGAAAAAGGCGATAAAGAAGATGTAATTAAAAACGAAACATTAAAAAATATAGAAGTTAAGTTAGATGCCGGAGATATTGTTATCCAAAAATCTCCTGATTCTTCTTTTTATGTAAAGCAATCAGGAGATGTACGTAAACAAGAGATTCGTATTGCAGAAGATGGTGACACATTAAAAATTATTGGGGAAAGAGAAAAAGGTGCTTCATTTGATTTTTCTTTTTATGATTTTAGGTTTCAAACGTCTAAATTGACTCTCCTTGTGCCCGAACGCTCTTATCAAGATGTAAAAGTAAATTCATCTGCTGGACAAATCGAAATGAGTGATGTGAAAAGTGATAGCGTAAGTGTTAGAACACTTGCTGGAGAAGTAGAGTTGAAACAAGTAACGGCTAAGAATGTGGAGGGATCGACAAAAGCTGGTGAGGTGAACTTTAAGAAGGTATTAGGGAAAGTGACCGCAAAAACAACAAGTGGGGAAATAAATATTCAAGATCATGATTCTAAGTATAATCTAGAAGCAAGTTCAACTGCGGGAGATATAGATATTACTTTATCGGAAAAACCACAAGATGCGGTAATTACTGGGCAAAGTGCTGCCGGAGATGTAACAATTTTTAATGAAGAAAATAATAACGTAACAATTGGCAATGGTAGTAAAAAGATTAGCGGTAAAACGGCTGCGGGAGATGTGACGATTGAAACTCGTTAATAAGAAATAGAATGTATGGAAATCTATCAAAATACAAAAAAAGAAGATAATTACCGTATATAAATAAGGTAATTATCTTCTTTTTATTATTTTTAATGTAAATCACGATATACGCCAATTACTTTCCCGATAACTGACACTTGTTTTAAAATGATAGGTTCTAATGAAGAGTTTTCTGGTTGTAGACGGAAATGGTCTTTTTCTTTATAGAAACGTTTAACAGTTGCTTCGTTATCTTCTGTTAAAGCGACTACAATTTCACCATTATATGCAGACTGTTGTTGGCGAACAACAACTAAATCTCCATCGAAAATACCAGCTTCAATCATACTATCTCCAGAAATACGTAACATGAACACTTGGTCTGCTCCAGCAACAATACTAGCTGGAAGTGGGAAATGTTCCTCTACGCTTTCAACCGCTGTAATTGGTAAACCGGCAGTAACTTTTCCGACAATTGGAACTTGAATAACAGATTGTGTTTCCGTATCCATTCGGTCTTCACCTAAAATTTCAATGGCACGTGGTTTTGTTGGATCGCGTCGAATGTATCCTTTTTCTTCTAATCGTGATAAATGTCCGTGCACTGTAGAACTAGAAGCGAGGCCGACTGCTTGACCAATTTCACGTACGGAAGGTGGATATCCTTTTTCTTGTACTTTTAGCTTAATAAAGTCGAGAATGTCTTGCTGGCGTTTCGTTAACTTTTCCATGTTTTCTAACACCTCGTTTTCTTTCATTTTTCTTATTAATAAGTATAACATGTGAAAAAACATTCTACAAACATAAGTTCGAACAAATGGCGGATTTATGTTACACTATAGGGAAATAATAGGGAGAAAGAGGGGTTCAAAATGAATGCAATTATTTATGCACGTGTGAGTACAACGAAAGAAGCGCAAGAAACATCATTATTACGTCAAAAAGATGAATTATTGCATTTAGCTGAGCGCTATCAAATGAATGTTACTAAGGTGATTGAAGAGCAGGCTAGTGGATATACAATTGAACGTGACGGTATATTAGAGGTGCTGGATACAATTCGAGACGAACAAATTGATGTGTTACTTATACAAGATGAAACGCGCCTTGGTAGAGGAAATGCGAAGATCGCATTAATGCATTGTTTACATAAAGAAGGCATAAAAGTATATACGCATACACATAATGGTGAATTACAATTGTCGGATTCTGATTCGATGGTATTAGATATTATTGGTATTGTTGAAGAATATCAAAGAAAGATTCATAATTTGAAAATTAAACGAGGTATGCAACGTGCAGTAGAAAAAGGTTATCGTCCAGAAAATAATTTAAAAAATCGTCATTTAAGTGTAGGAAGAGAGAAAAAAGAAGTGCCAATTGAGGAAATTGTACGTTTGCGAAAAAGTGAACTCACGTTTGAAGAAATTGCAGCAACATTACGTGGATTTGGTCATAATGTTTCAAAGGCGACTGTACATCGTAGATATGTAGAGTATACGAAGCAATTGCTTGATAAAGAAGAGTAACTATTGTATGATAATAATCAGTTTTGATTAGAAGGGGGATTCGAGATGATTAATCACGAACTCGTTGAACGCATTAACTTCTTAGCGAAAAAAGCAAAAGCTGAAGGTTTAACTGAAGAAGAGCAACGTGAGCGTCAATCGCTACGTGAACAATATTTAAAAGGATTTCGTCAAAATATGTTAAACGAACTTAAAGGAATTAAAGTTGTTAATGAAGAAGGTACAGATGTTACACCGACGAAATTAAAAGCTTTAAAAAAGCAAGATAATGCAAAATTAAATTAAAAGATGGGCGAAGCCCATCTTTTTTTATTTGTAAAAATCGTTATTTAATAACTTTCCAGTTGTTATTAACTGTTGCTTCTATCGTTTTATGTTCCAATATATAATTAGCGATAAGTTCAGACATATCTGTGGGTATATCTTTTACTACCGGTTTGTTTTGAAACATAAAGAAATTTCCCCCGCCACTTGCACGATAATTATTCATTACAACTTCATATTCTTCATTCATATTAAGAGGAGCACTGTTATGCTGTAAAGATTCTACTCTTTCACCAATTGGTTTTGAAATGTTTAATACATATGAAATCCCTTCCCACATATCATAATTATAATGTTGTGGTTTTGGTTCTATGTAGGTAGGACTTACGATGATGGATCCATCTGTTTTTAATGTGAAATAAGAAGCAGAGAGTTCAAGAGCGGCTTTTATATCAGCTCCAGTTATTCTAATTACTTTTAATGTGTTTGGATAAATATAATTAGAAACGATGTCACGCATTGTTACATGTTCCGGGAAACCTGGAGATGTATTATGGAACAAACTTGTACAAGAAATTGATACCTTAGCTATATCCATCTGTATTTTATTTATGAATTCGATAAAAGGATGATCGTGCAAACGAGTTTGCATAGCATCTGAAATTTGCATGTCCCCCTGAATGATTCCAATAGGTTGATCAAGCCACTTTTGTGTTTTCTCTTCGTAATCGGCTACCAATGAAAGTACATCTTGGTCCGCTTCAATTCCTTGTACAGATAATAATTCAGAAGAGCTCTCTTTTTTCACCCATTTATGTTTCGTTTTTTCGAATGTTACTTTTACTTTTCCGACTGAGTGTCCATTGCATCCGGTCTGTAAAATTGTTACACCGTTAGCCATTGTGTGAGAAATTTCTCGGTGTTGATGACCTGTTAGTAAAAGATCTATGCCTTCAATTTCATGGCACATTGCATATCCTTGGTTTTCACCTGTTAACACTTCAGTAGGTTCCCCGGTTTGTAAATCTTTTTCAAATCCACCGTGATAGGCTACGACTAATAAATCGGGTTTCTCATGTTCGCGAATATAAGAAACCCATTTTTTTGTAGTCTTTAATGCATCTTCAAATAGTAAATCTTTAATGTGATGGGCCTGTTCCCAATTTGGGATGTAATGTGTTGTTACCCCTAAAATAGCGATTTTTATATTGGATTCAATCTGTTTGATTAAATAAGGTTTTCCGAAATAGGGTTTGTTTATGTTTTTATCTAATATGTTTGCTGATAGGTACGGGAAGTTCGCAGTAGTCACAGCATTATTTAATATATTCATCCCGTAATTAAATTCATGATTGCCGATAATTGCAGCGTCATACTGTAAGTAATTCGCTAATAAGGACATTGGATTTTTTTTGTTTTTTTCGTATGTAACGTAATGATAAGTAAATGGCGTTCCTTGAATAAAGTCGCCATTATCAATTAAAAGAACGTTTGTATTTTGGGAACGTTCTTTTTTTATAAGAGTAGAAATTTTAGCTAAACCAAGTTCTGCTGGGGAGTTATCTTGGTAGTGAATAGGATAAACAGTGCCATGTATATCGCTTGTTAATAAGATGTTTAAAGTTACAGTTTGATTTTGTTCCAATATGACTCACCTTTTCTATTGTTATCTTCCAATTAATCATATCAAATATGTGAAGTGAATTTTGATGTGAATGTATAGAATGTGTAAAGATTCTGTAAATAACCAATTGTGTATCAAAATATGTGATATATTTCTTCATGTTTACGGAAGGTTATTTTATAACAAGAAAAATGGAGGCATTAATATGTTGAAAAAAGTTTTTGCAATGAGTACAACAGTTGTACTAGCGGCCGGATTATTAAGTGGCTGCGGGACGAAAGAGTCCAGTGCAAGTAAAAATGAAGATACGAAAAAAGGTTATGTACCAAAGACCTTAAATGTTCAATTTGTTCCTTCTCAAAATGCGGATACGTTAGAGGCAAAGGCAAAACCATTGGAAAAGCTATTAAGCGATAAATTAAATATTCCGGTAAAAGTTAGTATTTCAACTAACTACAATACAATTGTAGAAGCGATGGCATCTAAACAAGTAGATGTAGGATTTTTACCGCCAACAGCGTACGTATTAGCACATGAAAAGAAGGCTGCAAATGTAATTTTGCAAGCACAACGTTTTGGAGTAGAGGATGAAACAGGAGCTCCTACAAAAGATTTAGTAGATTATTATAAATCTGAGTTTGTTGTTAAAAAAGACTCTAATATAAATAGTGTAAAAGATTTAAAAGGTAAAAAAATTGGTTATCAAGATGTAACATCATCAGCAGGATATGTATGGCCTGCAGCTGTTCTATTAAAAGAGGGAATTGATCCGCTAAAGGATGTGAAACCTGTTACATTAAAAGGGCATGATCAGTCACTTATTGCTCTTTTAAATGGTGATGTAGATGCAGCTGTTGTATTTCAAGATGCTCGTAATATTGTAAAAAAGGATTATCCGAATATATTTGATCAAACGAAAATAGTGAAATTTACTGAGAAAATTCCGAACGATACAATTTCTGTACGCTCGGATTTAGATGCAGAGTGGAGCAAGAAATTACAAGATGCTTTCATTGAAATTGGAAAAAATGAGGAAGGCCGTAAAATCATTAAAGAAGTATATTCTCATGAAGGATATATTAAATCTGATGATAGTAAATTTGATATTGTTCGTGAATATGGAAAGACAGTGAAGACGCAATAATACATAGTGAAATGGCGGCTAGCTGGAAGGTGTGAGATTTCAGTTAGTTTGCCGTTTTTTAGTTATTGATAATACATTGAAAGTAGGTAAGATGTGTGATAGAGTTTCGAAATGTTTCCAAAATGTATCCGAATGGCACAAAGGGATTGAATAATATAAATTTAAAGATTCAAAAAGGTGAGTTTATTGTAATGGTCGGATTATCCGGAGCTGGAAAATCTACACTTCTCAGATCCGTAAATCGTCTTCATGAGATTACCGAAGGAGAAATCTTTATTGAAGGTGAGTCTATTACTTCTGCGAAAGGAAAAGGATTAAGGCGTATGCGCCGGGATATCGGTATGATCTTCCAAAGTTTTAACCTTGTAAAGCGATCAACAGTATTAAAAAATGTATTAGCTGGTCGTGTTGGATATCATTCCACATTACGTACAACGTTAGGTTTGTTTCCGAAAGAAGATGTGGAGCTCGCATTTCAAGCATTAAAAAGAGTGAATATTTTAGAAAAAGCATATGCACGTGCTGATGAATTATCAGGAGGACAACAGCAACGTGTATCGATAGCTAGAGCATTGGCACAAGAAGCAAAAATCATATTGGCAGATGAGCCTGTTGCATCGTTAGATCCACTTACGACAAAGCAAGTGCTAGATGATTTGAAAAAAATTAATGAAGATTTTGGAATCACGACAATTGTAAATTTACATTCTATTGATTTGGCTAGACAATATGCGACACGCATTATCGGATTACATGCAGGAGAAATTGTTTTTGACGGTTTAGTAGAAGAAGCGACGGATGAAAAATTTGCTGAAATTTATGGGGACGTTGCTCAGAAAAGCGAATTATTAGAGGTGGCAGTAAAATGAAAGACGTGACGATATATTCAAATGAAATACCGAAGCCACCGAGTAATTTGAAACATATGTTAACGTTTATTTTAGTTATTCTAATGCTGTGGAGTAGTAGTGTACAAGTAGATGCATCATTTTCAAAATTGGTAGACGGTTTTCCAAATATCGTAGATCTATTGAAAGAAATGGTGCCACCTGATTGGAGTTATTTTCAAGTTATTACAACAGCGATGTTAGATACAATACGTATGGCGATTATTGGGACGACCTTAGGAGCGATTTTAGCTATTCCACTTGCATTGTTTGCAGCAAGTAATGTGTTTACTAACACATTTTTATACAGTCTAGCTCGAATGATTTTAAATTTTATACGAACAATACCAGATTTATTATTGGCGGCTATTTTCGTAGCGATTTTTGGAATTGGGCCACTTCCAGGTATTTTGGCTCTTACTTTTTTTTCAATTGGACTTGTAGCGAAATTGTTGTATGAATCAATTGAATCAATTGACCCTGGCCCACTAGAAGCGATGACAGCTGTAGGGGCTACTAAGGTACAATGGATTGTTTATGGAGTCATTCCACAAGTAAAAGCACACTTTGTTTCCTATGTACTATATACATTTGAGGTGAATGTACGTGCAGCGGCTGTTCTAGGTTTAGTAGGAGCAGGTGGTATTGGACTATATTATGATCGTACACTTGGATTTTTACAATATCAACAAACTGCTTCTATAATTATCTATACCCTTATTGTTGTTTTGTTAATTGACTACATTAGTACATTGTTGCGGGAGAAACTATAATGAATAGAACGACGATGATTGTGCCAAAACCGAAGAAACCGAGTATATATCGCTGGATTATTTTAATAGCACTTACAGTTGTATATGTATGGGCCTTTTCAGGAGTACCATTAGAAGGGATAAAGGACACAGCAGGTGAAATCACGAAAGCAATTATGACAGGGATATTAAATCCAGACTGGTCGTATGTATCTTTGCCAGATGGTGAAGATTTATTGCATGGATTAATTGATACGTTGGCAATTGCGATATTAGGTACATTTATTTCTGCATTTTTATCTGTTCCGTTTGCCTTCTGGGCGGCAACGAATATGAGTAGTGGAAAATTAACTTCAGGATCTGGGAAATTTGTACTTAGTTTTGTTCGTACGTTTCCTGAATTAGTTATGGCTCTTTTATTTATAAAAGCTGTTGGTCCAGGCTCCTTTGCAGGAGTATTAGCTTTAGGATTACATTCTATTGGAATGTTAGGGAAACTATATTCAGAAGGAATTGAAAACATAGATAAAGGACCGACGGAAGCGTTGCTAGCAACAGGAGCAAACCGTTTTCAAATACTTTGGTATGCAGTGTTACCACAAGTGTTACCAGATTTTCTATCGTATACGTTATACAGATTTGAAATTAATGTACGATCCGCTGCGGTTTTAGGGGTTATTGGAGCGGGAGGGATTGGTACACCTTTAATTTTTGCGCTGAGTTCACGGAATTGGTCTCGTGTTGGGATTATTTTATTAGGTATTATTTTAATGGTAATTATAATTGATTTGATTTCAAGTTCGATTCGGAAACGGATTGTTTAACTTATTTGAAAAGCATCGAAGTTAGATGCTTTTTTATGTTTTTAAAAACGTATTTAAAAAAGTAAGAATAGAAGAAAATTGTATAAATATACAGATAATTCTCTTTCTTTTTAAAATAAAAATAATGAAAAAGTATGTCATATTGAATGCCCATACATTCCCGGAAACATTGATTTTTTTATAAAAAATCAAAAAAATATCAACATATTTGTCGATACATGTTGTATAATCTTGCGTGGGAAGCTATCATATAAATGTATAAAACGTTTACTAATATAAGCGAAGGGAAGAATAGCATGTCACATTCAATCGAACAACTTTCTATCAACACGATTCGCACATTATCCATCGATGCGATTGAAAAAGCAAACTCTGGTCACCCAGGAATGCCAATGGGTGCAGCACCAATGGCTTATACATTATGGACTCAATTTATGAAACACAATCCAAATAACCCAACGTGGTTTAACCGTGATCGTTTCGTATTATCTGCAGGTCATGGTTCAATGTTATTATACAGCCTACTTCACCTATCTGGTTATGATGTAACAATGGATGACTTAAAGAACTTCCGTCAATGGGGAAGCAAAACTCCAGGACATCCTGAGTACGGTCATACAGCTGGTGTAGATGCAACGACTGGTCCACTTGGACAAGGTATTGCAACTGCTGTAGGTATGGCAATGGCTGAAAGACATTTAGCTGCTAAATATAACCGTGATGCGTATAATGTAGTAGATCATTATACATACGCTATTTGTGGTGATGGAGATTTAATGGAAGGCGTTTCTGCTGAAGCATCTTCATTAGCTGCTCATTTACAATTAGGTCGCCTTGTTGTGCTTTATGATTCAAACGATATTTCATTAGATGGCGATTTAAATCGTTCATTCTCTGAAAGTGTAGAAGATCGTTACAAAGCATACGGATGGCAAGTAATCCGTGTTGAGGATGGAAACGATATTGAAGCAATCGCGAAAGCAATTGAAGAAGCGAAAGCTGACGAAAAACGCCCAACGCTAATTGAAGTAAGAACGACAATTGGTTTCGGTTCTCCAAACAAATCAGGAAAATCAGCTTCACATGGTTCTCCACTTGGTGTAGAAGAAACAAAATTAACGAAAGAAGCATATGCTTGGACTGCTGAGCAAGATTTCCACGTAGCAGAAGAGGTATACGACAACTTCCGTAAAACAGTACAAGATGTTGGTGAAACTACGCAAGCAGAGTGGAACACTATGCTAGGTGAATATGCACAAGCATACCCAGAATTAGCAAACGAATTCCAAGCAGCAATGAACGGTCAACTTCCAGAAGGTTGGGAGCAAAACTTACCAACTTATGAATTAGGATCAAAAGCAGCAACTCGTAATTCTTCTGGTGCTGTAATTAATGCAATTGCAGAGTCTGTACCATCATTCTTCGGTGGATCTGCTGACCTTGCTGGTTCTAACAAAACATACATGAATAACGAAAAAGACTTTACAAGAGATGATTACAGCGGTAAAAACATTTGGTACGGTGTACGTGAGTTCGCAATGGGTGCAGCAATGAACGGTATTGCATTACATGGCGGTTTAAAAACTTACGGTGGTACGTTCTTCGTATTCTCTGATTACTTACGTCCAGCAATTCGCCTTGCAGCATTAATGCAATTGCCAGTAACGTATGTATTCACACATGACAGTATCGCTGTTGGTGAAGATGGTCCAACACATGAACCAGTCGAGCAATTAGCAGCGCTTCGTGCAATGCCGAACGTTTCTGTTATCCGTCCAGCTGATGGTAACGAATCTGTTGCAGCTTGGAGACTGGCTTTAGAATCTACAAACAAACCAACTGCTGTAGTATTAACTCGTCAAGACCTTCCAACATTAGAAGGTGCAAAAGATGATACGTATGAAAAAGTAGCAAAAGGTGCATATGTAGTTTCTGCAAGCAAGAAAGAAACGGCTGATGTTATCTTACTTGCAACTGGATCTGAAGTAAGCCTAGCTGTTGAAGCTCAAAAAGCATTAGCAGCAGACGGTGTTGACGCAGCTGTTGTCAGCATGCCATCTATGGATCGTTTTGAAGCTCAAACTGCAGAGTACAAAGAATCTGTATTACCAAAAGCAGTAACAAAACGTTTCGCAATCGAAATGGGTGCTACATTCGGATGGCACCGTTACGTAGGTCTTGAAGGAGATGTGTTAGGTATCGATACATTCGGTGCTTCTGCTCCTGGTGAGAAGATTATGGAAGAGTATGGATTTACTGTAGAGAACGTTGTTCGTAAAGTAAAAGAAATGCTTTAATGATTTCAGAAAAATCTCTCCGGCATGGAGAGATTTTTCTATGTAAATGAGTTTTTTCGACAGAAAAAGTTTTTTATCTCTCCGCAGTCAGACAATCATTGCAAATTTTCTTATATATAATGAAGAGAAAAGGTTGTCCAGATTGGGAGGGGAAAAATGAAAACGTATGAATTGTATTTAATTCAAGAGGATATTGCGAAATCTTATTTTGGTCGTGAATATTTGTTTTTTGATTTATTTGCTCGATTTTCAGAATCTGGGTCCCTTTCGGAGAAAAAAGTGTTATATAAACAAATGATGTATATAACAAAACCATTGCAAGTAATGAAAATTCATCATAAATTAGAACAAGCTTTGCGCGTTCTTGGTAAATATGATAGAACACATCATACACATACACTTTATACGGGAGCGGAGTACGGTGAAATAATGGTGAAACCGCACTATATTCGTATGAATACCTCTGGAAATGTCTCTATGGAAACGACTTTCTTTGAGGTGTTAAGAAAGTGTGAATTAACATTTTTAGCTATGGATTATGAAAATACAAAGTACGGATGGCTGAATCCTCTAAAACAAGTACGAACATATGTGTAAAAATGTCGAATTGTATCTTGTCTTATTGAAAAGGTTTTAGTACACTGTAAGGTAGACAACATGAAGGAGGAAAATATATGCCAATTTGGTTAGGTATTCTAGTGGGCGTAGTAGCACTAGTAGCAGGCGTGGCGTTAGGATTTTTCATTGCCCGCAAATACATGATGAATTACTTACAAAAAAATCCACCAATTAACGAACAAATGTTAAAAATGATGATGATGCAAATGGGACAAAAACCTTCCCAAAAGAAAATCAATCAAATGATGAGCGCAATGAACAAGCAACAAATGAAATAAGCGCTAAAAGACACTCGCTAAGAGTGTCTTTCTTTTTGTTAGTTACAGTTTTTAAAACTTTTAAAAATTCTGTATTTTTGATAAACTGAAAACATCGCTCATTTTAAGGGAGGAGGAAAAAAATGAAAGTGTTTATGAATTTAGCGTGGTTTTTTAAACAAGAAAAACGAGCATACATAACCGGAATTATTTTATTATTCGGCGTTGCACTTTTAGAACTTGTAGCACCAAAAGTAATTGGAATCGTTGTAGATGAAATTAATGATGGAACATTGACGACCAATAAGTTACTAAATTTGGTTGTACTATTAGTAATTGTAGGTATTACGATGTACATATTACGTTACATATGGCGTATTATGATTTTCGGGTCTTCGTTAAAATTAGCTCGCCAATTACGAAAAAATTTATATGAACATTTTACAAAGATGAGTCCATCTTTCTATCAGTCAAATCGAACAGGTGATTTAATGGCACATGCGACCAATGATATTCAAGCGATCCAGCAAACTGCTGGAGCGGGTGTTTTAACGCTTGTTGATTCATTAGCTGTTGGGGGATGTGTACTCGTAGCGATGGGTTTTACAATTAGTTGGAAGTTAACATTGTTAAGTTTAATTCCGATGCCGATTGTAGCCATTTCGACAAATTATTATGGAACGTTATTACATAAAAGGTTTCATAAAGCACAGCAATCGTTTTCGGAAATTAATGATAAAGTGCAAGAGAGTATGAGTGGAATGAAAGTGATTCGATCGCTTGGGCAAGAGAAAGAAGATTTGCAGGCGTTTCGAAAAAAATCAGAAGATGTTGTGCATAAAAATGTGTTAGTTGCACGTATTGATTCGTTATTTGATCCGACAATCGCTCTTATCGTTGGATTTTCTTTTTTAATTGCAGTATGTTACGGATCGGTATTAGTTGTAAGAGGTGAATTAACAGTAGGTGATCTCGTTACATTTACGACATATTTAGGTACCCTCGTTTGGCCAATGTTAGCGTTTGGATGGTTGTTCAATATTATGGAGCGTGGGCGTGCTTCATATGACCGTGTAGAAAAAATTCTTTCACAAAAATCAGATGTAGTAAATAGAGAAAATGCTGTACATACAATAGCGAGCGGTAATGTTTCGTTTGCTGTTGATTCATTTTCGTATAAGAAAAATGAACTGTTACATTTAAACGATATTCACTTTGATTTGAAGAAGGGCGAAACACTAGGAGTTGTAGGACGTACAGGTGCAGGGAAAACGACTTTATTAAAATGTTTAATCCGTGAGTATGATCATTTTAATGGTGAATTAAAAGTTGGGGAGCGAGATATTCGAGATTTAACACTTCATGGTGTCCGTTCTGCTATTTCATATGTGCCGCAAGATCATTTTTTATTTTCAGCAAGTATTGGTGAGAATATTGCCTTTGGAAAGGCGGATGCTACATATAATGAAATTACCGAAGCTGCGGATATTGCTTGTATTCATAATGATATCCTCCAATTTTCAGAAGGATATGAAACAGTAGTAGGGGAAAGAGGCGTTTCGTTATCTGGTGGTCAAAAACAGCGAATCTCTATTGCTCGTGCTTTATTAACAAATGCTGAAATTTTAATTTTGGATGATTGTTTATCAGCGGTAGATGCAAAAACAGAAGAGACAATTTTAAGTGCCTTAAAGAGGGAAAGAGCAGGGAAAACGACGATTATTACTGCACACCGATTAAGTGCAATTCAGCATGCCAATCTTATTCTTGTTGTTGATGAAGGTAGAATTGTACAAAGAGGTACACATGAGGAATTAATGAAGGAAAACGGCTGGTATAAAGAAATGTATGAAAGTCAGCAATTAGAAGCTTTAGTTGAGAAAGGAGGCGTATGATGGTAGAGAAGAAGCGAAGTGATTTAAGTAGATTGCTTTCTTATATGAAGCCATATAAAGGGTTGCTATCTTTAGCATTTATCTTTTTAGTTGGTGCGACAGTAACGGAAATGATGGGGCCTTTTTTAATTAAACAATTCCTCGATGAACACCTAGTACCGCGGGATTTTGAACGATCAGCACTCGTTACTTTATTTGTAATTTACATAGTTGCTCATTTATTAAAAGTATTATTTACGTATTTAAATCTATTGTACTTTCAGAACATTGCTTTTAAGATTGTTCAAGATATGCGAGTTGAAGTATATGAACATGTTCAAAAGCTATCATTAAGTTTCTTTGATCGTACGCCAATTGGTACGCTCGTATCTCGTATAACGAATGATACGGAAGCGATTAAAGATTTTTATGTCAGTGTATTATCAACATTTGTGAAAAATGTAGTCTTTTTAGTAGGTATTTTAATAGCGATGTTTTTATTAGATGTAAAATTAGCGTTATTTTCTCTCGTATTAATTCCGATAATGTTCGCGATTATGGTATTATATCGCCGGAAAAGTGCAGCTTTTTATTTAGAAGTACGTAATCAACTAAGCGTGTTAAATGCAAAATTGAACGAGTCCATACAAGGAATGAATATTGTTCAAGTGTTCAGACAAGAAAAACGTATGAGAAAAGAGTTTGAAGAAGTGAATAATAAACATTATAGTGCAGGGCGACGTACATTGAAGTTAGACGCATTACTTTTACGACCAGCTACGGATTTAGTACATATTGTAGCTATTGCTTTAGTACTAGGTTTATTTGGGATTGATGCTTTAAAGAGCCCTGTTGAAGTAGGCGTTTTATATGCTTTTGTTAACTATATACATCGTTTCTTCCAACCTGTAAATGAGATGATGATGAAATTGTCCTTTTTCCAACAGGCACTTGTTTCGTCATCACGTGTATTTCATTTAATGGACGAGAAAGATTTAGCACCGGTTCAAAAAGGCAATGAGAATCCTCAAGTTGTGGATGGAGATATTGAATTTAAAAATGTTACTTTTTCGTATGATGGAAAGCGTGACGTTTTAAAAAATGTATCATTTCACGTGAAACAAGGGCAAACGGTTGCTTTTGTTGGGCATACTGGTAGCGGAAAAAGTACGATTATGAATTTGTTAATGCGATTTTATAATCTTAAGTCAGGAAATATTGTAATAGACGGTGTAGATTTAGAAAAATTTGAAGAACGAGAAATTAGAAAGAAAATAGGACTCGTATTGCAAGATGCATTTTTATTTGCTGGAAATGTAAAGCAAAATATTCGTATGTATAATGAAGAAATTACGGATGAAGAAGTAAAAGAAGCTGCTCGATTTGTGCAAGCGAATACGTTTATTGAAAAGTTACCAGAGCAGTATGAAACAGAAGTAGTAGAAAGAGGTGCAGCATTTTCAAGCGGTCAACGACAATTAATTGCTTTTGCTAGAACGATAGCAACGAATCCGAAAGTATTAGTATTAGATGAAGCAACAGCTAATATCGATACAGAAACAGAAGAGGCTATTCAAACAGCGTTGCAACAAATGCGAAAAGGTAGAACGACGATAGCCATTGCGCATAGGTTATCTACAATTCAAGATGCAGATCAAATTTTTGTGATGCATGATGGAGAGATAGTAGAAAGAGGAACACATCAAGAATTACTAAGTGAGCAAGGTTTGTATTATAATATGTACTTGTTACAAAATAAAGGGAGTTTGCAAAAGGCCTTGTAAATACAAGGTCTTTTTTATTTTGTATACAAAATATATTTACTCTTTGTTTCTATAGCATAAATGTCGTGTCCTCTTATGAAACTTGTACATATTGTATGTATACGAAGTAAAAAAATTGATAGGAGATTTTATATGCAAAACAGATCGAGTTCAAATGTTACGTTTATTGATGTGTCTCATTGGGAAGGGAATATTGATTGGAATGCAGTGAAGGCATCTGGAATTCCAGCAGCGTATGCAAAAGCGACAGAAGGTGTAAATTACATTGATCCTACTTTTACTAAAAATGTACAAGCAGCCCGAAGTGCGAATGTATTAATTGGTGCATACCATTTTGCACGTCCAGAACAAAATGATGCAATTTCAGAGGCGAAATATTTTGTGAGTATATTACAAAGTAACCAGACAGACTTAATGCCAGTTCTGGATTTAGAATCACCAAAAGATCCGAGTAATAGTAATTTAACTGGTAGCGCTATATCGAATTGGGCAAGAAGCTTCATAAATTATGTGAAACAGGCTACTGGAAAAGATGTAATGTTATATACAGGAGTTTGGTATATTAATGAGTTCGGAATTAGCGGATTAAGTGATATTCCACTTTGGATTGCTAAATACTCGAGTACACCGCCTGCTGATGCTGGTGGATGGACAGCGTGGACAGCATGGCAGTACACAGATTCTGGACAAATTTCAGGTGTAGGAAATTGTGATGTATCAGCTGCAGTTTCACTAGAAGCTTTACAAGGGAATGGAGCAAGTGGTGGAGGGAATGTTTCTCCGCCTAATAATGCAACTCCAGTGTACGGGGTTGCTATAATTAATGGAGATAATGTGAATTTGAGAAGTGGACCATCTTTGCAGTCTAGTATAATTCGCCAATTGAATCGTGGCGAAACATATGAAGTTTGGGGAGAACAAGATGGATGGCTTTGTTTAGGGACAAATCAGTGGGTATATAATGATCCGAGTTATATTCAGTATAAACATTATGTGGCGACTATTACTGGTGATAATGTAAATTTACGTGACGCTCCATCATTAAAAGGAAATGTTATAAGACAGTTACATCATGGTGAATCGTATCGAGTATGGAGTAAGCAAGATGGATGGCTTTGCTTAGGGACAAATCAATGGATATACTACGATCCAAGTTATATTCAGTATGGTGTACAATAGAGTGAAAATAAAAGGTGCCCCGTCAGAGGTGCCTTTTATCCCGCATTAACTGGCGGTAAGACCCCCACCTCAAAATTCAGCGGAAGCAAAGAAGTTAGGGGGGATCAATTGCCAGTAAACGCCCGATTGGTTCAACTAATAATCAGTGGGGAAGGAACAAAACCCCCACTGATTAAAGTTTCACTTTATTAAAAATATACAACTTTTACAAAGTCTATATCGAAACCATAGTATACTATAGTAGATATATTTTAAAAAATAATAGAAAATGAAATAAAGGGGTAAAAATATGAATTATGTGCTAATAGGTGCGGTTTTAATATTATTAGCTGTAGTATTTGTGCTGTTTTATAAAAATAAACAGTTAGAATCAGAGAGTCAGCAAGTAGAATTTGAAAAGAAACAAGCAATTGAAACGTATGAAAACGAAATTGCAGCTACGGTGATAGAGCATAAAGAACAACAAAATAATTTAAAAAATATGGAACAGAAAAAATACAATGATTTACAAGTAAGTGCAAATAGAGAAATTGAAAATATGCGTATGATGAAAAATCAATTAGCTATGCAACATAGTAAAGAACGTAGTGAAATACAAAATAAACATAATAACGAAATACATATGTTTCAAAAATTAATTGCAAATTTACGAGAATATACTAAAAACGGCGCTGAAATGAATACGTATGAAACATTACATTATATGAAGCGAGGATTCATAGAGCAAGGCATCATATTAGATGCTGAAATTGAAATCATGCCGAATGTTTTTATTAAAAATAATAGTGAAATAAACGATAATCGAATCCATCATCTCATCTTGTGCAAAACTGGTATTTATCTACTTGAGACGAAAGAATGGGAAGAGAAATTAATTCATGGTTTAACGAAAGAAAATGCTGGTATATATTCATTTATGATTGATGAAATGGGTAAGTATCAACAAGAAGTTGAAAAAGAAGAGACGTTTGAATATATAGTAGGTAAAGATTCGTCAACTATGCAAGTGAAAAATGAAGGAAATCCAGTATATAAGGCGAAGAAACTATCTCAAATTTTATACAATTGTTTGAAAGAAATGCAGGCTAATAGTATAAAAGAAAAGGTAAAACCAGTTGTATATTTTTATAATGAAAATGGAAAAGAAATAATAGATCTTTCTAGTGAGGAAACACCTAGATTAAAAGATCGGGAGCAAATTGTAACGTTCTTCAGAAATGAAATCTTAGCAGGGAAAGTAGTATATACAGTGCAAGAATTAGAACAGATTCGAGAAATGATTAGCCGGATGAATTATATAGTGAGTTAAAAGGGGAGATCTTTCTGAACGCTATGCTACGTGGCATTTTGTATGTCTATTTTTGTTTGTATATAGTAATGTACATTGTATTTATATTCGTCATTGATATGGTCCATATACCCTTAAGTGTAAGGAGCATTTTTGTAGTATTCATACCATTTGTTTTATTAGTCATGATTCAAAGGGCTATTTTATATGTTTCTAAAAATCGTAATGAAGAAAAGAAGCAAATGTTGGGGGTTTTAATAGTAGCACTCATACCATTAATAGTGTGCACTGTACAACTAAGTGTAAATGAATATACATCAAAGTTTAATCAAAATAGATGGTTAAATCATGCAGATAAGCGGGTACATATGGTAGATGATCTATTACAAAAATATAAATTAATAGGGAAATCAAATGAAGAAATTATCCAATTGTTAGGAGCTCCAACGGAAACGAGAAGTGGGGAAGAAGGAGTTACCACTTTGTATTATCTTGGGACTGAACGTGGCTTTATTCCAATAGATAGCGAACAGCTTGTTTTACAATTTGATAGAGATGGAAAAGTCATGGAATATACGGTGCATAAAGATTAAAGAAACGTAGAGGGAAGCTATATGTTATAGCTTCTTTTTTATTTTTCAATATGTCACGGAAGGGGGAGAAGGTTTTTGAGTGGAATAAGGAATGAAAGCGGAGGTGATGCATATATATAGATGCATTGGGTGATTATTAGTCCGATTGGTGAGGGGTAATAATTAATAAGTACGGACAAAAACCCCACTCATTAAAGTTTCACTTTATCATATTGTATAAATGAAAAGGAGGTAAGACGGTGAAAGCAATCCCGACTGATGTCCTGAGTAAAGAATTGATGGAAAGAGAAGGAGTTATCTCTATTACAGTAAAGGAATTTGAAAAGATAGAAGTAGCTGGAGTGGTGGTCGCTGGTCCAGCAGTTATTTTGATTAATCAAGATTAAGTACATATCATTGAAATAAAAAGCATCCATCTAGGATGCTTTTTATTTGTATGTAAGGATAAATATGATGGATAATTGTGTTACTGGAGGGAAAGTCTGTGGCAATAATTATAACAATGTTAGTAATGGGTATTTTATTAGGATTTGTTGGAGCTGGAGGAGCTGGGTTTATTATCGCGATACTCACTTTAGTATTCCAAATTCCTATTCATGTTGCTCTTGCAACATCTTTAACTGCAATGGCATTTACGACATTATCAGGTGTTGTAAGTCATTACCGTGAAGGCAATGTTGCACTTATTATAGGCGGGATTGTTGGGGGATTTGGCGCAATTGGCTCTTATATTGGTTCTAAATTTGGTTCACTTATACCAGCACATCTTCTTCATTGGTTTACAGCTGGGATGTTATTTTTATCGGCAATTTTTATGTTTATTAAATTAATTATGTTCCAAAACAAAGAAAAGTCGTCTTTATATAAACATAAAGAGTTTTCTGTGAACTACTTGTTGAAATGTGTATGCCTTGGATTAGTTACTGGAATGATGGCTGGTTCATTTGGGATTGGTTCTGCACCGTTTATTCAACTTGGATTAATGGTTCTATTGGGACTTACGATTCAGCAATCTGTAGGGACAACAATGCTTGTTATATTACCGATTGCAATTGGAGGCGGGATAGGATATAGTTCGGAAGGATATTTAGATTATATATTGTTATTACAAGTATTGATTGGGACCATGTTAGGGGCATACATTGGCGCGAAGTTTACAAATTATGCACCGCGAACGCTTTTGAGGTTTTCGATGATTATGACACCGGTTTTAGCTGGTTGTATGCTATTGATGGAATAAAGTGAAATTATAATCAGTAGGGGGTTACTGCTTACAAATAGCGGGATAAAATTAATATAGCAAACTATTAATATATTTTACGAATGAATTATATAGGTAATTCATATTTCCCATATAAAAGGATTTGTTTTAATATTATGAGTGTAAAGTTCGAGTATTCGAAGTACTACTTGAATTATATCCCTATCCCTTTTCTAAAAATGCGAACAAGTTTTGCCCTATTCTATTCAATAGTTAATTGCATAGAAATATATTGTTCGATGACCATTATGGAACGTACATAATGGGAAAATCCCGATCCTTAAAGAGGATGCCCCTAATCTTCATGTGAAAATATGATCGGATATGAAAGCTGACCAATTTATGGTCAGCTTTCTTTTTGTTCGAAATTTATTTCTTCTTTAATTTCTGTTTGCAATAATACAGTTTTTCCGAAGCGACGTTTGCATTCCGCGCGCACTTTTTCAAGGGCTAGTAGCTGAGTAGTGGCGGGAACTGTGACAATAGCTTGGCGAGGTTTTCGATTTTCTTCACAAAAGACACATTCCACAACATAATTAGAAATCATATTTTCATCCTTCCAGTTTTAATTTCTAAGAAGGGATTGTCTATGAAGTTGATGTAACTTTTCGTCATTGTTTTATTATTTTCCTCTTTTTTTCAAGGGGAAAATAATAAAGAAGGCGAATTTTAGTAGGGGAGGGATGTTTATGGAGAGATGGATAGGTAGTGCAGCGGTATGTGTAAATGAAAAAAATGAAGTTTTAATGGTATTGCAGGGCAAAGAGGGAGAAGAAAAAAGGTGGTCTGTCCCAAGTGGAGGACTTGAAAAGGGAGAGACACTAGAAGAATGTTGTATTAGGGAAGTTTGGGAAGAAACAGGTTACAATGTGGAAGTTGTAAATAAAATATATGAAAAAGAGGGTATTACATACGGAATTCCAGTGTATGTCCATTATTATTTTGTTAAACAAATAGGCGGTAATATGAAAATCCAAGATCCTGATGAGTTAATACATGAAATTGCTTGGAAAGGGATATATGAAGTTGAACAATTGTGTTTAGCTTTTCCAGAGGATTATGAATTGCTGTGCCAATATATAAATAAAGAAGCAAGTATGTAAATGCTTGCTTCTTTAATGTATCCAAGACAAGAAAAGCGGAACGATAACTAAACTAGCACCTGCTGTTAAAAGCATGGATAAACTTGCAATTGTTCCTTCCACAGGACCGATTTCGAATGCTTTTGATGTACCGGTTCCGTTTGCGCTCGTTCCTAACATAATACCTTTTGCAATTGCTGTTTTAATACGGCAAATACGTATGAGAGAAGGGCCGAGCAATGCTCCTGTTAAGGCAGTTAAAACGACAAATACAGCAGTTAATTGTGACATACCACCAATCATTTCTGAAATAGCCATTGCGATTGGTGTTGTTACGATATGTGGCGCTAAACTATGTTCTAGTGATGAATCAATTTGAAAATAATTTGCTAGTAGTGCTGAAGTAATGACTGATAAAAACGAACCGACAATGACATTAAGTAAGATAGCCATTCCATGTTTCTTTAATAAATCAAAGTATTTATAGATTGGCCATGCAAAAGCAACTGTTGCGGGTTTTAATAATTCAGTTAACCAGTGACCACCAGATTCATATGTTTCATAAGGCGTATCTAATCCGAGCAATAAAGCAATTAAAATAATGGGACATACGAGAAGAGGAGAAAGTAGACTCCAATTCCAGCGTTGATACATTTTTTTTGATATCCAATATGTGAATAGTGTTAATAGTAAACAAAGAAATCCGATCATTGCGTTGATCCTTTCCGCTTTAGTAGCAATTCTGTTAAAAGTCCTGTAACTAAGGTAACGCAAAGAGTGCTAATCATAATAATTAAAATGAGATCGATTCCATATTGTGTTAGTGTATCTCTGTAACGTATGACAGCGACTGCAGAAGGGATGAAAAATAAAATAAGTTCTTTTAATAAAAAATCTGCTCCGTCCTGTATCCATTCTTTTTTAACTAGGTTAAATTTTAATGAAATTAATAATAAAAAAATACCGATTATACTTCCTGGAACTGGGAGGTGTGCCTGTTTTGCAATCCATTCACCTGTCCAAGCGAAACAAAATAGTAATAAAATTTGTCCGCTTAACTTCCACCATTTCATACAGTAACCACCTCTTTCTTTTTTTACATAAAAATTGTAAAAAAGAATTAACAATTTCTACTATACGTTCATTCAAAATATTTGTCTAATATATAAATTATATGTTATTAATATATTAGACATATTAATCGAAAGTGAAAAGGGTGTCCAAAAATGGAATTACGGCATTTGCAATATTTTGTTGTTGTGGCAGAAGAGTTACACTTTGGACGGGCGGCTGCTCGTTTACAAATGACACAACCACCACTTAGTCAACAAATACAGCAATTAGAAAAAGAAATGGGAGTTACATTATTTTCAAGAACGAAAAGAAAGGTTGAACTAACAGAAGCAGGAGAAATGTTTTTAAAAGAAGTAAAAAAGGCGTTTGAACAAATTGAAAAAGCAGTAGAAGTTGCACAAAGTGCGCAAAGGGGAGAAGTAGGATCACTTTCAATTGGTTTTGTAGGTGCGGCGATATATGATATTTTACCATCAATTGTTAGGGAATATAGAAAGAAATTTCCGAGAGTGTCTGTTGCATTACATGAATTGTCAACACCAGATCAAGTTCATGCACTTCATGATAACCGTATCGATATTGGCTTTTTACGTCCACCAATTCCAACACAATTATTAGAATTAGAGCCAATTCAAAGGTTATCTTGCACCTTATGTTTACCAAAGGCACATCCACTTGCAGAGAAAGATGAAATACATATAGAAGATTTACGAGATGAGCCGTTTGTATTTATTACGAGACCAGTATGGCCAGCTTTGTATGATACAATTTTATCTCTTTGCAGAGAAGTTGGATTTAGTCCGCGTATTGTACAAGAAGCAACAGAGTATCAAACAGTTATGGGGCTTGTAGCAGCAGGGATTGGAATTACAGTAATACCCGTGTCGGCAAATAAGTTATATAAAACAGAAGTTGTATATAAAGAGTTATATGATTCTAATTTTGTTGCAGAAATGTCAGTGGCTTACAAAAAAATGAATAGTAATCCAGAGCTGCTAGAGTTTTTAAAAATTGCAAGAGAGAAGAAAAGAATAGAAGTAGAAGATGAGCAATAGTAGTAACAGAATATGGATTTAATTCAAATCCATAAAAGTACACCTTATTAAACAATAAAGCGGAAATGCAACTTAAGTTGCATTTCCGCTTTATTGTTCTTTTTTTAGCTCGATACTAAATAGATAAACGTGTTCATTTTCTTTTAAGAGTAGATCAATACCTGTTTCTTCATCAATGGTAGGAACGCTTACAGTTTCTTTACTGGTTTGGATTACAGCAGCTAAAGTTGTTTTTTGATTGTATTTTAAATTTTTTATAGATTGGATTGTAGTAGTTGCAGAGCTATTTACGCTTGGTGGCGCTTCTTCAGGAACAAGTGTTGAACCACCTTCAATATTCAGATACCACTGCCTTTTTTCTTGTATATCTTTATCGAATTGGAAATGTGGTGGTAAAAAAGAAAGCTTTACTTTCTTTTTTGAAAAATGTGAGGTAGCTATATTAGCAATTTCTTTTGTTTTTTTACCATTGTTATAATAATCAATTGTAGCATTTATTTCATCTTTATCATTTTTAAGAGTAACGTTATAAAACATGCTATTTCCTTCTTGAAAAGGAGTCATTTGTAAAATAGAAGCTTGCTCTTTTGTTAATTTGTATGGCTCAACAATGGCAACTTCATTGTTTTTTATTTGGCTACAACTTGTGAGTAATAATAAACACAAGATTGATAGTAATTTTATACGCATGCAATTTCCTCCTTTTTACAATTATATTCTAAATGTGATTTTTTATCATTTCGTTTTCTAGGACTAAAGACTTAGAAGAAATTCCGATTGTAGTGCGATGTTTAAAATGTCATATTTTTATACACTAGTAGTATAGAATGCGTATGTAATAAGGTAGGGGAAGAATTTTATGTCTTTATGTCGGTTAGCGAGAAAAAATATTAGAACATTTGCTACCAAAAGGATGAAGCAATTTATGTGGATTGCTATGAGTACTATGATTTTGTTTTTTATGATATCGTTACAATTTAATGAAGGAGCTATTTTGAAAGTAGGGGATGCATTTGTATTTCAAATGTATTTTTACACACTGTTTATTGTACTAATTTTCATATGTATTTTTACTACATATAAAATGATGTACTCCCTTTTGCTAGTGAGGAGAGAGGAGTTTACATCTTATGTAGCAGAAAATATAAAAAGAAAAGAAGTACTATGTTTATTATGTCAGGAGCAATTATTCATTTATGGAGCAGCGTTTGTTTTTGGATTAGTTAATGGGATGTTATTTTTAAAATTATTTACGGTTATCTTTATGAAAATCGCAGGGATACAAGGAGTAAATAGTGCGCCAATTACAATATATGCAGTTGTAATTATTAGTGTAATTATGATGACTGTCGTTTTAATATCGATGATGCAATGTTATCGATTTGTTCGAAGTTTAAAAGATGAAAATTCGTTGCGGTTTAAAGAAAGGGCATGAGAAATCATGCTTTTTTCTATTTTACACGTAAAAATAATCATGTTACAGTGAAAAGACCTGACAAAGAATGGGAAGGAAAGGTTGTATAGAATGACAAATGAACAATCAATTGTAAAAGTCGATCGGTTAACGAAGCGAATCGGCTCAAAGACACTTGTACAAAATATTAGTTTTGAAGTGAAAAAAGGCGAGGTTGTCGGTTTACTCGGACCAAACGGTGCTGGAAAAACGACTTTAATGAGAATGATGGTTGGTATGATCCGTATGACAGAAGGTGAAGTATGGATTGATGGTCAATCTGTGAAACAGCAATTTGAAAAAACCGCTGCGAAAATTGGGGCGGTAATTGAGACACCCGAATTTTATCCTTTTTTGAGCGGGTATGAAAATTTAACATATTTCGGACGAATGAATGGTAATGTGACCGAAGAGCGTATCGATGAAGTAGTGAAATTGTTAGGAATGGGACAAGTAATTAATCGTAAAGTAAAGGCATATTCACTCGGCATGAGACAACGTTTAGGAATCGCTCAGGCGCTTATTCACGATCCGGATGTGTTGGTACTAGATGAACCGACGAATGGATTAGACCCTAGTGGAATACATGAAATGAGAATGTATATAAAAAAAATTGCACATGAACAAGGAAAAGCTGTACTTGTATCAAGTCACTTACTTTCAGAAGTTGAATTAATGTGTGACAGAGTTATCATTATTCAGCACGGGGAATATGTGGCTACGCAAAATATTCAGCATAGTCAAAGTGAAGAGATGGAGACGATCCGTATACGTGTAGATGATGCGAATAAAGCAGCGGAAATGTTAGGGCATGATGTTTTAGTAAAGGATAATGAATTAATTATTAACGTAAAAGATGAAGAAATCCCAAATGTTATTCGTACATTGCTTGAGAAAAATATTCAAGTGTATCGTGTATATGAAGAAAGAAAAACGTTAGAAGAGCAATTTTTAGAATTAACAGGGGGAAAAGATATTGTTTAATTTAGTATATAACGAACTGTATAAAATATTTAAGCGGAAGCGAACGATTATTCCATTTGCGGTTATTGCAGTATTAATAATCGGATTAGGGTGGGTTACGGTAAAGTATTTTGAACCGGAAACAAAAGGATGGAAAGTAGATTATACAGAACGTACTGTAGAAATTGAGAAAAAGCTTGGCATGAAAAAAGAGGCTATTTTAGCAGAAAAATCAGGGGATGAGCTTGTAAAAGAATACCAGCTTAAGATGAAGTATTTAGATACGGATACAGCACCGGCAAGCAGTTCTCCACTTTCTTTCATGAGAGATACAGGTTTTATCGTATTTCCAATTTTGCTCCCATTTATCCTCGTGTATGCAAGTACAATTTTTGCGAATGAATATAGCTGGGGAACATATAAATTTTTAACAATCCGTCCGGCGAGTCGATTTAAAATTTTAACAGCAAAGTTTTTAGCAATCGTTATATTTGCAGCTTTATTGTTTATATTTAATATGATTTTCTCCGCTTTATGTGGACTTGTTATTTATAAATTCCAACAGCCTGCATGGAGTGAGTTTATTTTCCAAGATGGAAATATAATAAAACAAAATATTTTTGTGGAAGCAAGTAAATATTATGTTTTATCGTGGTTACCAACGGTTGTGTATGCATCGTTTGCATTTATGATTTCTGTGTTAACGAGATCTAGTGGAGGTGCAATTGGTATTTCACTATTCCTTGCTTTATCAGGCAATATTGCGTTATTAGCAGCCACTAGATATAACTGGGCGAAATATTTATTGCCAGCAAACACAGATTTATATAGTATTTCAAAGAATGGAAGTTTTATTGATGGAGTAACATTCCCGTTTGCATCATGTATGTTACTACTTTATTTGTTCGTATTTTTATGTATTTCATATACTGTGTTTTTAAAACGTGATTTAACTTAATAAGAAAAGCCGTTCAGGGTGCTGAGATGCACTTCGAACGGCTTTTTTTATGAGAATTGTTTAAGTGCTCTTTCGGCTAGTAAAGCAAAGTATTCGGCACTTATAGGCAGTGCCTCTTCATTAATTGTAAAAGCAGGATGATGCCATTCATGTGTACCGCTCGTTCCCATAAAGACGAATGAACCTGGTATTTCCTGTTGGTAAAATGAAAAATCTTCTCCAGCCATTGACGGACTAGGCGAGATGATATTAAGGTTCATCTTTGTGGCAACTTGAGTAGATAAGTCTGTAAGAGCTTTATCGTTGTGAACAGCAGGAGGACCTGAAAAAAAACGGAATTCCGTTTTTACACCTAATGCATCAGATACACCTTTAATAATACGCTCCATGAGTGCTGGGATCTTTTCACGTGTTTCAGCTTGGAACGTGCGAATCGTTCCTTCTAACGTAGCTTTTTCAGGAATCACGTTCCACGTATTTCCTGCATGAATATTTGTAACACTAACAACCGCATTATGAGATGAACTTATATTTCGGCTTACAATTGTTTGCAGTGCCATCACAAGTTGAGAGGATGCGACAATAGGATCTACGCCAGCATCTGGTACAGCCGCGTGTGTACCAACTCCGTGAATTTCAATTTCAAATCGATCAACTCCGGCCATCAGTGGACCATTTTTAATGCCAATTGTACCTACTGGTAAATCAGGTTTATTATGCATGCCGAAAATCGCTTGCACATTACGTAAATGTCCAGCATCAATAACTTTGCAAGCGCCATTACTACTTTCTTCAGCTGGTTGGAATATGAAGCGAATCGTTCCATTTAGGGAAGATTCTCTTTCTTTTAATAAGAAAGCAGTACCTAAAATAGCAGCTGTATGAAAATCGTGTCCACAAGCATGCATTTTCCCTCGTACTTTAGATGCATAGGACAAATGTGTTTCTTCTTGAATAGGAAGGGCATCAATATCAGCACGAACTGCTACAATTGGCCCGTTTTTATTACCAGACACTTCAGCGATAATTCCTGTTTCTAAATTGGAATCAATGATAGTAATGTTTTTCTCTTCTAACCAATTTTTTATTGCTTTTGTTGTTTCGAACTCTTCATATGATAGTTCTGGATACTCATGTAAATGTCGACGGATGGAAATAAGTTTTTCTTTTAGTTGATTTGAAATAGATACCATGTAGTATGCCTTCTTTCTTCAGCAAAATATTTACCATAAGTATACAACAATAAAAGAGAGGATTCTCAAATGAAAATCCTCTCTCGTTTATCCCATAAAAGCCCGATTGGTTCAACTAATTAAAGTTTCACTTTATGCTGCGACTTTTTTATGCGTAGGATGTTTACGATAACGTCCACGCATTGCGTATGCAATTTGCGGGATTGCAATCCCAATTAATATAAGTGATACACCGAACCATTGTGAAGATAGTACAGCCTCTTTTAAAACGAATACGGACATAATTGTTGTAACTGGTAGTTCCGCTGCACCAAGAATAGTCGCTAAGCCAGAACCGATTTTTGGAATCCCGATTGTAAAGGCAATAGATGGAATGACGATACTAAATGTTCCTAATCCTAAACCGTATTTCCAAAGACCTTGAGAAATGGCACCATTAAAAATAAATGTTGGTGGGAATACAATCATGACTAAAGTTAAAGCACCAGTCATTAAGAGAACACCGCGCGGTAATGAAGGTACTTCAACAGCAACTTTTCCGCTCACGAAAATGTATGTTGCGAATGTAACAGCAGATAATAAACCTAAAATGATTCCAGTCGTATCGAAAGCACCTGCTGATTGTTCTAGTAAACCACTGGATAAAAATGTCCCTACAAGTAAGAAAATAACAGAAATAACTTTTTCTCTTGAAGGTAAAGTTTTTGTTGCGACTGCTTCAATGATAATTCCGACCCAAACGAATTGGAATAAAAGAATAATTGCAATAGAAGCTGGTACAGTTTTTAATGAAGCATAATAAAAAATTCCGGTAAAACTTGCAGATGTTCCTGCAACGAATAAAAGTAATGCTTGCTTTAAAGGAACGCGATGTCTAGAAAATAGAAGTGTAATAGCAAGCAAAATAATCCAACCGAACAAATATTGGCTGCCAATTACCTCTCCAAGTGAAAATCCTTCTGCATATGCAAGCTTAACAAAAATAGCTAAAATTCCATAACTACACGCTCCTAATAAAACTAAAAGAGAATAACGAAGCATGAAAAATTCCTCCCATCTATATGAAGTTGTTCCGTATCGAAAATATATAACTAGAGGGAAGTATACAAAATTAGAAATAAAGGGTCAAATGAAAGAAAAGTATGACATTTTATAGAATAATAATAAAAGTATGATATTTATGCATAATCTTGAAATTATTAATAGTAGAAGTATTATAAAATCAACTTTGCATTGTATAGAGACAGCATTTGAAAAAAATAATTTTTAAACAAATATGTAAATAGGCGTACTAGTAGCGTGCTAATTATTTGAGAAACTATGTTACCTTTGTTATGTTAATAACAATTAAAGGAGTTTCATAATGCATTTGAGTTTTTTCTATATAATAGAAGGAAATGAAAACGTTTTATTAGAAACTGTGAGAAAATATGTTTTTTCTTATTGCCACGTTGTAAAAGTGATTTCACGAATTGTTCATAGTATTTTTATGTGTTTTTGTTACAATATTTAGGGAGAGGAGTGGAATGATGCAAGATATTAGTATTTTTTTAGCGTTTGGCGCCGGGTTCTTATCATTTATTTCCCCATGTTGCTTACCGCTTTATCCGGCATTTTTATCGTACATAACAGGTATGTCGGTTTCTGAATTGAAAGAAGAAAATGCAATGCTTCGCAAAAGAAGTATGATACATACAGCGTTTTTCTTACTTGGATTTTCAATTATATTTATTGCAATTGGATTTGGTACAAGTTTTATTGGAGGAATCTTTACTGACTATAAAGATTTAATCAGACAGTTAGGTGGTATCTTTATCATCGTGTTCGGTTTAATTATTGTCGGAGTGTTTAAGCCGAAATTTTTAATGCAAGACCGTAAATTTACATTTAAAAATCGTCCAAGTGGCTATTTTGGATCAGTACTAATTGGATTAGCTTTTGCAGCAGGGTGGACGCCATGTACCGGACCAATTCTAGTGTCCGTAATTGGATTAGCAGCAACAAATCCAGAATCAGCAATGATATACATGATTGCTTACATACTTGGATTTGCAATCCCGTTTTTCGTACTGTCATTCTTTATTACGAAAATGTCTTGGATTAAAAGAAATAGTATGGCCTTCATGAAAGTCGGAGGATACATTATGATTGTTATGGGTGTCTTCCTATACTTTAACTGGATGACGAAAATTATCGTATATTTCTCAAGTTTATTTGGTGGTTTTACCGGTTTTTAGTATTATTCTGCGAAAATGTTGGAAATACTAACGGAAAAGCATATAATGAAAGTATATTTTGCATATAGCCACAAAAAAGGATGAGAAAATATGAACATAGTTGTTTTATCCAGTATCGTTGCTGTTTGTATGGCTGTCGGTGCGATGTTTATTCGTTTAAAAGCAGCTAAGAAACCTGCAACATTGAAAAAAATTATACTTCCACCATTTTTTATGAGTACGGGCGCATTGATGTATGTTTTTCCTGAATTTCGATTAACTCCAGCAGAAATGTTAGAAGCAATTGGTGTCGGTTTGATTTTCTCTATTTTTCTTATTAAAACATCTAAGTTTGAAATTAGAGGACAAGAGATTTATTTGAAGCGTTCAAAAGCCTTTGTTTTTATATTAATTGGATTACTTGTAGTGCGGATTGTATTTAAAACATACTTAAGCCAATCTCTTGATTTAGGACAACTTAGTGGCATGTTCTACTTACTTGCGTTTGCGATGATTGTGTCATGGAGAATTGCAATGTACCGTTCCTTTACGAAATTACAGAAGGAAATGGAAAAAGAAGATGGTTTTTATAATGAAAAAGATATGAAGCTAACTTAAAAACTGTATATGTACCAAATAAAAAGACAGCGTTAAAGGCGCTGTCTTTTTTATCGAAAATAATATGGAGTTACTTTGCGAGTAAAGATTGATAGTTAGAATAATCAATCTTTTTTTCTTGTAGTTTTTTAATTAAAAATTTATGATCACGCTTTGGTGTGGCAATGATATATCCTTTAATAATTAAGTCTTGTGTAATTTGAGAGGCATTTTCTTGTAATGCAAGTTCCCCGATTTTTCCAGCGATCTTTGATTTTGCAACATCGCGAAATAGTTCTGGAACAGGACTTACAAGCTCTTCTAACAATTGTTTTTGTTCGTCAGCCCATAAATGTCTCGTTTTATTTATGTAGTGTTCTTCCCAATCTAAAATGGACATGCCGTCTTCTTTTGGTAATCGTTTTAAAAATTTTCTGAACATAAAGTATCCACCGATAGACATAAGCCCTAATAAAATAACCGTCCATAGCACAATGAACCAACTGAACCATCCTTCGAGCAAGCATATCCCCCCTTAATGATAGCGGTTTTCTTTTATTCATATTATATACAGTGAGATTCATAGAAAGCAAGAACGCTTGGTCATTTTGACCAAGCGTTATAGTTTAAACGAAGTATAGTTGTTCAACATATAAATTATTATTATCGTCTTCAACATACTCAATAATAAGTGTGCCAACTTTACGATCTTTATCTTCAGTTGTGAAAATAGAGTAAGAAGTAAAACGTGTTTTTGATAGGCCGCTTATATGTGTAGGTAAAGAAATGTAGTCTTTATCGCGGAAGAATTCCATCAGTTCAATATCCTCAAATTCTTTTCGGTCAACTTGTTTGTTTGTATAGCGGCGTTGAAGTTGTTTTAAAGACTCATTCCAAGAAATTGCTTTTGTGTCGTATACCATTGTTCTATCTCCTTACTGTATGTAATCATTAAGAACATACGTTCTAATCTAGTATACTCTTTTTATTCGAAAAGGGAAAGCAAAAAATAATGTAAGCTTGGATTCCCAAGCTTACATTATTGATGCGTCCGTCATAATCTCTATTTTTTATTATAAGTTAGATAGGAATAAGAAACAAGATGATATATATAATGTTGAGAGTTTTAAAAATTCTGTATATTATAGGTGTACTAAAGTGTAAGGGAATGAGAGGTATGGTATACGTAATTTCACTGCAAGGGCCGATGGCTAGCGGAAAAACAACATTGGCTAAAAGGTTAGAGAGATGTGGGCTTTCGGTTATATATGAAAATCCTTATCCAATTGTAGAAAAGCGAAAGCAATTAAATTTGGATATGAATTCAAAAGAAGGGTTTATCATAAATCAAAAAATGTTTATCGAAGCAAAAATTAAGGAGTTTCAAAATGTGAAAGGTTCAGTCGTAATTTTTGATCGCGGACCAGAAGACATTGAGTTTTTTACACTCTTTTATCCAACGATTATAGGGGAAGAGTGGGATATAGAAGCTGAATTGAAAGGTGAATTATATAAATTAAGAGAATGTCGTTCAGATGCCATTTTTTATTTAGATGTGACGAAAAAGAATGTATATGATAGAAAAAATAACGATAGGACAAGAAAACGAAGTACATTTGAGGAGCAATTTAAATTAGTAGAAACGGAAAAAGATTGGTATAAACAATTTCCTGTAACTTATTTGGATACGAATAGATTAACAGTGGACGATCTAGAGGTATATTTTATGTACTGGTTAAAGGAGAGAGGGCTATGAAAAAAATACTTTTATTTGTATACCCAACATTTGCAGAGTTTGAAATAACAGTAGCAACGGCATTGCTGAAGAATAAATTTGAAATCATTACAGCGGGCTTAACAAAAGAATTGATTATAAGTGAAACAGGTTTGCAAGTGCAACCGCATATAGAAGTAAGTGAAGTACGTGTAGATGAGTATGAGGGGATACTTATTCCAGGTGGAGAAGAAGTACAGTTGGAAGATGAAAAATCTCTTTTTTCAATCATTCGTCAATTTCATGAACAAGAAAAATTAGTGGGGGCAATTTGCGCTGGACCGTATGCGCTAGCAAAAGCGGGCTTATTTAAGGGGATTTCTTATACTGCGACTATAGATTATCAAAAGTTCGATTGTTTTCCAATAGAAAATTTCGTGTATAAAGAAGTTGTGCAACACTCAAATATCATTACAGCACAAGGGCATGCATTTGTACCATTCGGAATAGCAATTGCCTCTTATTTTGGAGTGGCAGACGAACATAATACCAATTTTTATGGTGGTAAAGGCAATGTAGTAATGGAGAAACTTTTACGAGAAAACGTGTAAAAGCTAGCAAATGCTAGCTTTTTTCTTTTTGACATCGATAAATTGCTAACGTTTTCGGATCGCGCCATATACCGTTATGAAGTGATAATTCATTTTCTACTTCTTCTTTTAGCCATTCCTTCATTTCCGCGTGAAGATATGTATTATCAGGTATATTTAGCGACGGAAACATGCTAGAAATATAGTTTACTATTGGAGTAGCATGATGAAAAACGAGCGCATTATGAATAACTGTTTCTTCAACAGTTGGAAAAACGGATTGTAATATCTCTTTACCGTTTTCTAAACAAAATGGAGTGACTGATGATGTTGTTTTCGGTAAATCAAATGCGTCTAACATGCGGTTACACATTTCAACTATACGAGGTAGTGTAACGCTAGAATTTGTTGTAGCTAAAAGTGAGCCGCCGGGACGAATTACTTTATGGAATCCTTGAATTGTTTTTTCAACATCTTTCATGTGATATAACATATGTCTTGCGATTATTAGGTCATAATAATTTGTTTTGAAAGGGAGTTTACTAGCATCCCCTCGTTTCCATTCTATTAAGTTATTTGTCTTAGCAGCCTCAGCAAGCATAGCTTCGGATTGATCCAATCCGGTTAATGGGCCTTTATGACCATTTGTTTGTAAAAGGGAAAGGAATTTTCCACTAGCACATCCAAGCTCTAATATGTTTTCTTCCCCTTGAAGTTGTAAATGTTTAATGACAATCGTATCTAAATCTACGTGTTTTTCTTCGTAATGTACATGTGTGTCTATGCGTGTTTGTAAATGGTTGCTAACGTTATATTGACGTTTTACATCATTCATTTTTTCACATTCCACCTTCGTGCAAAATTGCTGAATCGCATGTGTTAATACGTCGATTTTCTTTAAACCTTCGTAATGGAGTGCAGCTTCAAACCTTGCAAGTAATTTTTCTTCAATTCGAAAATGAATATCTTTTCGCTTCGTCATTGAAATCTCGCCCCTTTGCATCTGTTAGAGAGACTATAGCATGCTTGGAAAAATTGTGTAAATAATTTGTGTACACAAATGGAGGGGATGAAAAAATTGTTTGAATGTGAGTTTAAACTATTGACGATTTAACCGTTTTCATATATTCTTAAATTAAGTAATATTCAAATAATTCAAAAGAAATGAGAGAGTCACATGCTTCTTCAAGGAACACATCGAATTGGTCGTATGGCCATGCTGTTGGCACTTGCGGATGAAAATGAAAGTCCTGTATTATCCATTCCAAAAGGTTGGAAGTATTGTACGGGGAAAGTGGGTTCGATGAATTCGCAAAAGGTTGTCGCAGCAATGGAAACAGCGGCTAAGAGCAACCAAGTTATTGAAACAGACGTTTACAGAGAAACACATGCACTTTATCATGCAATTATGGAAGCTTTGTACGGAGTGACGAGAGGTCAAATTCAGTTAGCAGACGTTCTTCGTACAGTAGGACTTCGTTTTGCGATTGTGCGCGGTACACCATACGACGGAAAAAAAGAAGGCGAATGGGTTGCTGTTGCATTATATGGAACGATTGGTGCACCTGTAAAAGGATCTGAGCATGAGGCGATTGGTTTAGGAATTAATCACATATGATTTGCCCATAGTCTATTAGTTAGAAGGGGGCCTTACTTTTTTAGGACAGCAGTCTGTCTTAAAAAGATAAGGTCCCCTTTTGCCTTTTTAAGGAGGAAAAATGATGATTACGTTAACAGGACATACATTGACAGTTGAAGAAATGAAGAGGTTATTACTGGAAGGAGAAGGTGTAACAGCTTGTCCAACTAGTATGCAAAAGGTAGCGGAGTGCCGCGAAGTAGTTGAGAAAATTGTAGAGGACGGAAAAGTCGTTTACGGAATTACAACTGGATTTGGAAAGTTTAGTGATGTGCTTATCCAAAAAGATGATGTAAAGGCACTTCAGCATAATTTAATTCAGTCACATGCATGCGGGATTGGTGATCCATTCCCTGAAGAAGTATCGCGCGGAATGTTAATTTTACGAGCAAACACGATGCTTAAAGGAGTATCAGGCGTAAGGCCGCTTGTTGTAAATATGCTTCTTGAGTTTGTAAATCGTAAAATTCATCCAGTCGTTCCGCAACAAGGTTCACTTGGTGCGAGTGGAGATTTGGCACCTTTATCTCATCTTGCGCTTGTATTATTAGGCGAAGGTGAAGTGTTCTATAAGGGGAAACGCGTTCATGCAATGGTTGCTCTTACAGAAGAAGGGCTTGAGCCAATTGAACTTGAAGCGAAAGAAGGTCTTGCATTAATTAATGGTACGCAGGCGATGACAGCGCAAGGAGTTCTTTCTTATATAGAAGCAGAAGCAACGGCGTATCAAGCTGAACTAATTGCTTCGATGACAATTGAAGGGTTACAAGGCATTATTGATGCATTTGATGAAAATGTTCATAAAGCACGTGGTTATAAAGAGCAAGTGGATGTAGCAAGCAGAATTCGTGACATTCTTCATGATAGTAAGTTAACAACAAAACAAGGAGAACTACGTGTACAGGATGCCTATTCACTTCGTTGTATCCCGCAAGTACACGGTGCTTCTTGGCAAGTTTTGAATTATGTGAAAGAAAAATTAGAAATTGAAATGAATGCCGCAACAGATAATCCGCTAATCTTTGATGGCGGGGAAAAAGTAATTTCAGGTGGTAACTTCCACGGTCAACCGATTGCGTTTGCGATGGACTTCTTAAAAGTAGGAATGGCGGAACTTGCAAATATTTCAGAACGTCGTATTGAGCGTTTAGTAAATCCGCAATTAAATGATTTACCACCATTTTTAAGTCCAGAACCAGGACTACAGTCAGGTGCAATGATTATGCAGTATGCTGCAGCGTCACTTGTTTCTGAAAATAAAACGTTAGCACATCCGGCGAGTGTAGATTCAATTCCGTCTTCTGCTAACCAAGAAGATCATGTAAGTATGGGAACAATTGCTTCACGCCATGCACATCAGATCATTCAAAATGCAAGACGTGTTCTTTCAATTGAGATGATTTGTGCAATGCAAGCAGCAGAATATCGTGGTATTGAAAACATGAGTACAGTGACGAAGAGCTTCTACCATCAAGGCCGTCAACAAGTACCTTCTATTACAAATGACCGCATATTCTCAACTGATATTGAAAATATTGCACATTGGTTAAAAACGAATTATTCGATAAAAGAAAGATTAGATGTAAACGCAGCACTATAAAATGAGAAAAGGGAGAGATTGAAATGGAAAAAGTACAACAAACAATTCGCGCACCAAGAGGTACAGAGTTACAAACGAAAGGTTGGGTGCAAGAAGCAGCACTTCGAATGTTAATGAACAATTTAGATCCTGAGGTAGCTGAAAAACCAGAAGAATTAGTTGTATATGGCGGAATTGGCCGTGCAGCTCGTAACTGGGAAAGCTACAATGCAATCGTAGATTCATTAAAAACGTTAGAAAGCGATGAAACGTTACTTGTTCAATCAGGAAAACCAGTTGCCATTTTTAAATCACATGAAGACGCGCCGCGCGTTCTGTTAGCGAACTCAAACTTAGTACCAAAATGGGCGAATTGGGATCACTTCCGAGAACTAGAGAAAAAAGGTCTTATGATGTACGGACAAATGACAGCTGGTAGCTGGATTTACATTGGAACACAAGGTATTTTACAAGGAACATATGAAACATTTGGTGAAGCAGCTCGTCAACATTTCGACGGTTCATTAAAAGGTACATTAACACTTACTGCTGGTTTAGGTGGTATGGGTGGTGCACAACCTCTTGCTGTAACGATGAATGGCGGTGTTGTCATTGCTATTGATGTAGATAAGCGTAGTATCGATCGTCGTATTGAAAAGAGATATTGTGACATGTATACAGAATCATTAGAAGAAGCATTAACTGTTGCGAACGAGTATAAAGAGAAGAAAGAACCGATTTCTATTGGTTTATTAGGAAATGCGGCAGAGATTTTACCAGAATTAGTGAAGCGTAATATCACGCCAGATTTAGTTACGGATCAAACATCTGCTCATGACCCATTAAACGGTTATATTCCAGTAGGTTATACGTTAGAAGAGGCAGCGAAACTTCGTGAAGAAGACCCAGAACGTTACGTACAATTATCAAAAGAAAGCATGACAAAGCACGTAGAAGCAATGCTTGCGATGCAAGAAAAAGGCGCAATTACATTTGATTATGGAAATAACATTCGCCAAGTTGCTTTCGATGAAGGCTTGAAAAATGCATTCGATTTCCCAGGATTCGTTCCAGCATTTATCCGTCCATTATTCTGTGAAGGAAAAGGACCGTTCCGCTGGGTAGCACTTTCTGGTGATCCAGAAGATATTTATAAAACAGACGAAGTAATTTTACGCGAGTTCGCTGATAATGAACATTTATGTAACTGGATTCGTATGGCTCGTCAGCAAGTTGAATTCCAAGGCCTTCCATCACGTATTTGTTGGCTTGGTTACGGTGAGCGCGCGAAATTTGGTCGCATTATTAATGAAATGGTGGCAAATGGTGAATTATCAGCACCAATCGTTATCGGTCGTGACCATTTAGATTGCGGATCAGTAGCATCTCCAAACCGTGAAACAGAAGCGATGAAAGACGGTAGTGATGCAGTAGCAGACTGGCCAATTTTAAATGCATTAATTAACAGTGTAAACGGTGCAAGCTGGGTGTCTGTTCACCACGGTGGCGGCGTTGGTATGGGGTATTCACTTCACGCTGGAATGGTTATCGTTGCAGATGGAACAGAAGCAGCAGCAAAACGTATTGAGCGCGTATTAACTTCTGACCCTGGTATGGGTGTTGTTCGTCACGTGGATGCTGGATATGACTTAGCTGTGGAAACTGCGAAAGAAAAAGGCGTTAACATTCCAATGATGAAATAAGGGGGAGAAAACATGCTGGACACTTTACTAATAAATATTGGTCAATTACTAACAATGGATCAAGAAGATGGCTTGTTAAGACGGGAAGCGATGAACACGCTTCCTGTTATCGAAAACGGTGTGGTTGGAATTGAAAATGATGTAATCACTTTCGTTGGAACAGCGGAAGAAGCGAAAGGACTTCAGGCGAAAGAAGTTATTGATTGCGGCGGAAAAATGGTTTCTCCTGGTCTTGTCGACCCGCATACTCATCTTGTATTTGGTGGATCTCGCGAAAATGAAATCGCACTAAAATTACAAGGAGTTCCGTACTTAGAAATTTTAGAACAAGGTGGAGGTATTCTTTCAACTGTAAATGCAACGAAACAGGCGTCGAAGGAAGAGCTTGTTCAAAAAGCGAAATTCCATTTAGACCGTATGCTATCTTTCGGAGTTACTACTGTAGAAGCGAAGAGCGGTTACGGATTAGATGATGAGACGGAATGGAAACAATTAGAGGCAACTGCACAATTACAAAAAGAGCATCCGATTGATTTAGTTTCCACATTTTTAGGTGCTCATGCAGTTCCGAAAGAATATAAAGGTAGATCGAAAGAATTTTTACAATGGATGTTAGACCTACTACCAGAAATGAAAGAGAAGCAATTAGCGGAGTTCGTTGATATTTTCTGTGAAACAGGTGTGTTCTCTGTCGAAGAGTCAAAAGAGTTTTTATTAAAAGCGAAAGAGCTTGGCTTTGATGTGAAAATTCATGCAGATGAAATCGACCCTCTTGGTGGTGCGGAAGCAGCGGCAGAAATTGGTGCAGCATCAGCCGACCATTTAGTTGGCGCTTCTGATAAAGGGATTGAAATGCTTGCAAATTCGAATACAGTAGCAACATTATTACCAGGAACAACTTTCTATTTAAATAAAGAAAGCTTTGCTCGTGGTCGTAAAATGATTGATGAAGGTGTTGCAGTTGCGTTAGCTACAGACTTTAACCCAGGTAGCTGTCCAACTGAAAATATTCAGCTTATTATGAGCATTGCGATGCTAAAACTGAAAATGACACCAGAAGAAGTGTGGAATGCTGTAACGGTTAACTCATCATATGCCATTAACCGTGGTGATGTAGCTGGGAAAATTAGAGTTGGTCGTAAGGCAGATTTAGTTTTATGGGATGCTTACAATTATGCTTACGTACCGTATCATTACGGCGTAAGTCATGTGAATACAGTATGGAAGAATGGTAATATTGCATATACAAGAGGTGAACAATCGTGGAGCACGGCCACTATTTAAAGAAAAATGCAAAGTTTATTGATCGTGAAGTGACAAAATGGAGTGAGATGATTAAAGATTGGGAGGAAGGCGTAGAAATATTCGGTGCTGCTTTAATTGGAGCACCCCTTTCTAAACCATCTATTAGTCATTCAGGAGCAAGTTTTGCTCCAAAAACAATTCGAGCGATGTTAGATGCATACAGCACATATGCAATTACAGAAGAACACGATATGAAAGAAAGTGTCTTATATGATTGCGGCGATATTACGATGCATGTGACGGATATAAAAGAAAGTCATAACCGAATTGCGAAAACAGTTGGTCATGTAACGAAAGTAAATCCGAACATGATACCAATCGTTCTTGGTGGTGACCACTCGATTAGTTTTCCGAGTATAACAGGCTTTGCAAACAGTAAAGGAAAGGTCGGGATTATTCAATTTGATGCTCATCATGATTTGCGTAATTTAGATGATGGAGGCCCGTCAAATGGTACACCATTCCGTAGTTTACTAGAAAATGATGTCATTACAGGGAAACAACTTGTTCAAATTGGAATTCGTAATTTTTCTAACGCACGTACGTACCATGAATATGCAATAGAGCATGGCGTAACAGTGTATACAATGAAAGACGTACGAGAGCGAGAAATAAAAGATATTATCACGGAAAGTATTGAAGTGTTAAGAAAACAAGGTGTGACTTCTATTTATATTTCTCTTGATATGGATGTACTAGACCAAGCGTTTGCACCAGGTTGTCCAGCAATTGGGCCAGGTGGAATGGATAGTACGACTTTACTAGATGCGATTGAATTCCTTGGTAAAGAACCGCTCGTTCAAGGGATGGATATAGTAGAGATTGATCCAACTCTTGATTTCAGGGATATGACGAGTAGAGTAGCAGCGCAAGTGATTATGAGTTTTCTTTTAGCGAGGGAAATAGTTAGTAAGCAGGTTAGTATATAGACGGAAAAGTAGATCTTTATCTATGCCTTATCAAAAACACATTACTACTCAAATGTAGTAATGTGTTTTTATGTTAAAAGAGAATGAATGTGGGTGGAACCGTTAATAAAATTGCGGGTTTTTATAGTGTGTTATGTAAATTTAATTTCTTGCTTTTGAAGTATTGACGTGTAAAATAATTTTATGATAAAATGAAAATTTTGCTAAAAAACTAAAAGTGTGTTAAGCTTGAGAAGGTTACCATATATGGAGGTGGATTATTTGTTTCAAATTGGCGATAACATTGTTTATCCAATGCAGGGAGCAGGTATAATTAAAGCCATAGAAGAGAAGGAAGTCTCAGGAGAAAAACAACAGTATTATGTTATAAAAATGTCGGCTAGTAATATGGAACTAATGATTCCAGCAGGGAGAATATTGAATTCGAATATACGACCAGTGACGGATATAACCGCATTAGCACACATAATGGATATTTTTCAACATGGGGAATCAGATAGATTACTTACGTGGAAACAAAGGTATAAATTGAACACTGATAAAATAAAGACGGGTAAAATGCAAGAAGGTGCTGAAGTTGTGCGCGATTTAATGCGTATACAGAAAGAAAAAGCACTTAATGCAAGCGAAAAGAAGATGTTAGATAACGCATATGAATTTTTGATTAGTGAACTGGGATTAATTGAAGGTATCACAGAAAATCAGATAAAAAGCTTTTGTTAAGGTTCATTACAAATAATGTATTATATCCCAAAAAAGATCTTGAATTTTTTGGGAACATAATTATAGAAATTTTATCATTTCAAAGACATTCAACTCTTTCAAACCACTTTTAGAGCATTACCTCTATTGTTATTACTACAATCAAATCCATTTTTATTTTTTAATTTCATTTATGAATGTTCGAAGTTTAATTGAATACTTCGATAAAATAGTTACTTGATTTTTGCAATCCTGATTCACACTGGCACGGACGAGGAGCCGTAAGGATGAAAGAGAGGTAGGGCTTTCATTGTTTTAGGTATATAAGTTATTATTTTTAGAAGAATACTGAACCATATTCACTTCTATTGATAAGGTATTTTTTATATTAAAGAGATAAACGAATTGACAGCCATATATGGTCAACAAAAAAGGTTTCCTTCTAAGGAAACCTTTTTAATATTATTTATAGTATTTTATTTTTTTGATATTCGAATTTTTTATTGTAAAGTCGTAAAAATTGACGTTACTATCTAAAAGTAAGTATGATGCGATTATAGTAAGATTTTTTAGGGGGAAGAAAAATGACAAGTTCAAGTAATAAAGCAGCGAGTATTTATGAAGGAACAAATGTAAACGCTGGTGGATCTTTTGAAAACGTTGAAGAAACAAAGTTGTTTGATCCAATTCAAATTGGAGCTTGGTCTCTTCGTAATCGTATAGCGATGGCACCGATGACAAGATGCTTTGCAGATAATGAAACTGGAGTAGTTGGTGCTGATGTAGTGGAGTACTACAGAAAACGTGCTGCGGATGGAATTGGACTAATTATTACAGAAGGAATTGTCATTAGTCCGAGAGCAAAAGGGAACCCGGGAGTACCAGGTATTTATACACAAGAACAAATCGATTCTTGGAAACCTGTTACAGAGGCAGTACATAAAGAAGGCGGGACGATTATTGCTCAAATATGGCATGTTGGGCGTATGAGTCATCATGAAATAATTGGTGGTCAAATGCCGCAAGCACCATCTGCTATCGCTGCAGAGGGAAATGTTCCACGCTTTCGTAAACCGTTTGATACGCCAGAAGCAATGACGTTAGAAGAAATACAAGAAGTAATCGGTCAATACGCACAAGCTGCGAAAAATGCGATCGAAGCTGGATTTGATGGAGTAGAAATTCACGGTGCACACGGATATTTAATCGATCAATTTACGTATGAGTTTGCGAATAAGCGAACAGATAAATATGGCGGTAATTTAAAACAAAGGTTAACGTTTATGAAAGAAGTAACGGCGGCTGTAATAGAAGCTGTTGGAGCTAATAAAACACTTCTTCGCTTCTCTGCTTTCAAAGGCGATAATCCTACTTATATGTGGGAAAACCCTGAGCTTGCAATTGAAACGTTCGTAAATATGTTCAAAGAAGTTGGATTAACGATGATCCATCCCTCAACGATGAATTATACGCAAGAGATTGCTGACGGAAAGAATTTTCATCAACTAGTAAGAAAATATTGGGATGGTACGATTGTTGGGGTTGGTAATTTAAATCCGAAAGAGGCCGAAGAAGCGTTGCAAGAAGGAACAATTGATGTAGTGGCATTCGGCAGACCGTTAATTGCTAATCCAGACTTTGTTCATCGAATTAAACATGCTGAAAGTTTAGTTGAATATGACGCGAAAGAGCATCTTGCTACGTTAGTATGAATAAAGATAAAAGGAGAGCACACCGAGTGTTCTCCTTTTATTATGGGATTTCATAGGGGGAAGCGGGATGAGTGAAACGCTACTCGTTATTATTAGTATATTACTATTTTTAATGTTGCTTTTAATCATCTTTTTTATCATTACATTTTTTATAAAAAAACGAACACATCATTCTATTTTAAAGTTACATCCGTACTTAGGAAGAATGCGCTACTTACTGGAAAAGATAGGGCCTGAATTTCGACAATATTGGTTTGATCATGATACGGATGGAAAGCCTTTCTCACGTTATGATTTTCAAAGTGTTATGTTTTTAGCGAAATATCGCTCTGAAATACTTGGTTTTGGATCAAAACGAGATTTTGAAGCTTCTGGCTATTATATTGCTAATACATTATTTCCGATATTAACTGAGGAATTAAGTGTGAATCTTTCGCAAGAGCGGGAAGGTAAAAAGTACATGATTCATAAAGAAGGGTTATTTTCAAGAAGAGAAAAATTGACAGCGGATACAACGAATCTTTGGCTGTACGAAGAAGATGATGCAATTATAGTCGGTGAAAACCGTAAATATCCGTGGAAACTACATGGCATGTTTGGAGCATCTGCGACTTCTTACGGCGCGATTGGAGAAAATTATATTTTAGCGAGTGGTTTTGGAGCGAAAATGGCAGGCGGATCGTGGATTAATACTGGTGAAGGTGGCGTTATTCCAGAACATTTACATACAGGAGCGAATATCGTTGCGCAAATTGGTCCAGGGTTATTTGGGTACCGTGATGAGGACGGTAATTTTTCAATGGGAAAATTCATGGAGAAAGCGAAAGAAAGTAATATTAGAGCATTCGAATTGAAATTTGGGCAAGGTGCTAAAATACGTGGTGGTCATCTAGAGGGACAAAAAGTAAATGAGAAAATTGCTTTTGTTCGCAACGTCCGAAAGGGAGAGACGATTAATTCACCGAATCGATTTTCATTTTTAAAGAATGCAGTGGATACACTTTGTTTTATTCAACAGTTGCAAGAAAGCGGCGGTAAACCAGTTGGAATGAAAATTGTAATTGGTCAGCAGGAGCCTTTGGAAGATTTAATAAAAACAATGAAAGAACTAAATATTTACCCAGATTTTATTACAATAGACGGTTCAGAAGGCGGATCAGGGGCAACGTATAAATCGATGGCAGATTGTATGGGACTGCCGCTTATTCCAGCATTACTTACATTTATCGATACAGCAAATTATTATGGTGTCCGTAACAAGTTTAAAGTATTTGCATCGGGTAAATTAATCACACCAGATAAAGTGGCGATTGCTTTAGCGATTGGAGCGGATGCTGTAAGTTCAGCCCGCGGATTTATGATGGCAAGCGGCTGTATTATGGCCCTTCAATGTAATTCTGGCCAATGTCCATCTGGTGTAGCCACGACGAATCCGCATTATCAAAAAGCGTTAGATCCGTATGAGAAGAAGTGGCGAGTCATGAATTATATTATTAGTATGAGATATAGTTTATTTTCATTAGCAGCGGCAGCGGGAGTGAAGAGCCCGCGCCATTTAACTAGAGAGCATATTGTGTTTAAAGACGAGGTGGGGAGAGTAGTTCCTCTTTCGGAATTGTTTCCTATAGTAAATCAAACCTAAAAGTATATTTGATATGTAAGATTTTTTAAAGGAATAATCATATTTTTGGAAAAATTAGGAGTATAATAGGAAAGTATTTTTAAAAATGACTATGTTTAGGGAGAGATTCACTTGCAGCAAGGTTCTTACAGTATTACAATTTTTTTACTCGTCATAGGGCTCGTTATATTTAGACGCATGCGCTCTATGAATCGACCAATTAATAATAAAGGAAGACAACTACTATTGCCATTATTTTTCTTATTACCAGGTTTTTCTTTATATGCTGCACCGATGCAACTTGCTGATTGGCAAATTGGTATAGCTGCTGGGATCGGACTGTTATTGTCAATTCCACTTATTATTTTAAGTGGGTATGAAGTCAGAGAAGATGGTCAAATTTATGCAAAAAAAAGTATCGCTTTTATTGCTACATTTTTAGTTATCGTTCTTTTACGTGCTTATTTTAGAAGACATTTACAAGGTTTAGATCCAAAGTCAATCGGCATTCTTTTCTATACTCTTGCGGTTTGTTATATAGTACCTTGGCGTATTGGATGCTATATGAAATTTCGTAAAGTATATGTAGAGAAAGCGAAAATTGAGACGTCAATAAGCTAAAAGTCATACATTTGTATGGCTTTTTCTTTTAAAATTTATCGGGTAAACGAATTAAGGTGTGAAAAAACACTGTTTAATTTTCCGAATATTATCACTTTAATTTCTTAAAAAATCATTGTAATCCACTGGGATAAAGGCGTTTATAAAGGTTTTCACATGTAATAAAAAGTGCTCGTTCACTTGAAAGAACAAAAAATGTTTGTTAAGGTAGGGAACCATAAGCGAAAACAAGAAAATAGAAAAAGTCATTTTTCGAAATTTTGAATGGCTTATGGAATAAGGGAGAGATTTGGTGAAGATTGAAATTATGGTTTCGCTTGCTATTTATATGGCAGGTATGTTGTATATCGGATATTGGTCTTATAAGAAGACATCCGATTTATCAGATTATATGTTAGGTGGAAGGGGACTCGGTCCAGCAGTTACAGTTTTATCAGCTGGTGCTTCTGACATGAGTGGTTGGATGCTAATGGGATTACCTGGTGCGATGTATGCAACAGGATTATCAAGTGTATGGATTGCGATAGGTTTATTAATAGGTGCTTATGCAAACTATTTAATCATTGCCCCACGTTTACGAACGTATACAGAAGTGGCAAATGATTCAATTACGATTCCAGACTTTTTAGAGAATCGGTTTAAAGATCGTACGAAAATACTTCGTTTTGTCTCCGCTATCGTCATTTTAGTATTTTTCACATTCTATGCGTCGGCTGGTTTAGTTTCAGGTGGACGTTTGTTTGAAAATTCTTTCAACCTAGATTATAAAATTGGTTTATTTGTAACAGTGGGTGTCGTTGTTGCGTATACACTATTCGGTGGCTTTCTAGCCGTAAGCTGGACGGACTTTGTACAAGGTTGTATTATGTTTATTGCGCTTGTACTAGTGCCAATTGTTGCTTTTACGGATGTCGGTGGTGTAACAGAAACATTTAATACGATTAAACAAGTCGATGCATCGCATTTAGATATGTTTAAAGGGACCACAATACTTGGCATTATTTCATTTTTAGCATGGGGACTTGGGTATTTTGGTCAACCGCATATTATTGTCCGTTTTATGGCAATTACCTCTATTAAAGATTTAAAGACTTCTCGTAGAATCGGTATCGGTTGGATGACGATTTCAATTATAGGTGCAATGCTTACTGGTCTAATTGGTATCGCTTATTATGCTAAAAATAATGCGACATTACAAGACCCAGAAATGGTCTTTGTAACATTCTCCAATATTTTATTCCATCCGTACATTACAGGATTTTTATTATCAGCTATTTTGGCTTCGATTATGAGTAGTATTTCCTCACAATTACTTGTTATTTCAAGTGCAGTAACGGAAGACTTCTATAAAACATTTTTCCGTCGTAATGCAAGTGACAAAGAACTTGTATTTATCGGTAGATTGTCAGTATTAGTAGTAGCTATGATCGCAGTTGTTTTAGCGTATCATCCAAGTGATACAATTTTAACACTTGTAGGTTATGCTTGGGCTGGATTTGGTTCAGCGTTCGGACCAGCCATTTTATTAAGTTTATATTGGAAAAGAACGAATAAATGGGGCGTTCTTGCAGGTATGATTGTTGGTGCAGTAGTTGTTATAGCATGGGTAAAAATTCCAAGTTTAAAAGCAATTATGTATGAAATGGTACCTGGATTTTTCTGTAGTTTATTAACTGTTATCGTTGTAAGTTTATTAACGAAAGAACCCGTTAAGGCAGTTCATCGTGAATTTAATGAGATGGAAGCAATATTGGAAGAAGAAACGAAATGATTAGCGAAGAGAGTAAACGAAACTGGCGTTTACTCTCTTTTTATTTAAAATGAAAATAAGGAACTTATTGACAACTAAAAGTAAGTAACTTATAATAAATTTGAGTTCAAGTTAATTTGTACTTTGAATAAAGATTTTAAATGGAGTAAATATTTTTTAAAAACTATCTCGAATTTGAGATGAATTGACAAGCTGGAAGTTAATGTGTATTTTTATAATCAATATCTCGAATTCGAGATAAAATTATAATGACGGATTTTACTTTGTAGCATGGACAAAATGAATAATGAATTTAAATGTAAAAGAATTTTTATAATGAAATAAAAAAGGAGTGGAAGAAATGGAAAAGAAAACAATGGGAATCCATCACATTACAGCGATTGTAGGGCATCCACAAGAAAATGTAGACTTTTATGCTGGTGTATTAGGGTTACGTTTAGTGAAACAAACAGTGAATTTTGATGATCCAGGTACGTACCACCTTTATTTTGGAAATGAAGGAGGAAAACCTGGAACAATTATTACGTTTTTCCCATGGGCAGGTGCTCGTCAAGGTATTATTGGGGATGGTCAAGTAGGAATTACGTCTTACGTTGTACCAAAAGGTGCAATGGAGTTTTGGGAAAATAGATTAGAAAAATTCGATGTTTCGTATACGAAAATGACTCGTTTTGGAGAGGAGTATTTAGAATTTGATGATCCGCATGGTTTGCATATAGAATTAGTTGAAAGAGAAGCAGGCGAATTAAATAATTGGAGTTTTGGAGAAGTTACACCAGAAGTAGCAATTAAAGGGTTTGGAGGTGCTGTTCTTTTATCTGCACAGCCTCAAAAAACAGCTGAATTGTTAGAACATATTATGGGTCTTGAGAAAATTGGAGAAGAGGGTGAATTTGTTCGATTCCGTTCTTCTGCTGATATTGGAAATATTATTGATTTGAAATTATCAACAATCGGTCGTGGCCAAATGGGCGTTGGTACAGTTCATCATATAGCTTGGAGAGCGATTGACGATGCTGATCAGCTAGACTGGAAAGAGCATGTGTCGCGTTTTGGATATCACGTAACTCCTGTACAAGATCGAAATTATTTTAACGCGATTTATTTTAGAGAACATGGTGAAATCTTATTTGAAATTGCAACAGATCCTCCTGGTTTCGCTCATGATGAATCGTTAGAGACGATGGGTGAGGAATTAAAGTTACCGGAACAATATGAACAACATAGAAAACAGATTGAACAAACGCTTTTACCATTTGAAGTGAGAAATTTAGATTAAAGTGATTGAAGGGGGAACAGGATTATGATGAAACATGTTTTTCAAAAAGGAAAAGATACGTCAAAACCAGTGTTGTTATTACTTCATGGCACAGGTGGTAATGAATTAGATTTACTACCACTTGCAGAAATAATTGATCCGGAAGCGTCGGTATTAAGCGTTAGGGGAAATGTGTTAGAGAATGGGATGCCGCGTTTCTTCCGCCGATTAGCAGAGGGCATTTTTGATGAAGAGGATTTAATTTTCCGTACGAAGGAATTAAATGAATTTTTAGATGAAGCGGCTAAAGAATATAAATTCGATAGAAATAACATTGTAGCTATCGGTTATTCGAATGGGGCAAATATCGCAGCAAGCTTATTATTCCATTACGAAAATGCATTAAAAGGTGCTGTGCTTCATCACCCAATGGTACCTAGAAGAGGAATGCAATTAGCAAATTTAGCAGGGAAATCTGTGTTTATTGCTGCTGGGACAAATGACCCAATTTGTTCATCAGCAGAGTCAGAGGAATTGAAGGTACTATTAGAAAATGCAAATGCGAATGTAACAATGCATTGGGAAAATCGAGGGCATCAATTAACGATGGGTGAAGTAGAAAAAGCAAAAGAGTGGTATGACAAAGCATTTTAAAAAAAGAAGCATCTGCTAACGATTAGTAGATGCTTCTTTTTTATTTAAGACTGGATTGCGAGATGAGATGAAGAAAGTGGTAGCTCAATATCAACAATCGTACCTTTATTTAATTCGCTTGAAATGTGTAATCTACCATGATGTTCTTCAATTATTTTGTAACACATCATTAATCCTAGTCCTGTGCCTTTTTCTTTTAAACTATAAAAAGGTTCGCCTAGACGGGAGATACGATCTTCAGGAATGCCGCAACCTTCATCGATAATTCGTATTAAGATGAAATTATCCTCTAATGGTTTTGTTTGGATGAAAATATTTCCGCCATTTGGCATTGCTTCTATCGCATTTTTTAATATGTTTATAAACACTTGTTTTAATTGGTTACCGTCACATTGAATATCATATACGTAATCAAAATGATCCATGATGATATGAACGCTATGCATAATTGCAGTCGGTAAAATAAATGTAACTACCTCTTCAATTAAAGTTTGTATGTTACAAGTTTGGATAGATAATACTTGTGGCTTAGACATCGCCATAAATTGACTCGTGATGGATTCCATTTGTGAAATCTCACTTAACATAACATCGATATACCATTTCTGCTCCTCACTTATTTCAGGGAGGAGCAACGTTAGAAAACCTTTTAGAGAAGTGAGTGGATTTCGAATTTCATGGGCAATTCCAGCTGTCAGTTGTCCGACTACTGCGAGCTTCTCTGATTTTCGTAGTAACTTTTCAGTTTCTTTTAGCTCAGTAACATCTCTCCCCATCACGATAAGACCTTTGCGAGAACCATCAGGATGATAAAGCGGAACTTTTGATATACTTAAGATTAGATCGAAATCATCTCTATGTATAATAAATTCCTCGCCATGAAGAATTTGTCTTTGTTGCCATGCTAGTTCATCGATTTCTTCACAATGTAAAAAAGCTTCTCGGTATGCTTCATTATATTGAATGAGTTCGCTATCTTTTTTCCCGTGGTAAGGTACATGATGGAAATTGAAGCAAGAAAGTGCGTAATCATTTGCCTCAAGCCAGCGCCCTTCATGATCTTTAAATATAACAAACGCAGGCATGGAGTTTACTAATGTACGTAATCTCTTCTCACTTTCTTTTAGCATATTCTCAATTCTTTCTGATTTTTCAAGCGGCTTCATAATAGCATATACGCCAGTAAGACGATTTTGAACAAAAATAGGAACTAGTTTTGTCACAACATCTAATAAGAATCCATTTTTATGATAAATAGATAAGATATACTCTTGTTGATTATCCGCTTCAGTATTCTTTATATTTTGTAATACTTGCTCAGAAATATGGGCTTCTAAAATAGAGGTAATATTTTTCTGTTCTAATTCTAAAGAAGTGTAACCTAATATTCTTTCGGCAGAAGGATTTATATGTAGAATAACTCCTTCTAAATTTAATGAAATAATACTATCAGGATTGTGTTCGAACAGAGATGCGTACATTTCTGTTAATGAACGATCTTGTATATGGTTTCGCAAACGTCTAGAAATGTTCGGATGACGTTTTTTTTGAGTTGGTGAATATTTTTTACGACTCATAATAGTTCCTCCGTACAAATAGCATCTAAAAAGATTTGTCTATTCATAACTATAATATAGATGTAATGTGTATTTCTATAAAAAATGGAAGTTATAGAATAAATTTTGTTTTTTTTATTTTTTGCAAGGTGAATGCAGGATGGTAATAAGGGGAGCTTATATTGTTTTATAAACCTGTTGTAAGTTACAGACGGCTGTTTTCCGTATAACATTAGGGTAGAGGAGGGGGAGAGAAAATGAAAAATTATATTCAAGGGATTGATCACGTGCAAGTAGCTGCACCTGTAGGGTGTGAAGAAGAGGCGCGTGATTTTTATGGGAATACGATTGGTATGGAAGAAATTCCAAAGCCAGAAGAGTTGAAAAAACGAGGTGGATGTTGGTTTAAATGCGGAAATCAAGAAATCCATATTGGTGTCGAGCGGAACTTTACACCAGCTAAAAAGGCTCATCCAGCTTTTTATGTGAATGAAATTAATGAATTTAAGCAAACACTTATAGAGCAAGGTGTTAAAGTGATTGATGATTATGCACGGCCAGATGTAATTCGATTTTACGTGTCAGATCCATTTGGAAACCGAATTGAATTTATGCAAAATAAAGACTAGGTGGATTCCCACCTAGTCTTTAACTTCTTCTGAAAAGTCCTAACACTTCTACAGTTTCTGTAATATTAACGAAAGCATTCGGGTCGATTTCAGAAATTGTTAGTTTCATACTTGCTAATTCTTCACGAGAAACTACGGTCATAAGTACACGCTTTTTCTCGCTTGAATAAGCACCTTCGCCATCAAGTAACGTTATTCCACGTACAACAGTTGAAAGAAGTTGTTTTTTCATTTTTTCTGCTTCATTTGTTACAATCATAAGTGTAACTTTACGATGTTTTGTATGAACAGCATCAATTACTTTACCAGTTACATAAATTGAAAGTAAGCTTGTAAGTGCAACATCCCAGGTGAAGAAGAATCCTGCGATTATTACAACGACTGCATTTAAAATAATAAGGAATCCGCCAAGTTTAATGTCTCGCTTGCGGGATAAAAGCATACCGATAATATCAAATCCACCAGTGGATCCATTACAGTTAAAAACAAGACCAATACCAGCTCCGGCGATGACACCTCCGAAGATAGAAGATAACAATGGGTCTGTTGCTACGACTTTTACTGGAACGTAGTATAATGCAACAGATAATACAACTACAGAGACAACTGTGTTAAAAATTACTTTTTTTCCAAGACCTATGTACCCTAAAATAAGGATAGGTAAGTTTAATACAAAGTTAATAATGCCTGTGTTTACAGGGGTTACAATCCCTAAAATAATAGCAATTCCGCCAATTCCACTACTTAAAATTTTGTGGGGGATAAGGAAAAGATTAAAGGCAACCGCAATAATAATAGAACCGATAATAACACCAAGGAATCTGACCATTTCTTTCCCGTCCTTCACTGAAAAATTCATATTATTTCAAGATTATATATGATATTGAAAGTTTTGGGTAAAAACAGTTTATTTAGGTAAATTAGATTAATCAAAAGAATTTGAGTATTTTATCATTTGAAAGGGGATACAGTTGTGAAGATAAAAACATATCAACAGAAAAGCCCGTTGAAGCAAGAATGTGAGGATTCTTATTTTTGTAATAAAGAAAAAAAGATTTATGGTGTATGTGACGGTGCAACACCACTTGTCCCGTTTCGTGATGAAAAGGGACATAATGGAGCATACATCGCTTCGCATTTATTTGCAAGTTATTTTACTGCATTACGAGAGAATCATAGTTTACAATTTGCAGTTGCCAAAGCAAATGAAGCATTGCAAAGCAAAATGTTAGAATATGAAGTAGACACGAGAAAAAAAGAGCATTTGTGGTGCACATGTATCGCGGCAGTCCAAATAGTTGGTGAGAAAATTGAATATGCGCAGCTTGGGGACTGTATGATTGTCGCAACTTTTCAAAATGGAACGATGCAAGTATTAACGAAAGACACAGTTGAAGGAATTAGTAAAAGAGCAAAAAAGAAGAGGGAAGAAGATCGTAAAAAAGGGTTATCTGTACCAGAAGAATATGTTTTTCAAGATGTTCGAGAACAGTTAAAATACAATCGTTATCTTGCAAATATGCCAAATGGTTATTCAGTTGCAAATGGAATGAAAGAAGCGATACATTATTTACAACATGGTGAATTACATACAGATGAAGTGAGTGGGATTTTTATTTGTTCAGACGGGTTATTTCACCCAGATTGGTCATTAGAACAAACTGTTGCATATATAAGAAAGAATAGTATAAACGAATATATAGCAATTATTGAAGAGCTAGAAGCGGAAAAGAGAATAAGGCCAGATGATAAAACGATTATTATGATTGATTTTTAAGAGGAGGCAGTTCAAATGGAAATTAAACGTGTCAATCTAACATTTCAAGATGAATTAGTTTCTTTAGAAAAAGTAAACAAACTGATTATTCACCATACAGCTGAAGATGGATGGGACGTGTATAAAACGCATGAATTTCATCAAACTGTAAGGGGGTGGAGCGGAATTGGTTACAACTATTTTATCGAAAAGGATGGAACTGTAGTGGAAGGACGAGGTTTACATATTGGAGCGCACGCGAAAGACCATAACCGCCATACAATTGGAATATGTATGACGGGAAATTTCGATAAATACGATCCAACTCCTGCACAAGTGAATGCATTATATTCTTTATGTAAACTGTTTATGAAGCAATTTGCTATAAAGAAAGAAAATATACTCGGTCATAGAGAGTTAGAAGGAGTTACAAAAAGCTGTCCTGGTAATCGTTTTTCTATGGTAGAGTTAAGGAAGATACTATCTTAAATATAGAGGAGTAACAACGATGATGAATATAAAAATACCAAATGATAAAAAAGAAGAACTTGTAGCACAAATTCAGCAATTTTTTATGGAAGAAGATTTAGATGAAATTGGACGTTTCCAAGCAGAGCGTTTAATAGAAGAAATGATTAAATTAGTTGGACCGTTTGCATATAATCAAGCAATTGGAGATGCAAGAAAGCTTGTAAGTGAGAAATTAACGAATATGGAAGAAGATTTATACGTGCTAGAAAAGAATGAAGGAAAATAAAAAAAGAGCCGATGGGCTCTTTTTTTCAGAGTGTTGGGA
>NZ_QNUB01000053.1:0-14999 GCF_008042345.1 Bacillus sp. AR8-1
AAAAACATGTAGCAGTTGTGGAAATGTGAAAAATATGTCATTGTCTGAGCGAGTTTATTCTTGTATATGCGGTGTAAATATCGATAGAGATTATAACGCAGCTATCAATATCAAAAATGAAGCAATACGCCTATTGGTGTTAGCATAGATAGCAATAAAATAACCCTTGGAACAAGGGAGTTAGCTCGACTGTCTTAGAACGAATTCGTTAGCTACCAAAAGTAACGACTAACCGAGAAGCCCCCATTTCAAACAGTCCGTTAGGACGTTAAGTGGCGGGTAGTTCACTTAAGGAGACATACTAAAATGCAACGACACAAAAATATTTATCTATTAATTATTTTATGCACGGTATTATGTATAATAACTCTAGTCTATAAAGGTGAAAATAATAGCGTTAAAAATACAACATATGAGATGGATAAACTTGTTAAAATCGATGAAAAAAAACTATCTTCTAAAGAGAATAATCCTTTAGAAGTCCCTTTGATTTTACAAAATCCAGAATTAGAACGTGGATGCGAAGTTACAAGTTTAGCAATGCTTTTAAATTTTAACGGTCTATCCGTTGATAAATTAGAGTTAGCTGAAAATATTAAATATGTACCTTTTCAAAACAATGGATTTATGGGAAATATGGACGAAGGATTTGTTGGAGATATGTATGACATAGATATGCCTGGTTTAGGTGTGCATATTAAGCCGATTTTAGAGTTAGCCAAATTATACATATCAGAGAATTGTATTATAGACTTAACCGGAAGTAATCCTGAGGATTTATATAAAGCAATTGATAAAGAACACCCTGTTTGGATTTTAACAAACGCGAGCTTTCGCAAACTACCTGATTATGAATTTCGTACTTGGAAAACAAATATGGGTGAGAGACAGGTTACATACCGTCAACATAGTGTTTTACTAACTGGATACACCGATCAATATGTATACATTAATGATCCATTAGATACGGAAAAAAATAAAAGAATTGATAAGAAGGATTTTGAAGAAGCATGGGTTCAATTAGGCAGACAAGCCCTAACTATCATTCCTTAAAAAAACACAGAGCTATAAGATTTGAGATAAACTTTAAATTACTAATTTCTCATTATATAATTATTATATAATTATACCTAGTTTACACAAGAATCACTAACGTTATTTAATTATATAAATTAAAGGACACACCTATACCATTGGAGTGGTACCTAAGGTGTGTCCCTCGCATAAATCAAAAATATAAGATAAAATAATTTGAAATTTATTTTTTAAGTTTGATTATAAGGCATGTGATATTTTGCGGCTCAAAAAATCCATACCTTATCAATTAAACCGATTGGTAACACATATTCCCTTTTTTGTGATTTACTCATATATAATGATTTTAAGAATTCATATAATTAAAATACTTACTAATTTGTAATAACTCCTCTTTTATATTCTGAGAAAGGGGTCTTTTGTCAGAAACTGATAAGTCTTCTAATAGCTAACTGATTTTTTATTATTATTTTCTTATTTCCAACAGAGGCCATGAGCCCTAAACTTTCAAACTTATTCAATTTACGACTAATAGTCTCTCTTGTTACCCCCGCATAATTTGCCAATTCCTCTCGTGTCAATGGCAAGTTAATAAGTATTCCATCCTCTGTACTTTTGCCATATTTATCACAAAACTCCAATAGTATATGAGCAATTCTAACTTCAGGATTGTTTGTCGCTAAATTTTGCACTAAATTCTCTATCTTAGCTAAACGTTTTGTGACAACTTTTAACAACTTTAATGCAATACTTGGATTTCGTTCCATTATATAATCCATATTTTCTTTTTTTAGCATACAGATATGAGTATCTTCTATAGCATACGCACTAAAATTACTTTTTTCATCATAATTAAATATATTTAATTCACAAAAGGATTCACCACTTGTTAGTATATGCAATATTTGCTCTTTCCCTTGAAGAGTTAATGTACATAGCTTTACTTGTCCACTATTAATAATAAATAATGTATCTGATTTATCTCCCTCAAGAATTAATGGCTGACCCTTTTTAAACTTCCTATGTTTTGTCATTGAAGCTATATTACTAATTTCCTCTTCGGAAAGGGTCTTAAAAATTAGTACTTTTCTTGGGCAAAGCTCTCTTGATTTTTTATGATTATCGTCCATATTTTCTCACCTTACTTTAACTATAGAATTAAAAATATACTGATATCCAAGGTTATTATAGACATTTTTATCAAATATTGCAGTGACTCAAATCACAACTATATGTTTATGAAGACAGTGATATACACTATCTTCATAAACATATTTTGAATATGGCATGGAAAAATAAGGCCCTGAGGAGAAAGGGTGGCGCCAGGGCCATATAGAGTGTACCGAGAATGGCTGAATCGGTATAAGTATCTGCTACATAATTATTATAGAATTTTTTAAAGAATATTTCTGTGACCAGAATCACATTCAAAAATATAAAAAACAATGAGCATACTGTGCAGTATGCTCATTGTTTTTTCCTTCTTATTCATCTAGTGGTGCAAAATGATTTTTATCTTCTCCACACACAGGACAAACCCAGTCCTCTGGTAAATCTTCGAAACTTGTTCCTGGTTCTATATCCTCATCTGGATCCCCTACCTCTGGGTTATAAATATATCCACATGGTAAACAAATGTATTTTTTCATGATTTCCTCTCCTTTTTGTACAGCTTTATATTTTTTCTTTTAACTTGCTCATTATTTCACTTATGCTTGTATTTAATAAATCTATTCCTTCTAACGACACATGCTTTTCAATCGCAGATTTGTAAGGAATAGATGCAGCAACTCCTTCTAATGAAATCACACCGACTATTTTATTATCCTTAATAAATAACCTTGTATACTTCTCCTTACCGTCTTCTTCAACAATTGTTGTATCACATTGCTCTTCATTAACAACTCCAATTGAAAATAAAGATACATTGAATGCGTTAAAAATAGTGGTTGGAATTTCTTTTTTATAAATGGCAGTTTTAGAGACCATATTACTACCTGCTACTCTTCCTTGTTCCAAGGCAGTCCCCCATAAGCCTTCAATTTCATTATTTACTTCTGCAACATCTCCCGCAGCGTATACGGAGTCTATATTTGTTCTCATCTTCTCATCCACAACAATACCTCTATTTAATTTAATAGCAGTATCATGTACAAGTTTAGTGTTCGGAGTAACGCCAATTGAATAAACAATATTATCACAATTAATTTGAGAATTGTCGTTCATCTTTATGCCAGTTACGGATTCTTTCCCGAGAATAGAATTAATAGAAGTATTTAAATACACCTTTACTCCTTCCTTTTCAATTTTTCGTTTTAAGAGCAGCGAAGATTTTGTATCTAATTGTCTTCTCATTAATAAAGGAGCTACTTCTACAATAGATACCTTTTTACCATCTTTCAGAATAGACCATGCTGTTTCTAACCCTTGTACACCCCCACCAATGGTCACAACACTTTCTTTGTCCTCTAAATGTCCTTTAAGCTCATCTGCTTCTTTCATGTCCCTAATAGTAAAAATATTTTTTTTATTAATTCCATTTATCTCTAATCTTCTATTATTCGCTCCTGTACAAATTAATAGTTTATGATAAGAAAATACCGCTTCATTGGATGTAATAATAAATTGCTCATCTGTATTAATTTTTACCACCTTTGTATTTATAAAAACTGATATGTGATTATCTTGATACCACTTTTTCTTTTTAATTAACACTTTTTCACTGTGTAAATCTGAATACAGATCCTTTGATAATTTAATTCTTTTATAAGGTAGTGATGGCTCTTCACCAAAAATAAATATATTTGATCCTTTATCATACTCTCTAATAGTTTTAGCGGCATTTACAGCGGCTACACCACTCCCAATAATAACAAAATTCTTTTCCATGTTTTCACCTCCATTTTTCGATTAAATAGAACTCAATAATAAATCTGTAACAAATGTTGTTGCATGTTGGATTTTCTTTACTTTCCCCTCATCTTTTGGAGAGAATCTAATCCGAATAGGAAATTCAACATGAGTCATACCTGTAGATTTGATAACTTTTGATGTGCTTTGTACATTCATATTTGTTTCATTGAGGTAATCTTGTATCACTTCAATTGCCTCTCCACTCCAACCATATGAACCGAATGAAGCTGCAATTTTCTCTTCTAGATTCATTTCTGTCATTTCTTTTAAAATTTCTTCTAAATTACCAATCATATCTGCATATCTAGTTGAAGATCCTATGAAGACTGCATCTGCTTCTTGGATACTCTTTAAAACCTCTAATTTTTTTGATTTATCAGCGTTAAATACTGTTACATGAATATTATCTGCTTCTAAAGTTTCTTTAATAATATTTGCTACTTTTTTTGTATTATTTTTAATTGTTGTATATACAATTGTTACTTTCTTATCTTGATTCGTATCTCTACTCATATCCGCATATAATTTAATATACTTCTGTATATCCTGACGTAAAATGTAGCCATGAGATGGTGCAATCATTTGTACATCCAATTCTTTTAGAGCTTCTATTAATGTTCTTACATATCTTCTATGTGGATGGATAATGGCATTATAATAGCCGATAAAATCTTCCGTAATATCTACATTCGCTTTATCACTGAAAATCTCGTCATTTGCTATATGAGTACTAAAAATATCACAAGGAAATAAAATTTTATTCTCTACACAGTAGGTAATCATTGTTTCTTCAGTATGAAGATATGGCGTTTCTTTAAATTTCAATGTTTTTCCACCAATATCTAATGTATCACCGTCTTTTACTACTAAAAACTTTCGATTATGCAGTTTATACATCTCTTGTATTTCTGGTACTGCAATTTCTGTACATACAATCGTTGCATTAGTAGCTCTTGATGCTAATGCTGCCAATCCCCCTGAATGGTCGGGTTCTGTATGATTCACTACGATATACTGAATTTCTTGTGGATCAATTAATTTACTTAATGATTCTACAAATTCTCTTCCAAACTCTATATCAACTGTATCAATCACTGTTGGTTTTTCCGTTTTTAGCAAGTACGTGTTATAAGTTGTTCCTTTTGCTAAGATTAAACGATGAAATGGAACTTCTCTATTATCAACTTTTCCTATCCAATATATATCTTTAGTTAACTGAATTTCTTTGCACATATAACTCAATTCCTCCTCAATCAGATTCGATTTACCACTGAATTATATAAACTTTTTTATAATTAAAAGAGGACTAGAATCACATTTTAAAAAAATTAATAAAAAAACACCTGAGTAACAGCTTTCTACTCAGGTGTTTTTAAAATTTATTTTGTTGCTACAATTACTAATGCCGGACCATCAAGTGAATATATTTTTTTATCAAAATTAGCGTAAGTTTCTACTGACTCAAATCCACAATCTATTAATATGGGAAGTAATTGTTTTTTTGTAATTGGATATAACTCTATACTATTTGAGAATTCTTCACCACTTGTATTTAATGTTACAGTAAATAGCACCTTTGTTCTCTCTATTGCATAATCTCGTTTGAATGAGAAATGTTCTTTCTTAATTACTGGAAATATGAAATTTTTTTGATTTAATACTTTTTCATAGTTTACAATTTGAACTATGAACTTTCCATTTTTCTTAAGTTTTTTAAAAGAGCTTTGAATAAAATCAGTAATTTCCTGTACATTGTCTAAATGAACCAACGTATTTCCAATACAATAAATACCATCAAATATCCCAGGTACATCGTCTATTTGCTGCATTCTAAGTGTATTTACAAAAAGTCTTCCCCTATGGGTTATAGCCTTCTCAGAAATTTTATCAGCCATTTTCTTCTCTGGTTCCATCGCAGTTACAATCATTCCTTTTTCAACTAATGCATTAGCCACATTCCCTGTTGCCGCACCTACATCAATTACGGAGTCCCCCTCTTGTAAATAAGAAGCAATAAAATTCACTTGTTTTTCATTTTCCGGAAAAATTTCATCATAATACTGCATTAATTTTTGGTAAAAAGTCATTATTTATACACTCCTTTCTACATACAGTATTGAAGAAAACATTAATACAATATTAAATATAAATAAATTGATATATAAATATAATATAAACAATATGAATCATTATTAGTCTTTACGAGATAAAATATTTAAATACTATTATTGTTGTAATAAAAACGTAAATAGCATTTATACTCTCTAAAATCCCCACCTTTAAGATTGAAATATTCCTTCCATACAGTACTATAGACCGTATCAAACTTGGGATAAAAATAATGGTAATCGTTGGTGATAAAATAAGCGTAACAATCACAAGTAATAAATGGTACCACCATGATAGAATGCGATACGTTGGATTCTTTTTTTCACGTATCATTGTTTTTACATAAAACGTACTTCCTATAAAATATAAAAATGTTATAGTCGCTATCATCAATATATTTTTATCGACTGTTTTCATTGTGAAGTAATAACTTATAATGCCCCCTATACAAAACAAAAGAATTGCACATACATCATTTAATAAGGCTCGTTCATTTTTTTTGCTAGAAAAATAAATGTTTATACAAAAAAACGGGAGCATAATAATAGAAAAGTAAACTATACGCCATTCATAACTAAGAGCAATAGCTGTACATATACAAGCCTCACCAAAGTAAAGAAAAAAATAATACAAATAATACTTCTTTCGCGGCTGTTTTACATACATTAATAAGGGATATGTAGCTAAATACACAAAAAACCACGCTAAAAAAAGAGGTATATGATACCATGTCCATTTACCAGTTAAAATACCTAAAACAAATGGAATAAGCAGCATTCCCCAGGCTCCATGCTGCTTTGGAATAATTAACTTCATTCTTCCACACCTCACATTTAATTTTTTATCAAAATGTTACGTAAGAATGATAATAAGTAGCACATATCATTAAATTTATAGATAAAAAACTTTACCAGTGAGAGAATCCCCCCACTGGTAATCATACTCCACCAATTTAGGGAATACCCATCCCAAATAGTAAAATATAATGAATTTCTCATACTCACTCTTCCCTTATAAGATAAACTATGTTTTTAAAAAATACTGTGAGTGAAATCACTGCATTCTATTTTTATACCTTTTATTTTATAAAATAAAACACTCTTCATTGTGTTTTTACTCTCTATTGATAACCTCACTCTTTGAACCTAAAACAAAAGAATTTTTATCTATAAATAATTGAATCATTCTATATCTTTTCATTTTTTATGAGCAAGATAATACGATAAACTTCTAGATTTAATCTCTTCTAAATAGAAAAAATCACATACTTCATATATTAGTACCATTGCAGAAACAAACCATATATAGTATCATTTACCGGTGTTGAGTACCACATATTGAAAAGGAGTGAATTTCATGAACACCTCAGACAATTTAAAACAGCAAAAAAATACTTTATGGACAACTTTTCATAAAATTATAAAAAGTAACGATCAAGACTTAATGCAAGAAAATGCAAATGTTGATGGTCGATCTCCAATGGGAATGATGGGAACATTTGCATCAGAGAGCGCAAAACTTTATGTACGGGAACATTTGCTTTCTAAACAAGTAAAAGAAGCTATCAATCAAAACATTTTATATCCACACGATTTAGATTTTTATGCAACAGGAACAACCACGTGTTCACAAATCCCTTTAGCACAATTGCTGAAAAAAGGGTTCCACACTGGACATGGCCATATGAGACAACCACAAGATATTAAAAGTGCATTAGCACTCTCGTCTATTATTCTTCAAGCTAATCAAAATATGCAGCATGGTGGGCAATCTCTTGCCATGTTTGATATAGATTTAGCACCATATGTGAGGAAAACATTTGAAAAAAATAAGAAAAAGTTAATAGACTATCCGCTAACAAAGGAACAAATCGAAGTGTTTGCATGGAAAGAAACAGAAAACGATACATATCAAGCATGTGAAGCATTCATTCATAATTCCAATAGTATGCATAGCCGTGGTGGTGGACAAGTTCCGTTTATTTCAATTAATTATGGAACGGACACATCAAGGGAAGGAAGGCTATTAATTAAACAATTACTACAGGCAACACAAGCGGGTTTAGGAAAAAGCGAAACGCCTATTTTCCCCATTCAAATTTTTAAGTTAAAAAAAGGTGTGAATTTTGAAGAAAAAGATCCAAATTATGATTTATTTGAACTTGCATTAGAAACAACAGCAAAGCGATTGTTCCCTAACTTTTCATTTTTAGATGCGCCATTTAATGCAGCGTATTATAATGGGCACCCAGAAAGTGAAGTATGTTATATGGGTTGTCGTACTCGTGTGATGTCTAATATTCATGGTGAGGAGACAGCAATTGGCAGGGGAAATCTATCATTTACCTCTATTAATCTAGTAAAATTGGCTTTAATAAATGATTCAAAAGAGGGATTTTTCGAATCATTAAATCATTATATCAAACTTGGCATTCGTCAATTGCTTGAAAGATATTCTTATCAATGTACAAAAAAGGCAAGAGATTTTCAATTCCTATATTCACAAGGGATTTGGCGCAATGGAGAAAAACTACAACCAGAAGACTCAGTTACTGAGATTTTAAAGCAAGGAACATTGAGCCTTGGTTTTATTGGACTTGCGGAATGCTTGGTTGCCTTAACAGGAAAACACCATGGGGAAGATAAAGATTCATGGCAACTTGGAAAAGAAATTGTTACCTTTATGAGAAATAAGATGGACCAAGCAACAGAAGAACATTGCTTGAATTTCACTTTAATTGCAACTCCTGCCGAGGGACTATCAGGGAAGTTTATCAAAAAGGATCGTGCTAAGTTTGGAACTATTACAGGTGTAACCGATCATGATTACTATACAAATTCATTTCATATTCCAGTTTATTATCCTATTCAAGCAATTAATAAAATACGTTTAGAAGGACCGTTTCATGCTCTTTGCAACGGTGGTCATATTACGTATATTGAACTAGATGGGGCGGCAGCGCATAATCAAATGGCTTTAAAACAGATTGTTCAAGCAATGGCACAGTATGAAGTAGGATATGGTTCAATTAATCACCCCGTGGATCGTTGTAAATGTTGTGACTATAATGGAGTGATTGAAAATGAGTGCCCTAGCTGTGGAAATATAGAAGATCATCATATTGAAAGAATTCGCCGTATTACTGGATATCTTGTAGGGGACATGTCAAAATGGAACAATGCAAAGCGTAGTGAAGAAGCAGATCGTGTGAAACATAAATGAAGGTAATGAATATTATTCATGATAGTGTAGTAGATGGTGAAGGATTACGGACAGTTGTGTTTTTTGCCGGTTGTCCGCATCATTGTTTAGGTTGCCATAACCCCAAATCATGGAATCTTTATAATGGTACCGAGATGAGTGTGAAAGAAATTATAAAAGAAATTTCCACAAATCCTCTAACTGATGTAACATTTTCAGGTGGTGACCCATTTTTTCAAGCTATCGAGGTCAAAGAAGTTGCAAAGGCTGTAAAAAGTTTAAACAAAAATCTTTGGATTTACACTGGCTATACACTAGAAGAGATACAAAACTCACAAAACAAAGATATGATTGAGCTGTTACATTATGGAGATGTTTTAGTTGATGGAAGATTTGAAATCCAAAAAAGAGATTTGACTCTTCCATTTCGCGGAAGCTCAAATCAACGTATTATACGCCTAAAATAAGTATAATTCCCTTGCTTTTTTTTCAATTATTAGTCATCACTAACCCAGTACTTATGAGCGGAAAGTATCTGCTCATAAGTACTGGAAATATACAATAAAAAATTTTATAAAACAGGTTAAAAAAAGAGACATGCTCAATTCTTACACTTTTTCCGCAATGCTTTTGGAACATATATACAAAAAGGTTCGCTTTCCATGTAATCCCCCGTCATCGCAAATGCCCTAGAACGAGATCCCCCACAAACATATCGAAACTCACAAACACCGCATTTTCCTTTATAATTGTCTGGATTACGAAGACTTTGAAAAACAGGAGAGTTTCGATAAATTTCAGCTATCGGTGTTGATTTAATATTCCCGGTTTTAATCGGCAATAGCCCACTTGGGTATACATCTCCAATATGAGAAATAAATACAACTCCATTTCCATCATTTACTCCTTTTGGAGCGCGTCCAAATTCATTAACTCCGTCCGTCATCCCTTCCATCAGTACATCTCTATATTGAATAATTTGATCTATCTTTTTAATTCCCTTCATTTTTTCTTGAAGAACAACGCGTCTATAGTGCTGAGCAGCTGTGGTTTTTATATCAAAAGAAACAGTTTTACTAAGCTGATATAGCCAGTGGAACACTCTTTCATGTTGAATTGGTGAAATCATATCTTTCTCTTTACCACGTCCTGTTGGGACTAAGAAAAATACACTCCACAACACACACCCTAATGCTTCTACTAAATTTGCCATATCTTTAAGTACACTCAAATTATAATTAGAAACAACTGTATTAATTTGAATAGGGATTTTTAATTCATTTAAATGATGAATTGCATCCATTGTTAATTTAAATGATCCCTCTGTTCCTCTAAAATGATCGTGTACTTCAGCTGTTGGTCCATCTATACTAAATGCCCATCTAGCAATCCCAACCTCTTTTGCTTTTTTAATCGCTTCTTTAGTAACCTTTGGAGTAGCACTGGGCGTCATAGAAACCCGAATACCTTTCTTCACCGCGTATTCCGCAATATCATATATATCCGAACGCATTAATGGATCCCCACCAGTAAAAACAAGCATCGGATTATCCATTTCATAAATATCATCAATTAGTTTTTTTCCTTCTTCTAATGTTAACTCAAAAGGATCACGATAATGCTGTGCTTCAGCACGACAATGTAGACATTTTAATTTACATGCTCTTGTTAACTCCCATATTACAATAAATGGGTTTTTATTATAATCACGATTTGTCAAAAAGAAAGCCTCCCATCAACTTACATACTATATTGTAAAATTATATGTTCATTTATGTTGTGAGTTTTATCACGCATAAGTTTTTAGCAATTAAAAATCCCTCACCAAAATAGATCAAATTAAGATAAAAAAGCACTCACCTATAAGTAGGAGAGCGCTTTTTATTTTAAAAATATCTTGAAAATTTATATTTTATATTTTTTTTATATAAATTTTATTTATTTATTATTTCTATTAGATTTCATCAAATCATCTAGCAATAAATCTAATTCTCTACTATAACAAATTACCTTTTCATGAGTGAATCCATACTGCTTAACAAGCGATATTAATTCCTCTTTTTTTTCAATTACTTGATTTAACTTCTTATAATTAGACATAGCTTTTGTACACTCCCATCTTACCTACATACAGGTCATCTAGGCAGCATTTTTGTTAGATGTTCTATTTAAAACAATGCTGTTTATAATATATATTTCCCCTTAACACCCATATACAATATATTTACAAATATCAAATACAAAATCTATGAACTTAAAAAGTTATACCTACTTAACTTATTACACACCTTTATATGCTTGTTTATATACTTCTTTTAATTCTGAAATCAATGGAAGTTTCGGATTTGCTGGTGTACATTGATCTTCAAATGCTCTTTCCGATAAGACATCCACAACATTGTCAAATGCTTCTTGTTTTACTCCTTGTCCTGCAATACTCATATTAATATTTAATTCTTTTCCAAGGCTGATAATTGCTTGCACAAGAGATTCTACCCCTTCTTCGACTGTACTTGCTGGTAGCCCCAATGTTCTTGCAATATATGCATAACGTTCATCTGCCACAAAATGCTCATATTTTGGGAACAATGCATGTTTTCTCGGCTTAATGGCATTATAGCGAATTACATGTGGCATTAAGATTGCGTTAGCGCGTCCATGTGGAATGTGAAATTCTGGCCCAAGCTTATGCGCCAAACTATGATTAATACCAAGAAATGCATTTGCAAAAGCCATACCTGCAATTGCAGAAGCATTATGCATTTTTTCACGTGCTTCTTCATCATTTCCGTTTTTATATGCTCTCGGTAAATATTTAAATACTAGATCAATGGCTTTTAAGGCCAATCCATCTGTATAGTCATTTGCCATAATAGACACGTATGCTTCAATTGCATGTGTTAACACATCCATTCCAGTGTCTGCTGTTACATGAGGTGGCACTGTCATTACAAACTGTGGATCAATAATCGCTACATCTGGTGTTAATTCATAATCAGCAAGTGGATATTTTATATTATTTTTTTTATCTGTAATAACCGCGAATGGTGTCACTTCTGACCCTGTTCCTGATGTTGTTGGAATCGCAACAAATTGTGCTTTTTGCCCTAGTGTTGGAAATTTACATGTACGTTTTCTAATATCTAAAAACTTTTGTTTGATTCCAAAGAATTTTGTTTCTGGATATTCATAAAATAGCCACATTCCTTTTGCTGCATCCATTGCTGAACCTCCGCCCAATGCAATAATTACATCGGGTTTGAAGCTTCTCATCATCTCAGCACCCTTGAATACTGTTTCATCTGATGGATCTGGTTCTACCTCTGAGAAAACACCTACTTTTACAGCATTTAAATGCTGTTGTAAGTAATGTGTAACTGTATCCACATATCCCAGTTCTACCATTCCTGGATCCGTTACAATGAATGCTCGTGAAATGTTTGGCATCTTAGCTAAATATTGTGTCGCATGTTTTTCAAAAAAAACCTTAGGTGGTAATTTGAACCATTGCATATTATTTTTTCTATTCGCCAAACGCTTTACATTTATTAAATGTGTAGCTGTTACGTTTTGAGAAACAGAATTTTTACCGTATGATCCACAACCTAATGTTAAAGATGGAATAAATGCGTTATATATATCACCAATCCCACCTTGTGCTGACGGTGAATTTACAATAAGGCGACAAGCTTTCATTCTTAAACCAAATTGTTTTTGTACTTCTTTATTTGTAGAATGAATAACCGCTGAATGCCCTAAGCCACCCAAATTTAACATTTCTTCACAGTATTTAAATCCTTCTTCTTGTGAATTTGCTTTGATACAAGCTAATACTGGGCTCAATTTTTCACGTGATAGTGGATATTCTGCACCCACTCCCTTAATTTCAGCTACAAGTATTTTTGTATCTTCTGGTACCTTAATGCCTACTAATGATGCAATATAATGTGCTGATTTCCCAACGATATCACTATTTACTGCACATGTATTTTCATTAATAACAAGCTTCTCTAATTTTATTCTCTCTTCTTCTGTAACAAAATAACAGTTGTTGTCTTGCATTTCTTTTTTTACACCATTATAGATTTCTTTATCTACAATGATTGCTTGCTCAGAAGCACAAATCATACCATTATCAAATGTTTTTGATAAAATTAAATCATTTACAGCTCGTTTTACATGTGCTGATTTCTCTAAATAACAAGGTACATTCCCAGGTCCTACTCCTAAGGCCGGTTTCCCTGTAGAATATGCTGATTTGACCATTCCAGCGCCTCCAGTTGCAAGAACAAGTGCAATCCCTTCATGGTTCATTAATCTTTTTGTTGCCTCAACAGAAGGTTTTTCGATCCATTGAATGCAATTTTTCGGTGCCCCTGCCTTAATTGCAGCATCTCTTAATATTTTAGCCGCTGCAACAGAGCATCGCTGAGCAGATGGATGAAAAGCGAAAATAATTGGATTTCTTGTTTTCATTGCAATAATTGCTTTAAACATAGTAGTTGAAGTAGGATTCGTTACTGGTGTCACACCAGCAACTACACCTACTGGTTCGGCAATTTCAATGACTTCTTCATGTGGATCTTCATGAATAATTCCTACAGTCTTATCTTTTTTTATGCTATGCCAAATATATTCAGTCGCAAATATATTTTTTGTACATTTATCCTCATACACACCTCGACCAGTTTCCTCTACCGCCATTTTTGCTAATGGCATATGTTGGTCTAATCCAGATAGTGCCATTTCATGAACAATATGATCTACTTGCTCTTGCGTATAAGATTCTAGTGCTTTTAGTGCTTCTTTCCCATTTTCAACTAAAGTATTAACAACTTCTTGTACATCATTTTCATCTTTAATTACTACGTTGACCATTGCTTGTACTTCTTTTTCATCTGTCTTGTTTGTCATATTAAAGCCTCCAGATCACTATAAAAATAGATTTAAAATGTTGGAACTTATTGTTTTCATCTTGCCTATTAAGTAAAAGCTCAAATCATGTGAAGTATTTCACAAATAATAATATGAAATTTTCAACTACTCCTACTATACATGAAATGACTATTTTTTATTGTGTATTTTTTGTGAAGTATTTCACAAATATTTATAATAATTCTAATCAATAATTACTTATTTACACCATCAATATATACAATTACATTCTCAGTTGTATTATTTCTTAATTCAATGTACACCTCAGCATTAAAATACAATATTTGTTGATGCCTTAATATCTCAATTTCATTATCAATTATAACCATTGTTTCACCGAAAACTGCATACATACATATATCCTTGTTCAAATATTTTGGTATGACAACATTACCTGACGGATTAATGAAAAAAAATGATGGAAATGTATTTTCAGTTTTATTAATAATTGTTTTGAATACATCATCATTTAATCCCATAGGTGTTACATTTTTTAGTTGCATAAATATCACTCCTATTCATGTATAAAAAATTTAATAAAGTATAATAAATTTATACTCTATTTTTACAAACTTATAGCTAGGATCTTGACTTTGCCTTTAAGTTTATAACTATTAATTTTCTAAAGCAACAGTAATTCATCTTCGTGTAAAGGACTATTAATTTGTTATAGTATGTAAATCTCTTTGTTGTGGTAACTATACCTAAAATGATATTTAACACTTATATGTAATTTAGTTATTATTATTTAATTTGTATAGTGGTTAAAAATTTTATTAATAAATTTTAAAAACATTAGTATATAT
>NZ_QNUB01000054.1:0-25875 GCF_008042345.1 Bacillus sp. AR8-1
AGGAACAGTTTTTATTTATTCTACAGTATTATTTATTTAATGTAGCCATTATTTCATTGGCAATATTCTTTCCATTTCCAATACACGCACCAATTCCAACACCGTAATATGAGGCACCAGCTAAATATACATTTGGATAAAGATTTGTCATTTTTTCTTGCAATGCTTGAACCGCTTGATTATGTTCTAAATGATATTTCGGCATTAAATCTTTCCAATTTGTAACTTCAACTACTTCTGGTTCACCTTTAATTCCGAGACTCTTTTCAATATCATATAAAGCTACTCGTACTAATTCTTCTTCACTGTAATCCTTGATTGTTTCATATACCGGATTGGTACTCTTATAAAACATTCTAACTAATAATTTTTGTTTACCCGATGTATGTTTCCACTTTCGACTTGTCCATGTACAAGCATCACAATGTAAATCACTGTTTTCCGTTACAATAAACCCCGTACCGTCAGCTGGTAGTTGTTCATCTAGTATGTCAAATCCTAAATAAATACTAATAAGAGATGAGTTTTTAAATGTATTAAACTGCTCATTTAACTCATTAGACTGTAATAAAGTTTGCGCTATATCATGTGGAGCTGCTAAAACAACATAATCTGCTTGTATTGTTTCATGATTTGCAAAAGAAATCTCATATCGATCTTCTTGTTTACTTACAGCCGTCGTTATAGCACCTTTTTTTACGACAGTTTCAGTCAGCACTTCTTCTAAGCGATTAATTATCGTAGATAGTCCACCTTTAAATGATACGAATTTTTTATTTCCTGCTGATTGAAATTGTTTTTTATTCTCTTCAAAACCTTTAATAATACTTCCATACTTATTTTTATAATCCAGTAAATACGGTAATGTAGATGCCATTGTAAGCTCATTCAATTTACCAGAATATACGCCTGAAAGCACAGGAGCAATTTGTCTTTCCACTAACTCTTTCCCTAAAAAGCTTTCTAAAAATAGAGCAAGTGATGTATCTTTCGTAAACTCTTTATTTTTCGTTATGAAATCTTTTAAAGCTACGATTTTCCCCTTCGTTGAGACTAGCGTACTGCTAAACAACGACCGGGCACTCATCGGTATCCCAAATATAGTATCAGAAGGAATTGGATGTAACATGTTTTCAGAATATATGTAAGAAATACCCGTTTCATTATATACCATTTCATTTTCTAAATTTAAATCTTTTACAAGTGGCATAACGTGTTCATTACGAGCAACGATTGAATCCGCCCCTGACTCCATAATGAAATCCTTTTCTTCCACACTATGGATTTTACCACCTAAATGCTCTTCTTTCTCAATAAGAATTAAATTTAAATCGATATTATAATCCTTTTTTAATTTTTCTAAATAAAACATAGTAGAAAGTCCCGTTATACCTCCACCGATAACAACAACTGTTTTCATATGTGCTGCGCTCCTAACCGATACAATTAATAATTCCTTTTTATTATAACCAAAAGTCCTTATATTCGACTAGCAAGTTGCGCATTCTGTAAGAAATTAGACAATATATTTTAATATATTTTCAAATTACCTAATAAAAAAGAACTATAACATTTACAAACCCCGTCATAGTTCTCTTTATTTTAAAAACATAAAGTAATTGATTAATTTGTCTAGTTCTTGACTCAATGCCAATACTTTTTCATGTTGAATTCCATAATCCGATACTAAATATAAAAGTTCTTCTTTTTTTATTTCAATTACTTTTTCCAATTTCGCTAGTTCCATGTCGTTTTACATCTCTCCAAAAATAAAATGTATGTATTTCAGTATAGCCTACTTACATAATTAGTAAAAGTAAAATACGCATGTAAAATCTTACATATTTGAAAAAATAATATACTACTAACAAAAAAAGAAACTAGATTAAACTTCCTTTTACAGATCATTAACGTTCATTAAGAATTAATAACATAACGGAATTTTTCTAATGTGATATCTTTATAATTTGGAGCTCTCTGTATATGATTAAAATAACTATATGAGAATTTAAATACATGACCAAAATCCCAATCGAATTCACTATAGTCTTTTATCCAAAATATATTTTCAGTTGGTAAAATATTTGCACGTTTAGATTGAATTAAAGGTAATCGATCTATAGGTGAGTGTAAAGTTATTTCCGTATTCAGCTTGAGCTTTTGGCTAGCTCTTAGTACGTATACTAGTTTTAACAGCGGACGTATCCCTCGTTGAAATATATCTATATGTCCTAAATCATACATTATATTAATTGCGTGGGAGTATGTAAGCAAATGCCCAATTAAATCATGATGTGATTCCGCTCGATAAATACTATTAAATTTCGATAACTCATTTAAAATGAACTGAGATACTTGTGTTGGATTACTCAATTCACTTTGTATCTCATCTTCAAAACTTAATTGTTTTACTTCTTTCGTCGTATAACCAATCCACGATCTACCTGGAATTGTTTTTCGAAATGATAAAATAAGAGTAGTAATCCCTTCAATTGCTTGATTATCACCCCATTTTTGTAGCTCTTTCATAGCTAATAAACTCAATGACGCATAAATGACGTTATGCCCCACCCAATGAAGCTCATCAATCGTTTGTTCTAAAGATTTTATAATCATATTCTCCGCAATTTGAAAATTCATTTCTTTTTTATCATCAATCATCTCACCAATTTTTTTCTTGTTCAGCATCATCCTTGTTTGCGAATACATATTACGAGCTGTTTCTTCATCAATATTATTATCTTTCATAAAAAAATAACTAGCAATTGCAGCTGCTCCAAAATGTGCATGCCAAATATCATTTGTTTCTTTTTTACATTGAGAAATAATTGAAAGGCCGCCTTTTAAAATACTATCGTTTTCCATTTTCTTCCTCCCCTAATAAAAATCACTATATTTTCATCCTAAAGATGGTGTCAGGACAAATAAAATGTGATTCGATTCATCACTTTTATTCAAAAATCGATGCTTCACATTCGGTGGAATACGTACAACATCGCCTTCTTCTAAAAAATATTCTTTTCCCTCCAATTCCACATACACTTCCCCTTTCATAATAACAGCAATCTCTTCCTTATCTTCATGGGAATAATGGCTTTCTGTTGTGTTTGCTTGTTTATTTAAATCCATCATTAGCATTTCAATACGTGCTTTCATAAAATCAGGTGTTAATACATCATATACAATGTGATCATTGTTTTCCCGATATACTTTTTTTCGATCTTTTTTCTTAGAAATGAGTGAATCTGTATCAATATCGTTAATAAAAAGTGTAAACAGCGGTACATTTAATGCTTTTGCAATTAATTCCAAAACATTTAAAGAAGGATTAGCATGTCCTCTTTCAATTTGGCTAATTAACGACGTACTAATCCCTGCATAATCAGCGAATTCACGAATTGTCATATTATTTTTCTTACGATAACTTAATACCGTTTGTCCAAGCCTATCATGTATCACAGTAAAACTTCCTTTCGTCCATCATAATGCATGTTTCGTTGTCTTTGTGCTGACATACTAAACAAAGGCAAATAACCCTTCCCTATTATCTCCGGGACTTATATACTTACTTTTGTACATTATATCGCATTAAGTTTATTATAATAAACATTCTATCGGAGGGACAAACTTTGAAATCACCTATTCTTTCATATTGCATCTTATTTTTTGGTGTATTCGCCTTATCAACTTCAGCTATTTTTGTAAAATTGGCAGATGCTCCTGCGACAATCATTGCTTTTTACCGATTCTTCTTTGCTACACTAATTCTGTTACCGTTATTACTATTTAATAAAAATAGTCGAAATGAGCTAAAAACTTTAACGAAAAAACAATGGGCACTTGGATTCGTATCTGGGCTATTTTTAGCTGCACATTATGTACTATGGTTTGAATCATTACAATATACTTCTGTAGCAAGCTCTACAGTTATCGTAACGTTACAACCTTTGTTCTCAATGATTGGTGGTTATTTTTTATTTAAGGAGAGATTTACGAAAGGAGCAGTTATTGGTTGCCTCATCGCTATTTCAGGTAGTATCATCATTGGCTGGCAAGATTTCCAAATTAGTGGAGAAGCTTTATATGGAGATATTTTAGCACTTATCGCTGCCGGTATCATTACTGCTTATTTTTTCATTAGCCAACACGTTCGTAAAGATTTGTCACTTATACCATATTCGGTAATTAGTTATGGAAGTAGTGCTGGCTTTCTTGGCATATTTGCTTTCACACAACAAGAATCTTTCATCCATTACTCTACACAAACTTGGTTGTGCTTTATTGGATTAGCTTTCATTGCTACAATTTTAGGACAAACCATTTTTAATTGGTTATTAAAATGGATAAGTGCTACTGTAATTTCAATGAGTATTTTAGGTGAAACAATTGGCACTTGTATACTAGCGTACTTTATATTACATGAGACCATTTCTTTACAACAAGGACTAGGAATTACCGTTATTTTTATTGGTTTAGTATTATTTTTAATACAGCCAAATTCTAATAAAAAAGCATGACAGTATACTGTCATGCTTTTAACTACTAATTATGTACAATTAAACCATCCGGTCTAAAACGACTCATCATAATTTCATTAATAAACTTTCCGTGAGCTTTCAAATTCCCTATCTTTACTCCCTCTTCTACAAATCCAAATTTTTCATATAAAGCTTTTGCTTTTGGATTCGTTTCTAACACACCTAGTTCTACTCTCTCTAACATTAACCAATTATCAGCCAAATCAAGCATCTTCGTAAGAAGTGCTTTCCCAATTCCTTTATTATGATATTCACTATCAACCCCAATGAATAAATCGCCTGAATGAGATCTTCGGCCCGGACTTTGTGTTAAACCTACAAATCCAACAATTTCTCCATCATATTCTGCAACAAATTCAAATTGATTTGGTGCTAAATTTCGAATTCTATTTTCCATAGCTTCTACACGCATGCTAGGTAAGAAAACCATATACGGTAAAACGTCATCCTGCATACATATACGATGAATTGCTCTAGCATCTTGTATTTCTACTGCTCTAACATTGATCTCCATCTTTCTCTCCTCCATATAAATAACAATATATTTGTGTGTATTCTAGAAACGTTCATGAATGACCTTCTCGTCCGTATTTCTTTATGTCATTTTTACATAATTATTTCGATATAATACTTAATTTCCAAAAAGATTAACAACTATATCTATATGGTTAACTTTTCACTTTATTATATAAATTAAGCAAATTTTCGATCAGAATACCATTTAGTTTCATGCCGACTATATCACAATTTTCTATTTCAATATTTTTCAGATTACTATTACTTATGGTGCTACCTTCCAAATCACATTTATCGAATAAAATAGGTTCCTTCTCATCTCCGAGACTTGTATTTTTAAATTGCACTCCACCTAAAGTCACCAAATTAAATTTACTACCAGAAAGATTTAAATCTGCATATGATGACCATCTAAAATTTATATTTCTAAACTTTGATTGACTTACATTACAATTACTCATATTCGTATTCATTATATTGCTACCAACAAATGAACTGTTTTTTAAATTCACTTGATAATACTCTGTATTTGCTAAATTACAGTTTTCGTATTGACTATTTTTCATATCTTTATTTGTAACTACACTCTCTTTATTTGAGCTTGTTTTTATTCTTTTCACGTAACAATACTCATCTTCCGATTCAAAAATCATTTGGTAGCCCATCTTTTTATAAAAGTGATGATTATTAATTTGTCTACTAGATGTTTCGAGATCCCAAATCTTTATGTTTGGATATTCCTTTTCTATTAATTTCATAACATGTGATCCAATGCCTTTTCCTTGATAAACAGAATTTACAAAAATACGATCAATTCGACCGTACGACTTACCAGAAATCGTAACTATTATCCCTCCGATTATTTCTTTATCCATTACAACTTTGAAAGAATCCAATTCTTCAATGGAATATTCCATCATTTCAACTGAAGAATATCCTGGCGGTTGAATGTTATAATCAATGACATCATCTTGGCCGTATAGCCATTGTTTTGCTTCTGCATCAAATGTTCTTTTCATTATTTCTGTTAATTTCTCAGCATCTAAAATTGTAGCTTTTTCTATAGATATCATTGTTGTTTTCCCCTTCATTATTACAAACCAATAATTTTTGTGAATGCCATAATTATCAATTCACTTTTGTTTTTAATGCTTTTCCCATTATTACATATGGAACATCATTTTTACTTGGATGAAATGGCTCCAATACATTTATCCAATCTAATCTTTCATATAACGAACGTGCTTTTTCATTGTTTATTTGTGTTGTTAAAACACTCGTTCTATTTGAAACTCCTTCTAGTAATTTATTATGTAATTTCGTTCCAAGACCTTTATTTTGATATTGTGGGTGAACTGCTAACTCTACAAATTCAAAACAATCTTGCAACCATTCGTCTACTTGCTCTAGATGTAACGCTTCTCTCATTAATTGATTATAGTACTGTCCCTCCATTGAGCGATAACCATAAGTAAAACCAACTACTTCATTTTCATCATTTATTGCTACTATACCTTTAAAACCTGTATATTCTATATGCCTATTCATTCGCTTGATCATTTCATTGAAATTTGTTTTCTCAAATACTTTACAATACAAATTTGCCATATTCCCAATTAGGATCTCCTCTTTTTCAATGCTTACAAATTTCGCTTTACTCCCCCCTATTAAAACATTTATATCCTTTTTAAAAACTAAGAAAATTAACACTAATCACTCTCTTTACTATTAAACTACAAATCACCCTATATTTTCCACAGTTACTTAGTATTAATGAATAATAAAAAGAGACCATGTAATATAAACATGTTCTCTTCTTTTATTCATTTTCAATTTTATCCCGCTATTTGCCGGGCAGTAAGACCCCCACCTCAAAATTCAGCGAAAGCAAAGAAGTTAGGTGGGGGATCAATTGCCCGTAAAATCCCGATTGGTGAGGGCTGAACCCCCCCACTGATTAAAGTTTCACTTTATATAATTAAAAATTAGATATTACTTAAGCCACTCATTGCAAGTATTACTTAACTGCTGTAAATCTTCTATAAATTTACTCGCATCATATCCATCACAAACCGAATGATGTACTTGCAATGAAACTGGTAGCATAACCTTGTTTCCTTCGTTAAAATATTTCCCACAAGTTATAATTGGCAATAGAAAATTTTCATCATTATTAATATTAAGATTAAATCCAGTAAAACTAGTCCAAGGTATGCTAGAAATCGGAAATACATTAGGCGGAATATTTTCTTTCGTGAAAAGACCATGAACACTAGCATAGTATCTCATATCGTCTTCATACTTTTTATAGAAAGTGCGGAAATCACTTGAATAATCCGTCCATATACTTGAAAAAGACTTATCATCTTTATGAAAGATTGTATAACTCGGTATCATTTCCTCCCAATAGCCTAAAACTCCTTCATCGTTAAAACATGTTCGAAATTTTTTATGATTATTTACTACTCTAGAAATTAAATATATAAAAACGGGATAAAATTTTATTCCCTTTTGATATACTTCCTCTAATAACATCGTGATATCAACATTCACAGTCATACTAAATGTACATTTCAACTTTAAATAATGCTCAAAATACCGCTCTCTATTCCAATCTTCTCTATCAATTACATGAAACTTCATTCTAATAGCCTCCTAAAATTTTCTTTTTATTTTAGAAGGCTAATTCCCTTGCTCTCACCATACTTGTTCACTCCTAACAGTTTAAAATTCACCCTAATTATTCATTTAATTATATAACATATGTAAGAATCAATTCACATATTTCTGGAAATCCATCCACATACTATAGATAAATCAAATGAAATTTGGAGGATACATACATGAATAACAAAAATATGAATAAAAAAGAAAATGTTACTGAAAACACTACATCTATTCAAAATAATAATACTGCAAATCTTACTATCGAAGAACAAGCAATGAACGGCTTATACGGAATGCCCGAAACAACAATTGAAGATGCTGATCACGCTGCAGCTGATGATTTGACTTCAAAAAATTAATTAACTACATTGAAAAAAGCCAAGGAAAATATCCTTGGCTTTTTTAACTATGCATCCACCTTTTGTATTTCTTCACTCTTTCTTGAAAGTTTACCTGGCCAAAAAGCAAATCGGCCTAAAACTACTGTAATCGCGGGTACAAGTAACGGTCTTACGATAAACGTATCTAGTAATACGCCAATTGCAGTTACAATACCAAATTGAACTAATACTTGAATTGGAAGTGTACCTAACACTGCAAAAGTTCCTGCTAAAATTAAACCAGCCGATGTAATAACACTACCTGTTTGTATTACACCATTTTTTACTGCATCCAAGTGATTTTGTGTCTTTCTGTTTTTCCATATTTCTGAAACCATAAAGATATTATAATCTTCACCTAAAGCAACTAAAAATACGAATGCGTACAACGGTATCGCACCTTGAATGGCCGGCGCACCCATACCGTAATGAAGTAATATCCATCCTGCTCCTAACGCTGAGAAGAATGATAAAACGACAGTTACAATTAAATAAATCATCGCAACAACCGATCGTAAGTAGACAAGTAATAGTAAAGCGATAATGCTAATCATTACTGGAATAATTACTGATTCATCACGTTCCGTAATTTGCTTTGTATCATATAATGAAGCTGTTTCCCCACCAATCCATAATTGATCTTTAGCATTACTAATCCCAGCACCTTTTAATACTTTTTCTATACTACTTTTCAATTTAGGAATTTGATCTAACGCTTCAATTGAGTATGGATTTTCCGCTAAAGAAACTTCATACATTTGTATTTGCTTATTTTCTTTTCCCTCTTTTGGCTCTTTCACTGTATTTACGAAAGAAAATTTCTCTAGTTCTTGTTTAATAGGAAGCTCTTTGCCTTTCGTATCAACAACAACTTTTATTGGTGCTAGTTCACCAGCTGAGAAATGATCACTAATTAACGTAAACCCTTCACGAGAAGGCATATCCTTTGGAAACGACTCTAATAAGTCATATGTGTATTGAATACGTGGTACGAATGAAGCCAATCCGCCTAATACAAATACAGTTAGCATAATTATTGTCCACGGTCTTCGTACTACAATATCTCCAAGTTTTTTACTAAAGGAGCCTTTTGATTTTTCAACTTTTACAGCCCTCTTTTTCTTTCTTGCAAACTCCTCATTCATTGAAGTTGTTCTCGGTATAAACGGGAAAAATGCAATCCTACCGAATATTAATAATAGTGCTGGTAAAATCGTTAAAGCAGCGATTCCCATTATAAATACAGCAACACTAAATGGTACTGCAAATCGATGAAAGGCTCCATAATGAGCAAGTAGTAATGTTCCTAATCCAAGTACAACAGTTAATGCACTCATTATAATTGCACCGCCAGAAGCTTTAATCGCAAGTTGTAATGCTTTATATTTACTTTCTTCTTCTAACAAGTACTCTCTATATCTCGAAATTAAAAATAGACAATAGTCCGTTCCAGCGCCAAACAATAATACTGTCATAATTGATATCGCTTGGGCATCTACTTTAATCCATCCGTGATCAGCTAAAAAACCGAGTGTAGGACTAATAATACCGTATGCAAAGCCAACAACAAGTATAGGTAAAATCGCTAAAATTGGTGAACGATACAGTAAAATTAACAAAACTAACACTAGTAGTACAGTAGCCACTAACAATTTCACATCTGCTTGACTAAATAAACTAACTGCATCCGTTTGAATACCTACAGGTCCTGATAATCGAACATGTAAACCAGATTCACTTATTTTTTGTTTAAATGGATCTTCATCCACCTTACTATTCACTATTTTTCTAAACTCTTCAAGATTTCCTTTTAATATATCTGTACCAGCAGATTTATTAAAAAATACCGGTGTAACAAATGATGTACCATCTTTTGATGCACTTTTTGATAATACTTGCTCTGGGATTGTATCAAATGGTGGTAACGTTGATTGTTCTTTTAAAGGACTAGCTTTTAACTCCTTATAAACATCTTGTATGAGTTTATAATCCTGTGACTGTAATCCACCATCTCTATACCATACTACTAACAACGGATTCCCTGCATTATTCGGAAACTCTTTTTTCATAAGCGCTTCCGCTTGCTGTGACATAGCTGTTTCAGGTAAATTTTTCGGATTCGGTTCTTTCGTACTGTTTACTTGTGGTAACGTAAATGAAAGTAATAATGTAATAAGAATCCACACCGATAAAGTGATCCACTGCGTATTTCTCCCTGCTACAAGCCTCCCTAACATATGTAACGGGTGCTTTTTCATAAAAACCCACCTTCCTTTTTTTCTCCATTATTAATTATATATACTGGTCGGTTAATTAATCAAGAATGATTGAAAATTATGTTATAATTATCTCAATCATAAATGTCAGGAGCGAATGTATTTGGAACAAAAACAACGTCCTCTCGGAAGGCCGCGTCAAAATAAAAATACAAAATCTACAAAAGAAACCATTTTAGAAGTAGCAACCCGCTTATTTCTTACACAAAATTATCAAGTCGTTTCTATGGATGAGGTCGCAAAAGTTTGTGGTGTTACGAAAGCAACTGTCTACTATTACTATTCAACAAAAGCCGATTTATTTACCGCTACTATGATCGAAATGATGGTACGTATACGTGAGAATATGTCTCAAATACTCTCTACAAACAAAACGTTAGAAGAAAGATTATTAGACTTCGCTAAAGTTTACTTACACGCAACGATGGATATTGATATGAAAAATTTTATGAAAGATGCAAAACTGTCGTTATCTGAAGAACAATTGAAAGAATTAAAAAATGCTGAAGATAATATGTATGAAGTACTAGAAAAAGCACTCGATAATGCGATGCACATCGGAGAAATCCCGAAAGGAAACGCTAAATTTGCGGCTCATGCTTTCGTATCTTTATTATCAATTGGGAATTTTAAAGATGAAAATCACAATCCTATTCTTGCAAATATAGATGAATTATCACAAGAAATCGTTTCTTTTTATTGGAGCGGATTAGGTCATACATATTAAACTGATTTGCTTTAATAAAAGAGCATGTTTGAATTTTTTCAAACATGCTCTTTTATAATTTATTTATATACTAATAATCAGATTATACTTCAATGCTGTTTAACACAAAATTTCACTTTAACTTTTACAAATTTTGAAGTTGAACATTTATATTCCGCTTACTAAATCCCCCATGGTAACAAACTACAGATTCAATATGTAAATTTAAATACTTCTTCAAAGACTGCCGTGCTTCCATAATATTTAAAGTTGTTGGGGCATGAATTCCTCCTAACACTCCATTCACACTATACATCGAGTCTCCAGCGACAAGAATTTTACTTTGTTTCAAATATAAACTAATATGACCCGGAGTATGCCCTGGAGTATGAAGAATTAGTATTCCACCGCAATATGGAAGTTCTTGCCCGTCAATCACAGTATCACTCACTTTTCCTTTTGGTCGGTTCTCTATATTTCCGTCCTTCAATAAAGGTAAATCCCCCTCGATATATGGCTTATCTAGTTCGTGCGCATAAACTTTAATATTACTTCGACAGCGCTGCAACAATTCCGGAAGACTACCTATATGATCAATATCCTGATGCGTCAAAATCACGACTTTTAACTTATCAAATGATACCCCAACCTTTTCCATCTCTACTTGTATATCTTCAATTTGTCCTGGGAAACCCGTATCTATTAATACTGCCATTTCATCATCCCATAAAAGAATTGGATGAATAACAAATTCTTGAAATTCAAGTTGTAACATTTCTATCCCTTTAGCAATCTCCATACAGCCATTCTCCTTTATGTTGAAGTTTGAAAATATGTACGAGTAAACTGAAAATATAAAGTGAAACTTTAATCAGTGGGGGGTTTTACTACCCGGCAAATAGCGGGATAAAGCACCTCTATCTTATAATATGTTTTGTCATCCCAATAGAGAATGCTTCAAACCCTATAGATTCATAGTAAGATTGCAACTTTTCTACACACATAAGTTGTGGAATAACCTTGTTTTGTTCACAGTGCTGGATTAATCGTTTCACTATTTCTTTTCCGATGCCACTAGACTGATATTTTGGCAATACACCAACTCCACAAATAATGCCTGTTATGACTCCATCTGATATGACACGCCCCATCCCTACTAACCTCTTATCATCAAAAACATAAATTGCATACCAACTTTGCTTACACATTCGTTCTAACTCGTTAACCGTTAATTTAAGAGAATTCCATCCTAAAGATTCGTATAAGGATAATAATCCATTAAAATCTGTAGGATGTTCACTTGTGTAGCGTATACTATTTTCCATGTAAATACTCCCTATTCTCTGGCTTGTTTATATTTCATAAAATTCCCTTTACACAAATCTGATTGATGTAAAAATAACTAGAACAAACTTCAATAAGAAAGATAGAATTCCTTCTCAATATAAAGTAAAAAGAAGTTATCTCACTTAAGATAACTTCTTTTATATAAGACTCTCATTATATTATCAACCAAAAAATATACAACTGCATACGATTAGCACAAACAAAACTAATAAACCATTTGAGAAATAACCCATAGAATACTACCCCTTTATTTCATTATGTAAAAGATTTTATCATAAAATTATTTACAACATAATAACCGAAAAAGACATTGTATTCATTAGTTATATACGTTTAGTAATATTTTTTTCGGTTATATTCTCCTTACCTAAAACCACTTCTCGCGCCCTTATAATTCAGTCCACATAAATTCAAAAAAATAGTTATTAGTAAACATTCATTTACTATAAAGAGTAACTTTAATTGATTTATAGTAAATTTAGTAATAAAATAATAACTAAATTCATAAAGGAATCAAAAACAATGACCCAAAACGAATTATTAAACGAATACATGAATTTATTATTAAATATGTCAGGTACTTTTAAATTACTATCGGAGAAATCCTCAGAATTTACACATTTAGAACAACACGTAGTAGAGTATATCGCCCAGCAAAAGGTGCCTGTAAACTTAAAAATGATTGCTAGTTATTTAAACATCCCTAAACAACAATTAAGTGTAACAGTGCGTAACTTAGAACAAAACGGATACATCATAAAAAAGCAAGATATGGTAGACAAAAGAGCTATATTAATCTCTCTGACAGAAAAAGCTGAAAAAGTACATTATGAGAGATGGAAACAAATATATAATAATTTCACAGTAAACCTCGAAAAGTTATCTGAAGAGGATAGACGGGATTTAACTTATGGACTATATAAAACAAATACAATGCTCTCAAAAATGTTAAATAACGACTAGATATATTGTTTATTATTAAACGGAGGATGTTTCATGGTTAAAGAATTAGATTTGCAATCTGTACAAGGTACAATGCTTATTCCACTATGGGGAAGAGCATATGGCAGTGAGAAAAATAAGGATATTTTAGATGATATAGAAGCTATTCGAATAATTAAAGAATGTGATTTTGACTTCTCAACAATAGCAAATACATTTGGCGAATACGGATGTATCACATACATTACCCGTGCACGAAAAATTGACGATACGATAAAACAATTTATAATAAAACACCCGAATGCTACTATTGTAAACATCGGTTCCGGACTAGACACTACTTTTTCAAGAATCGATAACGGTACAATACATTGGTACAATCTTGATTTGCCCGATGCAATCTCTTTTCGCAAAACTTTAATTGAAGATACCCCTAGAAACATTAGCATTGCTAAATCATTTTTTGATACTTCTTGGTTTGACGATATAAAATATAATCCAAACGACGGTATTCTTTTTATATCAGCAGGTGTGTTTTATTACTTTAAAGAAGAAGATTTAAAAAAGATCGTAGTCGCTATGTCAAAACGTTTCCCTGCAGGAGAATTATATTTTGACGCTGAATCAAAGTTCGCACTGAATCTTTCGAATGCTACTGTAAAAAAATCTGGTAATAACGGTGCTATGATGTATTTTTACGTAAATAATCCAAAATCAATAGAAAAATGGTCCTCTACAATAAAAGTATTGAGCTGCTCCCCTTTCTTTAAAGATATAGCTACAAATAAAGATTGGGACGGTAGTACGCGTATAATGATGAGAATTGTAAACTTAATAAAAATGTTGAAGTTTGTTCATTTACGGTTCAAAAAATAAAAAAGTAAAGAAGAGCTCAATACATTTATACTTAGGTCATAAATGTTAATTTTAATAAAATCAAAGGCAGAAACATAATTGTGAAGTGAAACTTTAATCAGTGGGGGCTTTGCTCATCCCCCACTGATTATTAGCCCTCACCAATCGAGCTTTTACGGGCAGCCCGAACCCCACCTAACTTCTTTGCTCTCGCTGAATTTTGAGGTAGGGGTCTTACTGCCCGACAAATAGCGGGATAAAATCTTGCATGCACTTTACGTAGGAGCTAAAATGTTGAATCTCATCGATTTCCAAATCATGTACACCATCTTGCAACATATGTTGAATCACTTACCCTCTCTTCTTATAACCCACTTACTACTTTTTAATTGTATATGTTCTGACCGTCAACATTTTACCTTTAAATTCTTTAGACCCTATCCTTTCTTATATGAATAGCTTTCTTATTCGAAAATAGATTTTTAAAAATACCTACTCCCACAATTAATAAACCTATACCAACTAATTTATTTATTTGTAATGGAATGCTCTCCATTCCAAATAATCCAAATGTATCAATACATAACGCAACGACCAATTGAGTAATAAGACTAATTAGCACCGTATATGCTGGACCTAAACTCTTTATTGCACCCATTATACAAATAATTAACCCGATGCCAAACAGTCCACTTACATAAAACAAATAATTTGCAGTATACACTTTAATGCTAATACTGTTTTCTGTAATGATATAAAATAGAATAGAACTAATGAGACCTATTCCAAGGACACATGTAGTCGTTAACCACTGTCCTACATTTTCATTTACTTTTGCATTAAAAACAGATTGTAAGCTAATTAATATTCCTGCTAATATAGCTAAACTAAATCCAATCAAAATCTTCCTCTCCCTTTCATTGCTCATATATATTATCTTTAGCGACTTCCTTCATTCTAGAAAAATCTTTAATGACAATAACTCCATTACTTTTTTCAATTAATTTTTCATTATAAAATCTTTGTAATACCCGAATTACGTGCCTATAACTTACCCCTATAAAGCCTGCAATACTCGTTACCGATGTCGTATCCAAATCCCCTTTGTACATATTTCCGTTACTATCTGTTGAAATTGAAAGTAAATAACTAGCTACACGTACTTCTACAGGATAAAGTAAATTAAGAGCAGTAAAACGAGTCGATATTTTTAACGTGTTCGCAATGTTTTCAAGTAAGAATTTCATAAATATAGGATCATGTAATAACTTGTTTCTAATAACCGTATTAGAAATGGAAATCGCTACAACATCTGAACAAGCTTCAACGACATTATGTGCTTTGCTATTTTGAATTAATTCAATATCACCAACAATTGCGAGTGGATTAATAAAGCGAAGGATTAGTTTCTTCCCTTCAGGTGTAATCGTATAAACTTTTACTTTACCTTTAACAACAAAATATAAACGATTCATTTCGTCATCTATATTGCAAATAAGCTCGCCTTTTTCAAAATGATTTAATTGAAAATATGCTGTATCTATTTTGGAAAAAATCTCGAGCGTTTTATTGATTTTCAAATAATGCGTAATTAAACTTGATCTATTCTCCATATTCATTTCCTCCTTTCATTTACATATTAAATACAACAATACCTATAATCATTACTATTGTTCCCACAATATGATATCTCTCCATCTGTATCTTTTTTATATGAAACAGTCCTTTCATTTCAATAACTGTTGCCGTTAACAATTGAGCAACCATTAGTGTGCCAGCTGTCAATGTAACTCCTAGTGAATATATCGCCATAGTTTCTGCACAAATAATGAATCCACCAAATGCACCCGCTACTAAATATATTTTTTTTACACTCTTTAAATCCGTTACTTTCTCTTCTTTCTTTAACAAAAATACAGTTGTTGCAATAATGAATCCAATTAAATGGGTTATAATACTCGTCGACCATATACCGATATGTGAACTAAGTTTCGCATTAAAGGTTCCTTGAAGTGTTATAAATATCCCCGCAAAAACAGCAAATAGAATACCTTTCAAAAAATCATCTCCTCATCCTTTATTTCTGACTTAATTAAAAACCATCATCCTATAATGGCAAAAGGACAAATGTCACATCACTATGAAAATAACTTGGAATGAAAAAAAACACACCTCAAAAATACGAGATGTGTTTTATAATTATTTATATATAATGTTTTATAAATAAAAATTACGCTACATTAAAAGATTTCTTTTTCATAACAAATTTTGCAAATAAGAAACGTACAAGCGGTCCCATAATAATTAATTGTAATGGATATGCCATTATGAAATTTTTAATAAAAATCGAAAAATAAATTGAAACAAATGAATCTCCTTGTAGTCCACCATGTAAATGCATCATAGCCATACCGAAAAATGACATAAAGAACACCATTCCGATTACCATAGTTGTCGCCATTGCAACGATAATATTTATTTTCTTAGATTTATCAAATGGCAACATGAATACAATTTTTTTCGCACAAGGTCCAACTATACTTATTTCAATTAATAGCGCAATAATAAAGCCAATTAATAGTTCTAATGCAATCTCTTTAATATAAATTGGTCCTCCTGTTTCATTCATTAGTAAATTGTAAAACGTCATTACGATAACCATTCCAAAGCACATCATCATGCCAAATTGGAAGTTTTCCTTTCTTGTTGTTGGCAAATTTCATCATCCTCTCTCTTTGAGTCTTTGTCATTATATCGACATTGGAAACCCCTTCGTAAGTGAACATTTTGTGAACAAATTTAAAACGTTTTCATATATTTTCTTTACTTTCAACTCAAATTCTCACTTTTACTTATAAAGGTTTTATATATTTCAATGTTGAATTACTAAATTTAACATTGCATTACACTATTACTAGGAGGATAACCATGAATGAAGCAGAATTTTACGCATATCACATCGTAACAAGGAAAAAAATGCATATCAGACAAATGATTCCTTTTAACAAAAATCAACACAATACTCTATATCACTTCTTTTTTGAAAGAGAACAATTAAATGCTAATGGTGAAGATGGCATACAAATTTTAAATAATCACTATAAAAATGACGAATTACATATAAATAATGAAAGTGCTAAAGTAGTTATGAGTTATATGGATCAAACAATTAGAGCAGTTAGAGAAACAATTGTAGAAATGGTTAGACTACAAGAATTCCCTGAATACCCTTCCAGGTTATCTTGTTTATACGCTTCAAAAAGCTATGAAGATGCTTTAAAATGGAAAGCATTATTTGATTCTTACAATCGAGAAGTTTTACAGATTGTTAAACTACGAGTAATCGGAAGTTCTTTTGAAGGTGACGGTAATCTTTTACCGAAAGAAGATGGTATTCCTTTTTCTCAAAAAATCGAACAAGCTAGAGAGTATTGGAAAGGAAATATTAGAAATGAGCTTCCTGAGCTACTGATTAATGGAGAAATTGAAGTGGTGGAAATTATTGATGACTTTTCCTCAATTCATATTTAATTTCTAACTAAATCATATAGGATGGAGATTACAATGAAGAAAAAAGTGTACTTCAATCATGATGGCGGCGTAGATGATTTAATTTCATTATTTTTATTACTTCAAATGGAAAACGTTGAACTTACCGGTGTATCTGTTATCCCAGCAGACTGTTATTTAGAACCCGCAATGTCTGCAAGTCGTAAAATTATTGATCGCTTCAGCAAAGATAATATTGCAGTAGCCGCTTCAAACTCTCGTGGGCAAAACCCGTTTCCGAAAGACTGGCGGATGCATGCATTTTATGTAGATGCTTTACCAATTTTAAATGAGTCTGGAAAAGTTGTAACACCCATGGCAGCAAAGCCTGCACATCACCATTTAATAGAAACACTTCTACAAACGGAAGGAAAAACAACTTTATTATTTACCGGGCCCCTAACTGACCTTGCTCGTGCATTATATGAAACTCCCATCATCGAAGATAAAATTGAACGTCTCGTTTGGATGGGTGGTACATTTCTTACAGCAGGCAATGTACATGAACCAGAGCATGATGGAACAGCTGAGTGGAATTCGTTTTGGGACCCTGAAGCAGTAGCTCGTGTATGGGATGCAAAAATTAAAATCGACTTAGTGACACTAGAAAGTACAAACCAAGTTCCGTTAACTATAGACATACGTGAACAGTGGGCAAAAGAGAGAAAGTATATTGGTGTTGATTTCCTTGGTCAATGTTATGCAATGGTCCCCCCTCTCGTTCACTTCTCAACGAACTCTACTTATTATTTATGGGATGTACTAACTACCGCGCTTGTCGGAAACACTAGCCTTGCAAAAACTGAAACGATTAATAGTATCGTTCATACATATGGACCTAGCCAGGGGCGTACAGAGGAAACTGCTGATGGACGACCTGTAAATGTCGTTTATGATGTAAAACGTGATGTATTCTTTGAATATATTACTGAATTAGCAAAGAAAGCTTCTACTTGAACCACTATCTATACGAAAAATAAATAGAATAAAATCAATTCAGACGATGAACCCCTATATTTAGAATTTAGTTGAAACTACATATTTAACTATTGAAAAGAGTATTGAATTAAATTTCAATACTCTTTTTGTGCAATTTAATTATATTGGATTAATGTAGTGTCTTATTGATTATTCATTTCATAACCATTGACAAAATACGTTATTGTTTCTAACTCATCTTCATTTAATTCTCTATCTAGTTCTTGTTTATACGCTGCCTTTATCTTCTCTTCATCACCTTTATGAGCTTCTGTATAAGTTCCTACTGTTTTTAACATACGAATCTCTTGTAAAAACTCCTCTCGATTTATCGCTTCCCCATGAGAGAGAATATATGTCTTAGCATCAAATTTCTCTAATTCATCTATCAATTTAAACGTTCTTTTCGTCGTATAGTTCCACTTCGAAGAAAAAATATCTGCATATATACAGTCTCCTAAAAATAATATCTTTTCTTCTTTCACGTAAATTACAACTGAATCATGTGCATGATCTCCGCCCACATGTTTTAACACGCATGTCACCTCACCAAGATCTAATTCCATTTGATCCTGGAACGTTAAGGCCGGAGGAATAATGTTAATATTTCTCGCTTTTTCTTCAAACTCTTTCTTGATGCAATCCGCACAAAATTCAATTTCAGTACCCTCTTTTACGCGTGCATCCAAAGCTTCATCTGTCCATTCATAAGAAACAAGTGTACGCATCTCTTTTTTCGTTTCAGAATGTGCAATAGACAATGCATCTTGTAGTACAGGCAATCCAAAAATATGATCCCAATGCCAATGGGTTAGTGCTACGAAATCTGGATTCGATACATTTTGTTCTTTTAACATTTCTAAAAATAATTGTGCATGTTCTTCTGAATTCCCTGCATCGATCATTAACGTTTTTTCTTTTCCAACAACCATTCCTAATATAGGTCTATCTGTTTCAGAAACAGGTGTCATATACCAAAATGAGTTTCCTATTTTTTTAATTTGTTGCATAACCAATTCCCCTTTTCATTTCCTCACTTAAGTTTAATATATAGATTATAACGAATCACTACTTTTTTCTCTATACTCAAACACAATTACTTGGACTAATCTAACTTTTCTTTTCGTAAGCTAAAAATAAGGGAATAGAATCGGAGTGTGATACTATGGAACGTTTATGGATCCCAATGATTGTAACATTTTTTTCGTTCGGTGGATTACTATTAGGCGGTGCTGTTGGAGTAGCAACACGCCAACTCATTGAAGAAAAGATGCATCGTTTATACGCATTATGTGGCGGTATTTTGTTTGGGTTATTGTCACTTGAAATTATTCCTGAAACATTTTCAAGCTATGAAATGATTGGACCTATACTTGGTATAGCTATCGGTATTTTAGTTATGGGCTTATTAGATAACTATTGTCACCATCCAATGATACATAAAAAAGATCAACAAGCATGGCAAACCTTTCTTTTTCTCTCTTTCGCTATATTTATTCATAATATACCGAGTGGATTTGCGTTAGGTACAGCTTTTATAAATCATAATGACTCTGCCATTCCCTTTTTAATAGCAATCGTCGTTCACCATATTCCAGAAGGATTAGCTTTAATTATTCCATTTCTTTTTACAAAACATAAATATATTTCCTTTTTATTAACGACTTTATTACTTTCTCTTATTCTCGGTACTGGCACAGTTTTTGGCATTTTGATGGAAGGAAAAGCTCTTCACCTGCAAGGCCTCATTATGGGAAGTGCTATTGGTTCACTTGGATATGTCACAATTCATGAAATGCTTTGGAAAGCTAAGAAACAGCTCTCTTTCCTTACATTTCTAATGTGGGCAACTAGTGGTTTTTTACTAATAACAGTGTTCACTTTATTCGCTGGTCATCATTAAAGTTGCTAAAGTGAAACTTTTGTTCCTCCCACACTGATTCTTGGATTACAAATAACCAGATAAATTTTCTTATTTGTATATTTTCCCTTTTTATCCAAAACATAATGTTATCTACCTATTATAAGGAGGAACAATTATGTTTGGGAAAACAGCCGGTGAAGCATTAGTTGATTTATTAATTGACTGGGGAGTAGAACACATATACGGTATGCCTGGAGATTCCATCAATTCTATCATTGAAGCTTTAAGAAAAAAACAAGATCAAATTAAATTCATTCAAGTTCGCCATGAAGAAGCTGGTGCATTAGCAGCGGCTGCCTATGCAAAATTAACAGGAAAACTTGGCGTTTGTATGGCAATTGCAGGGCCTGGTGCTATTCATTTATTAAATGGTTTATATGATGCGAAACTCGATAAAGCCCCTGTTCTAGCAATTTCAGGTCAAGTAGAAACCGATTTACTTGGAACGGACTTTTTCCAAGAAGTAAATTTAGAAAGAATGTTTGATGATGTTGCGGTTTATAACCAGCGTATTATGTCAGCAGAGCAACTACCTGCCGTAGTGAATCAAGCAATTCGAATGGCTTATACGAAAAAAGGTGTATCCGTTCTTACTATTCCAGATGATGTCCCAAAATTCGAAGTGAAAAATGGTGCCCGTGTTACAAATACTTCTTTTACTTTGTCTGAGTTGTTTCCACAAAAAGAAGATTTAGATGCAGCGAAACTCGCAATAAATGAAGCGAAAAAGCCTGTGATTTTAGCTGGAAAAGGAACAAAACATGCGAGAGAATCTTTACTTGCATTGGCAGAACATATTGGTGCTCCAATCGTACTTACATTACCAGCTAAAGGAATTATTCCTGATGAACACCCTCTTTGTATTGGTGGATTAGGATTAATTGGAACGAAACCTTCTTATGAAGCAATGAAGCATGCAGATACTTTAATTATGGTCGGTACTTCTTATCCGTTCACCGGCTTCTTACCTGAAAAAGCAAAAACAATTCATATCGATACAGATCCTGCCCAAATCGGGAAACGTTATGCGACAGATATTGGTTTAGCTGGTGATGCTGATAAAACATTACGATGGTTAATTGAAAATGTTGAAGAACACACAGACCATTCCTTCTTAGAACATCACCAAGAAATGATGAAAAAGTGGGAAGAAAAATTACACGATCAAGAAGAAGACTCTTCCATTCCAATTAAACCACAACGCGTTATGCATGCTCTGCAGCAAGTAGCACATGATGACGCAATTCTATCAGTCGATGTCGGAAATGTAACAGTATGGACCGCAAGACACTTCCATATGACAAACCAGCAATTTGTCATTTCTAGCTGGCTCGCAACACTTGGCTGCGGTTTACCTGGTGCACTTGCTGGAAAAATTGCTTTCCCGGATAAACAAGTATTTGCAGTTTGTGGTGATGGTGGATTTGGAATGACGATGAATGACTTCGTAACAGCTGTAAAATATAAATTACCAATCGTTGTCGTCGTATTAAACAATAATAAAATTGCGATGATTAAATTTGAACAAGAAGTTATGGGTAATATCGAATTCGAAACAGACTTAACGAACCCAGATTTCGCAAAATATGCAGAGGCGTGTGGAGGTATTGGATACCGTGTTGAGAATTTAGATGAGCTACTTCCCGCTTTCGAAAATGCAGTAAAACAAAATAAACCGTGTATTATTGATGTAGTTGTAGATGCTAACGAAGCACCAATGCCAGCAAAAATCACATTTGGTCAAGCCGCTGGTTATACGAAGCATATGATAAAAGAATTATTTGAAGAAGGTAAGATTGATTTACCTCCACTTTAAACGAAAAAAGATAGCTGAAAACAATTTGTCTTCAGCTATCTTTTTTTATTTTTGTATCTCTTTATAAAAAGAAAAGTCATTCATAGTTGGTTGTACTTGTTTCTCTACTTGCAATTCTTTACTCTCCTTCTCTGTCCTTCTCACATTTCCTAGCTTAATCGCATCTTGCATGCTATTACTAATTAGGTTTCCAGCTAAGATTGTCATACTATAAAAAGCAATCGGTATAAGTACAATCCATGTATGAGTAGTTAAGTGCCGGAAGTTTTGACCAATTAATCCTGTCCATTCTTTTGTTACACTATCTGGATCCATTCCACTGAAGGTTATTGTTCCACCAAAAAATAATTGCAACAAACCAAGGTGTAAAAGAAGTAATAAAGTACTCACAAATTGTTGTGCTACTAATAAAAGAAATGATGGTAACATATGAGGCCATATATGGCGCTTCAACCTCTGCCATTTACTCCCGCCAAGCACAGTGGCTGCCAACATAAATTCTTCTTTCTTAATACGTTTAACTTCTTGCGCTACATACAACATAACTGTTGGTACAGCAAGACATGTAAGAACTATAATTTGAAATGTCACCCGCAAATACAACGGCACAACTTCCGCTCCACTATCAAACGTTAAAACTTCATTTAACATAAAATAAGAAATCATAACCATTGGTACAATACTAAAAGGATCAAAAAAGGATGAGATAACCGGAAAAGATCGCTTACCATACATACCAAGAAGTAAACCAATCCCTCCTCCAACTATAACTCGTAAAGTTGCTATAATTATACTCGCTCCAACTGTCCATTTCGCGCCTTCTATTATTAATTGGACAAGGTCACGGCCTTTGGTATCACTTCCGAACCAAAATTTACTTGATGGCGAAAATGGAGCAGCCTCTAGTTCTCCTTTTTCATTATACATCATCGTAAGTTCACGAATATTCCCATCGAAAAATAACGTATATCCAATACTAATAATCATTAGTACACTCAGAAAAGTAACACCTATCCAAAATCTCACATCTCTTTTTACAACTTGCCACATGTTACACACGCTCCCTTATAACATTTTGTAAAAGCGTATGTAATATACGAAATAGTATAAAAAGCGGAACGTATAATATAACTAGACTCACTGTAAATATTTCTAATTTAGAATTTTCTTTTACAAATACAAACATTCCATATGTATTAAAAATCCATTCGATAATATATAAATTGGATAGCATAAATAAAATATTTGTTTTCGCATAGTAAATTGTCGTCAATAAAACATTCCTTGAAACATGATGTGTTAAAATATGCTGCAAACTTAGTCCTTTACTCTTCGCAAATATACTATAATCTTTCTCCATTTCTTCTTTAAAACGTAATAACAATAGTTTAATAAATAATAACGTTGTTGGTATTGTAAGACATATAATCGGTAACAATCGTACTCTCTCTTCTCCTAATCCAGCAAGTTTTATTGGCATAAAACCTGTTTTTTGAAAAACAATTACGACAAGAAGTTGTGATAATAAAATAAGTAATATATCCGGTATACTCTCTAGCGTAAGAAAAACTCCATTCCACATTTTTTGCTTCATATGAGAACGCTGCAATACCCAAACAACAAGTACATACGCTATAAGCAAAGATAGTAAAAAAGCTGATAGAAATACAATCATAGTTTCACTATAATGAATCCATATTTGTGGAAATAATTTCCTCGAGTCTCAAAATCCAAATGTAATTTCCCATGGTCGGAGTAACTTTCCTCCAATAAACACAATCGTGTTCCAAAAACCGATTAAATCAATTTGCAATCCCTTAAATAATCGAGGGAGCGCACCTAAACAGATTATACATAGAATTGCAGCTAATAATTGTAAACAAGTAATCCAACACCACTTAGCAGTTCGCATGAACATAACTATTACCCCTTACCATTCGATAGAATATCTAGAAACAAAAAGAGCTAAATATGTCACATCTCTTTAGCTACAACATGTACTCGCTTTTGCCCACTAGGTAAAATAGCTTGGTATAAACACGTAACAAAAAATAATAAACCAAATAAAATAATATACAAAGTATCCGCCTCAATCCATTTTGGGAATAACATAGCTATCGCTCCAAGGGATAACAATTGAAACCCTGTCGTTAATGGACTTAGCAAACTTTGAACACGCCCCATAAACGATTCTTCTACGATCTCATACATCCATCCTGATATTGCAACATTAATAAACGGTAAAAAGAATGTCGCTAAAGCGATACATACATAAAAAGTCCATACGTAATTTACAAAGTAACACATACCAAAGAAGACTCCTGAGCCTGCCATACCAAAAACTATAATAGATTTTGGCGCATATTTCTTACCTATACTCGTTGCTACTATGCTTCCAATTAGTAATGAAATCCCTCCAACTACACCGCCCACCATTGCTAAACTTTCATACGTTTCTGGAGCTAGTTTGTATTTTAATATGTAAGTAGTGGATACACTTAAAACACCATTTAATAATCCAAATACGATAAATCCTAAAAGTAATTTTTTTAAAGTTTCATTTTGGTATATATACCTAATCCCTTCTTTAAACTCTGTTATTAACATCTTCAAATTAACTTCTTTCCATTTTGTTCTACCATTTGGTAAACGAACTTTTTCTGGAATGGAGATTGTTTGAATCAAAATACCACTCATAATAAAAGTGAGCGTATTTACTAAAATGCTCCCGTAAATTCCAAAAGTCCAGTACACCATCGTTGCAATTCCTACACCAAACAAAGCATACAAACTATTTACCATTTGATTAATACCCGCTGCTGCACCGTATTGGTCTGATTCAACTACTCCCTGTATCATCGATTGTTCTGCTGGAGAGAAAAATTGTATACACGCATTTTCCAAAAATAAAAATATAAAGACAAGTATAATTATCCCGTAATAAAGCGAAATTAGGATTCCAATATTACAGAGCGAGCAACATATGTTACTTACTGTACATATACGTTGTCTATCAAATCGATCCACTACTGTCCCTACCAATAGAAAAAAGATTAATGCAGGTAATGCAATCATAATTTGTGTCATCGTTGCGTAAACTGGTTGTTTTCCGTATTGATCTAGCAAATAAAACATTAAAGAAATTCCAGCAATCATAGAACCGAGTCGCTCTAAAATATTTGCTAGAAAAAAACGTGCATACACTTTGTTGCGAAATAACTGTAGCATTTCTTTCATACTTCGTATCCTTTCTCTCGACAAAATAGTATTGTTTTAGTCATTTCTTGGAAGTTACATTATATTTTTCGACCATTATCCAATCTTTTCCTTCTTTATAAAAAACATAAAAAAAGAGCCCTTATGGTCATCTCCCTGTCAAGT
>NZ_QNUB01000055.1:0-53795 GCF_008042345.1 Bacillus sp. AR8-1
GATTACAAATGTAATACTTAGGAGTGAAACATACGATGACAAATCAATTACCTAAAATATCTGAAGCGGAATTAGAAATTATGAAAGTACTTTGGTCGAGTTCTCCGCAAACAGCGAATGAAATTATAGAAGAACTGGAAGATGCAATGGACTGGAAACCGAAAACAATCCGCACATTAATTAATCGATTAGTACAAAAAGAAGCCGTTTCTTATCATCAAGATAAAGGGCGAATGTATGCTTATTATCCGTTAGTATCACAAGATAATTATTTGCAAGTGGAAACGAAATCTTTACTAAAGCGTTTTTGCGGTGCAGCGTTTAAACCGTTACTTGTTAATTTTTTAAAAGAGGAAAAATTGTCTTCAGAAGATATTAATGAACTGAAACGCATTTTAGATGAGAAGACAGAGGAGAATAAGAGGAAGGATCGATAAAAATGATAAACACGCTTATAAATGTATACCTTCCTCATTTTTTTGATTGGCTTATAGAAACGTCACTTATGGCCAGCATATTAGTTGGATTTATTTTATGTATAAAAGTTCTATTTAGAAATAAATTCCCCCCCCGATGGCAATATATGCTGTGGATTGTATTAATGATTAGACTCCTTTTACCATGGTCACCAGATAGCTCGTATAGCATTTATTCATTACTTTCTTATAGTTCTAGCGTATCAGAAGTTATTCCAAAAAATATGCCGTCTACTGAGAGTAGAGTGAACATAGAAAGCGATCGTACAGTGGAATTGGAATCAAATCCTAAAATGGTGACAAAAACTAGCGAACCGGAAGTAGAAGTCAGTTCGGAAAAACAGACTACATTTTCTTTATACAAACTTGCTTTATATGTGTGGCTAGCTGGGGTAATTGTATTAGCAGCCATCACGTTTCTTACAAATAGACGGTTATATTCGTACATAAAGAAACAACCGGATATTACGGATGAACAGGTCATTACAGTGTTTGATCGCTGTAAGCAGTCTATGAAAATGAAGAAGGCAGTTTCATTACGTCTAGCAGGAAAGATTGCGAGCCCAACTGTGTTTAGTTTCTTTCGTCCGAAAGTATTACTATCAAAAAAACATATGAAAGTATTAAATGAGCAACAATTACAATATGTCTTTTACCATGAGTTAGCTCATATTAAGAGAAAAGATGTAGCTGTAAATTGGATTATGTACAGTTTAATCCTATTAAATTGGTTCAATCCGATTCTTTGGTACGCCTATTTTTGTATGCGAGAAGATCAAGAATTGGCATGTGATGCATATGCGCTTACTTTCATAGATAAAGAGGAGCAAATTGCATACGGACATACAATTATTACCCTTCTAGAACATTATTCCTATCAAGTACCAAGCCTAGCAAATTTAAGTAGAAATAAACGAACATTAAAAAGGAGAATCATTATGATTAAAAAATTCCAAAAGAAATCGTATCGTCTTTCTTTACTCGGAGTGATTGCTATAGCAGCTATAGCGGGCGGATTTTTATTAAATGCAAGGATAACTGAGGGAGATGAAAGACAGAAAGAAAAAGTTGTAGAAAAAAAGCAATCTAAAGCGGCATTTGAAAAAGCGATAGAAACAGTATTAGGTACACCGGAGAATGCAAGTAGAGAATGGGGGATGTCAATAAAGTCATATAAAAGGGATACAGATTTTTTGTATTTGGCAGAAAAGAATTTTACAAAAGAAGAATTTGAGCAGTATGTTCAATTATTTAAAGAAGCTAAAGAAATTCATAAAAAAGCAATGGTTAATAAAAAAGTACCTGAGAATTATGATAGAGATACAAAGGAATTTAAACGTGAACGTTTGAATAAAGGTGATCAAGAAAGATTAGCTAGTATTGAGAAGAAATTAGTTCCACTTTCGGAAAGGGTGGAGAAGTCTTTAACATATACTATAGAAGAAGCGAAAGAACATGTACCGTATCAAATTAAGCAGCCGACTTATATACCTGAAGGTTATGAATTAAAGAGAGAATGGGCTGACTCATATTTTGGAAGAGATGTAGAATTAGTTGTTAAATCAGAATATACAAATGGAAAATATGGTTTTACAATTTACCAATCAAGGATTTATGCAGGTGGTAATAAGGATCCACTTCACTACATGATGCCTGGAGAAGAGAGTCTAGAAAGTTATAATTTAGACGGGAAAGGAATGGTCTATAATAAATCTTCTCATGGAGAGGGTAAGTTAAAAGGGCTCAAAATGTTTGTACCAGAACAAGGAAAGAATAGTGAGTATCAGATTGTCATAGTGAATGATATTTTTACAAGAGATACAAAGATATACGAAGAAATAATCGATGATGAGCTAACTAAGAAAGAAATGGAGAAAATATTACTTTCTATGTCAAAATAATAGACAGTGTTCTTAAACCTTTGGTTTTAAGAACACTGTCTATTTTATTAAATTTCTAGTGGGATCTAGCCAGCAATTATTATGAATATATTCTAGCTTTCCATACAAGTATACTTTTTGATACACTATGGACAGTATGATATAACTTGACTGAAATCTTTTATACTGGAAATAATAAAAAGAGAACTTGTATAGAATGTAAGCGTGTGGTAATATCAAAGATGTACTGATTGACTATATTATCCAATTGGTCATTTTTGGAGGTGACAATGTGGCGATAGATCGAAAACGTTCTATTATTGAAGCTGCAACAAAGTCTTTTTCAGCGTTCGGTTATAAAGCAACAACGATGGATCAAGTAGCGAAGTTAGCGAATGTAGGAAAAGGAACGATTTATACTTTTTTCAAAAATAAAGAAGAGCTATTTGGTGAAATTATTTCTAATTTAATTACAGAAATGAAGCAAGTTGCAGAAAGTGCAATTCGTTCAGATGTTTCATTTTTTGAAAATGTACATAGAGCATTATATAGCATCTTGGAATTTAGAAAAGAACATCAGCTCATGATTAAATTAATTCAAGAAGAGCGCGATATGGGAACGAAAGAAGTACAAGAAGTTATGCAACAAGTTGATGTGGAAATCGTTTCTGTTATTCAATCGTATTTAAAGATTGCGATTGAAAAAGGTGAAATTAGCAAATGTGATCCAGAAATTACAGCATTTATTATGCTTCGTCTATACGTATCGCTTATTTTTGATTGGGAAAAAAATCATGAACCGCTAGAAAAAGAAAAAATTGCAGAGTTATTTGAACTTTATTTACTAAAAGGATTGTCAAACTAAGATAATCCTTTTAATTTTATAAAAAAATGACCAAATGAATAATGTGGTCATATATTTAATTTGAGAGGGGTTATAGAAAAATTATAATCATAATGAGAAAAAGTTGCATAGTAATAAGTTCGGGGATAAGGCATATGTATGAAAAAGTATAGCCTTTTTGTTTGGGTAAAAATGACCAAATGAATATTTTGGTCATTTTAATAAAGGGGGAGAAATGATGAAATGGAATCAGTTGCTTCGTAAAGAATTTACTGAAATTATAAAAAGTAAAAAAATATTAATTCCAATTATCGCGGTTTTATTCGTACCGATTTTATATGCAGGTATGTTTTTATGGGCCTTTTGGGATCCGTATAAACAGTTAGATGATTTACCAGTTGCAGTAGTCAATTTAGATAAAGGTGCAGTATTTGATGGGAAACCAATTGAGGTCGGAAAAGGGCTCGTTGATAATTTAAAAGATAATAAAAATTTTAAATGGGAGTTCGTAAGTGAAAAAGAAGCAAAGAAAGGAATGGAAGGTAGAAAGTATTACATGTTAGTGCGCATTCCAGATGACTTCTCAAGTAACGCTACAACGTTATTAAAAGACAATCCAAAGCGATTAAACTTAGAATACATTCCAAACGAAAGTTTAAACTTCTTATCTTCACAAATTGGAGGAACAGCCATTGAAAAGATTAAAACTGAAGTATCAAGCACGTTAACGAAAACATATGCAGAGAAAATGTTCGATTCTATTAAAGACGTCTCAAAAGGATTAGCAGATGGAGCGGAAGGGGCAAGTAAACTACACGACGGATCAAGTGAATTGCATGATGGTTCAAGTAAAGTGACGGATGGCCTTCATACACTTCAAGGGAAGTCTGGGGAGATACAGACAGGTGTAGGGAAACTATTTGATGGATCTGGGAAAGTAACAGCAGGTTTAAATACGTTAAATAGCAAAACAGGTGAAATGCAAATAGGTATTGGGAAATTAGTAGATGGGTCAGGAAAAGTAACGAACGGTTTAAATACGTTAAATAGTAAAACAAGTGAGATGCAAGCAGGTATCGGAAAATTAGTAGATGGATCAGGAAAAGTAACAGACGGTTTAAATACGTTAAATAGCAAAACGGGTGAAATGCAAAAAGGAATTGGTGAATTGCATGATGGATCTGAGAAAGTGACCGGTGGTTTGAACAAATTAGTAAGTAAATCCGGTGAATTAAAAACAGGAACAACTGATCTATCAAATGGTATGGAACAACTGGTTGGGGGACAAAACCAATTAGAGGTAGCTTCTGAAAAAATTGAAAAGGGTTTGCAAGATTTAAATAGTAAAGTGAAAAGTTCTGCTGCAGGTTTAGAGGAAATACAGTCGAAAGGCCCTTCTATATTGAATACAGTAAATGAGAAAATAGATGGAGCTGGGGCGAATGTAAATCAGTTAAATGAACTTACACAATCAACAGCAGGAGATGCCAAAAATGCAGCACAAGAGGTAGCGAATTTACAAAAGCAAATTGAAAGTTTACCGAAAGAATATCAAGAGCAGTTACAACCATTCATAACAAGTGCTGTAAAAAGTACAGCGACAGTTCAGCAAAAAGCTGCCGGAGTAGCAGGTGGAACAAATAAATTAAATGAAGAAGTAAAACAATTAAAAAGCGAAATAAATCAAAAAACAGGTGATGGACAAAGCAAACTGCCGAATGCAGCGGAATTACAATCCTTAACTGCTGGTATTGAGCAATTATCCAGTGCACAAAAAGGATTTGTTGAAAAATTCCAAGGGTTTGGTGCGAAGTTAAATACTGCTAAAGAAGGCGCAAATAAATTTAAAAACGAGTCTGGTCAATTAATAGATGCGATAAATCAATTAGCAGATGGCTCTGGTCAAGTAACAACAGGCTTAGACACATTATCTGCAGGAGCAAATCAAATGGCAGGTGGTGTAAATCAATTAGCAGATGGATCAAGCCAAGTAACAGGCGGCCTAGGTCAATTATCTGCAGGAGCAAACCAAATGGCAGGTGGAGTAAATCAATTAGCAGATGGATCAAACCAAGTAACAGGCGGTTTAGGTACATTATCTGTAGGAGCAAATCAAATGGCAGGTGGAGTAAATCAATTAGCAGATGGCTCCGGTCAAGTAACAACAGGCTTAGGTACATTATCAAATGGCTCAACCCAGCTAATTGACGGCGTAAATAAACTAGCAGACGGCTCAGGAAAAGTAACTGATGGACTAGTGAAAGTAAACGATGGTTCAGGTGAACTTGCTGAGAAACTTGGGGAAGGGGCAGAGAAAACTGGGGAAGTAAAAGGGACAGATAAAACGTATGATATGTTTGCAAGTCCTGTAAAAGTGAAGACAGAGAAAATGGCGGAAGTTCCTAACTACGGAACTGGATTTACGCCGTATTTCTTATCACTCGGTTTATTTGTTGGGGCATTATTATTATCTATCGTATACCCATTACGCGATACAGTTGGCGTTCCGAAATCAGGATTTAGTTGGTTTATTAGTAAGTTCGGCGTGTTACTATCAGTCGGTATTATTCAAGCGATAGTAGCAGATGTTATATTACTGTTCGGATTGGGTGTAGAAGTACAAAGCATTCCATACTTCATACTCTTTAGTATCATTACAAGTTTAGCGTTTATCGCATTAATTCAATGTTTAGTAACAGCTTTTGGTGATGCAGGTCGTTTTATCGCCATCATTACATTAATTATGCAGCTTACAACAAGTGCTGGAACATTCCCGTTAGAGTTGATTCCGAAGTTTTTACAACCATTCAATGCTTGGTTACCGATGACATACTCTGTATCAGGATTGAAAGCGGTCGTATCGAGTGGAGACTTTAACTTCATGTGGCAAAACATAGGAATGCTCATGATCTTTATCGTTGTATTATCACTTGGAACAATCGCCTCCTTAACTTTGATGCACAAACGACAATTTAAAAATGTTGCGGAAAATCAATCGGTTGAAGCGTAAAAAAAGCACCTTTTTGGTGCTTTTTTATTTTAATAGAGGGCATTTTTTCCTTAGTTCATCTATAAATCTTTCTAAAAGCTATAGAAACGAAAGAAAAGGAATTACAACAATTTACAGAGAAACATAGGGTAGAGGAGTTGATATGATGAGAGGCAATCTTACTTATTATTTTATCGTAAATCCGCTAATCATCTTTCTTGTTTATGCCCTTTCACCTATATTGTTTGATAAAGAAGTATATACAAGTATGAAAGATGCATTTGGAATACTTACGTTCTACTATGTGTTAATGGGTGGATATTACTTTATTGATATTTTAAGTGAAAAGATAAAGAAAAAAAGTGATGGAGGATAAAAAATGACTGAAAGTGAAATGAAATTCCGCGATACGACCATTCGTAACTTTTTCGATAAAGAGGATCGTTTAAAATCGATTCCAGGTCAAAAGAAGAAAAAACTAGTATTGTTAGAGCATTTAGTTAGCAAGTTAAATGCTGAAAATCAATATACAGAAAAAGAAATTAATACATTCATAAAACAATATCATGATGATTTTTGTACAATTAGACGTGAATTTATTGTACATAGGTTTATGGATAGAGAGGATAATATGTACCGTATAAACGGGAGAGAAGTTTGGACGAAGTGGGAGGAGTTAAAATAATGAATCAGCGAGGGGATCCCCGCTGATTATAAGCCTGTGCTAGTCTTGCTGTTTCTTTGTAGCAAGTCTATGAACGCTTCAACATTCGAACTTGTAATGTATCCAAGCGTTATATATTCATCTTCATAGTAAAATATTATTTTTTTGTCAAAGATTCTTCTCTTCGTTTCTATGGATAGAATTTTTTCATAATCAAATTCGGCAATGAATGTGTTTTTATATTGGCTAAAAAAGAGAAGTCTTTTATTAGTAGCAAGTAACATGCCAGGATATGGGACTTTATGCGTAATCATATAGCCAGTAAGTGAACATTTTAAAGTAGATAAAATCTTTTCTTCTTTATGTAATAGTTGTTTTGCAGCTGTTAATATTGGATTCATTGCATACATTCCTTTTATTTTGATGTATGAATATTGTATCAAGAGTAAAAAGATTCTCAATATGCAATATTGCATATTGGACGTTTTATAGTTTTAATATTATTTTTTAAAAGAAAAAGTACGAGGTGATTCAATGATACGATTAGCAAAAGAGGCTGATGCAGAAGCAATAATGAACATTAGAAAAGAAATTATATTATCGGAAAATACTACAAAGTTTTTCATAGTATCTCCAAAGAAATTACCGAATGATATTGATGCAGAAAGAGAAAAGATACGGAAAAGTAATGAGAGAGGTAATCTTTATATTGTGTATGAAGTAGATTATAAGGTGGTAGGCTTTTTACTTTTCAACCGATATGAACTAGAACGGTTACAACACGCAGGCACAATGGGAATGGGGATTAAAGAGGCGTATTGTAATCAAGGCATCGGTACGAAATTAATTGAATTTCTTATTAGTTGGACTAAAGGGCAGAAAGGTTTAGAGAAAATTTGCTTAGGTGTAGTTTCTGTTAATGATCGGGCAATTAAAGTGTACAAACGTATGGGTTTTGTAGAAGAAGGAAGACAACGAAAGCAAATTAAATATGAAGATGGATCATATGGAGATGATGTATTGATGGGCTTTTATATTGAATAAAGAATATATGGTATTAAGAAAAGGAATGTACATAACGTAAATTTCTAAAAGCAGTATATTGCCCCTGCATTAACAGACTTTTACCTATGTATAATATTAATATAGTAAAATCATAACAACCGATATTGCAGTTTCCAATAATATACTATATAATCAATTTAAGAAAACGTTTTCATGCAAAGGGGGAGAATTTCGTGTCGACTATAGAGGACGTGGCGAAATTAGCAGGGTTATCAAGGACAACGGTTTCTAGGGTGATTAATAATCATCCATATGTTTCAGATGAGAAGAAAAAAAGGGTTCAATTAGCAATGAAGCATTTAGGCTTCGTTCCTAATTCTGCGGCGAGAAGGCTTCGTAAACAAAAAACGGAAACAATTGCGGTGCTAGTTCCAAGGATTACAAATCCTTTCTTCAGTAGATTTATTGAAGCAATCGAGATTGCTGCTTCTGAACATAAATATAAACTGATTATTTGTCAAACAAGATATTTACCGGAAAAAGAGATGGAGTATTTACAATTATTATCTACGAAACAAGTAGATGGGATTATTCTATGTTCACTAGAAAATCCGTGGGAAGATGTAGAACCATACTTACAGCACGGTCCAATCGTGTTGTGTAATGAATATATTGAGGAAGCAAATATTCCAACAGTGAAGTTTGATCATGCGCAAGGAGCATACATAGCTGCGAAGCATGTGTTAGATCAAGGATATCGTAATCTTATTTTTTGCCGTGGTAACGAAACCAAATTAGTTAGCCAGCAGCGAAAAATGGGCTTTTTACGTGCAATAACTGAGAAGAGCCGCCAAGTAGAAGCGATTGACTTTCTTGAAAACGCTTTCTCTTGGGAAGATGGAAAACGAATATTCCATGAAGTATTAAAGGACAAAAAAAATCCTACCGCGATTTTGGCAGGAGGCGATGAGGTAGCAGCTGGAATTATCTCAGAGGCGAAGCACCATAACTGGAGCATTCCAGAGGATCTCGCTGTTATCGGTTTTGATAATCAAATATTATCGCAGATTACAGAACCAGGTATTACGACAATTGAACAGCCAATTGATGAAATGGCCCGAAAAGTTGTCGATCTGATGATGGATAAAATCCATACGAAAAATTATCGAAAAAAAGAATTGTATGAGTTTGAACTGGAGCTCTTGGTGAAAGGTTCAACGATGAAGGATAAGATGTTATTAGCCTAGTAGACTATGTCTGCTAGGTTTTTTTATGTTCACAAACTACTATTCTTCGTGAACGCAATCGTCACATTTGTTATGGTATGCTTCGTGTTGCTCATCAATTTCTTTCCCACAGTGCGCACAAGTTTTCGTCGGTAAATTTCTGAAAAACTCCATTGGTTGATCGATCATGTCAATCCCTCCATTTCCATTTCTTACTATCATTGTATTAGTACAAAAAATAAAAGTCAACAACTGTTTTATAACAAAATTGAAAATTAATGAAAAAGTTTAGGAAATGGATTATAGTTAACAATGTAGGATGTAAGTAAAAAACTTTCTCAAGTACGGAGAAAAACTGCATTCCTACTCGGTTTTAGAAAGGATGGATACATATGAAAATGACTGTTGTCGGCTTTTGGGGCGGCTTTCCAGAAGCGGGAGAAGCAACGTCGGGGTATTTGTTTGAACACGATGGTTTTCGTTTACTTGTAGACTGTGGTAGTGGTGTACTAGCACAGATTCAAAAATATATAACACCATCTGATATAGATGCAGTTGTACTGTCACACTATCATCACGATCATGTTGCGGACATTGGGGTATTGCAATATGCGAGATTAATTACGAGTGCGACAACAAGGCAACTACCGGAATTACCAATATACGGTCATATGTTTGACGAGAATGGATTCCATTCTTTAACACATGAACCACATACGAAAGGAATCGCGTACAATCCAGAAGAAACACTTCAAGTTGGACCGTTCTCGATTTCGTTCTTAAAAACTGTTCATCCTGTTACATGCTTTGCGATGCGTATTACAGCTGGAGATGATGCTGTAGTATACAGCGCTGATTCAAGTTATATTCCTGAATTCATTCCATTCACAAAAGATGCTGATCTTTTCATTTGTGAGTGTAATATGTATGCACATCAAGAGGCTGCAAAAGCAGGGCATATGAATAGTACAGAAGTAGCAAGTATTGCAAAAGATGCGAATGTAAAAGAACTTTTATTAACGCACTTACCGCATACAGGCAACCCATCTGATTTAGTAACAGAAGCAAAACAAATTTTCAGTGGCCATATTACGCTAGCGCATAGTGGCTACGTATGGAACTCATGAGGTGATACGATGTTATTTATTGATAATAAAGGAATTACAGATCCTAGAATAAACTTAGCGATCGAAGAATATTGTGTGAAGAATTTAGATATTAACGAAACATATTTACTGTTCTACATTAATGAGCCTTCGATTATCATTGGTAAAAATCAAAACACAGTAGAAGAAATTAATGCAGATTACGTAAAAGAAAAAGGTATTCATGTCGTTCGTCGTCTATCAGGCGGAGGCGCAGTATATCATGATTTAGGAAACTTAAACTTCAGTTTTATTACAAAAGATGATGGAGACAGTTTCAGCAACTTCAAAAAATTTACTGAGCCTGTAACGAAAGCGCTTGGTAAATTAGGTGTAAATGCAGAACTAAGTGGTCGTAACGACATTTTAGCTGAAGGAAGAAAAATTTCAGGTAACGCACAGTTCTCAACGAAAGGCCGTATGTTCAGTCACGGTACGTTACTATTTGATTCTGAAATCGATCACGTTGTATCAGCATTAAAAGTAAAAATGGATAAGATTCAATCAAAAGGAATTAAATCAATCCGTAGCCGCGTTGCGAATATTACAGAGTTCTTAAACGAAAAAATGACGACAGAAGAGTTTAGACAACTTCTTCTAGAAACAATTTTCGAAGGGGAAACAGAAATTCCAACGTACGAATTAACAGAAGAAGATTGGAAAGAAATCTACAAACTTTCTGAAGAGCGCTACCAAAATTGGGACTGGAACTACGGAAAATCTCCGAAGTTCAACTTACAACATTCACACCGTTTCCCAGTTGGACAAGTGGACGTTCGTCTTGAAGTGAAAAAAGGAACAGTAACAGAATGCAAAATTTACGGTGACTTCTTCGGTTCATTAGATGTTCATGACATTGAAGAACGTCTAACAGGCGTACAATTTGATAAAGATGCATTCACTGCAGCTTTAGAAGGCGTAGATATCGCACGCTACTTCGGTAACATTACAACTGAAGATTTCTTACATTTATTCTTCTAAAAATGAGGGAGGCTGCCATAACGGGCAGCCTCTTTCTTTTTGCATAGATTGTCAGGTTTTGTCGGTAAGTCGATATAACTGAAAAATCGCCGATATAAACCGAGTTGCGCTGATATATTTGGAAAATCGCTCATATAATTTCATTTACCAAAAAACATAAAATCACAGGACATCTGCCTCTTATAAAGGAATATATATATTCAAAAGGAGGCGGATCGATATGAAAAGGGTAATGTACGTTGTATTATTGCTCAGCTTTGTCATCGGAATGACGGCGTGTAACAGTGAATCGCCCTCAAGTCGTACAATTTTGTCTATCGGAAAACTAGCGGAGGATAATGTTATATATTTTACGCATACAGATAACAAACGAAAGATACATGATATACAAGACATGTTTCAAAATAAGAAGTGGAAAAGAAATGAAACATTCAGCACTGTTAATAAAACACCAGATGTCGTCTTATCAATAGATGAAGACAATACAGAGTTACCGACATTGTATGTTACAGTTTATTTTCATGAAGAGGGAGCGGATGCTCTTAACTTGTTTGGAGAGCATACGACGTTACATAAAGAAGAACTTGATGAACTTAGAGAAAAGATGAGTGCATATTATCCTAAAATGATTTTTGGTCTAGTTTCATAAATTACTTGTAAACAAAATCCCCTTATTTTTCCAAAGTAAACTAAGAGAAGGTGATCTGTCTATATGCAGTTAATAGAATATCACTTGCTACTTTAATTTTCTTTTAATATAATTAATTTAGAATTTTTAAATATTCTAAATTTTATAAAGGTGGGGTTTTTGTGAATCTCGTTCAATCTTTGGCTGAAACGGCAAAAAAGAAGGGGGAAAAACCGGCTTATATATTTATGGATCAGTCGGTCTCATATGACCAATTAAACAAAATGGTCACAAGGTTTTCTAGCAATTTAGCAGAAATGGGCATTGGAAAAGGGGACAATGTCGCATTAGTTGTTGGGAACTCACCACATTTTTTGGTCGGTTTATACGGAACAATGAAAGCTGGAGCAACTGTTATTCCAGTTAATCCAATTTATACAGCAGACGAAATGCATTATATTTTACAAAATGGAGATGTAAAAACAATCATCGTACTCGACGTCCTTCTACCTGTTATACAATCTCTTACAACAAGACTTCCTTCATTAGAAAACATCATCATATGCGAAACCTCATCAGATTTTAACCATACAGAAACCGAAAAAATGAAAACGTTTACTAGTTTTGTGGGGACTGGAGATACAACTTACGAAGGTCCTGAACTAGATGAAGAAGATGTAGCGGTTATTCTATACACATCGGGCACAACTGGAAAACCGAAAGGCGCTATGTTAACACATAAAAATTTATATAGTAATGCGAATGATGTTGCGTCTTATTTACAATTTACTGCTGACGATCGCGTCGTTGCGGCACTGCCTATGTTCCATGTATTCTGTTTAACAGTTGCGGTAAATGCACCGATTGTGAACGGGGCAACGATTTTAATGTTACCGAAATTTAGTCCGAAAGAAGTATTCCGTATTTGTCGCACGTACGAGCCAACGATCTTTGCTGGCGTACCGACGATGTACAATTATTTATATTTATTTGAAGAAGCAAGCGCAGAAGATGTGAAGACGCTTCGTCTTTGTATTTCCGGTGGTGCATCGATGCCTGTTGCTCTTCTGCAAAACTTTGAAAAACGTTTTAACGTTATTGTTTCAGAAGGATACGGTTTATCAGAAGCATCACCAGTTACTTGTTTCAATCCGCTAGATCGTCCTCGTAAACCAGGGTCGATTGGCACAAATATTTGGCATGTAGAAAATAAAATTGTAAATGAACTTGGGGAAGAAGTACCTGTCGGCGCAGTCGGTGAATTAATTGTTCGCGGACCTAACGTTATGAAAGGATACTATAATGCACCAGAAGATACAGCTGCGACATTGAAAGACGGCTGGCTATATACAGGTGACTTGGCGAAAATGGATGAAGAAGGTTACTTCTATATTGTGGATCGTAAAAAAGATATCGTCTTAGTTGGCGGTTATAACGTATACCCTCGTGAAGTAGAAGAAGTATTATATACGCACGAATCAGTAGCGGAAGTTGTTGTAATCGGTGTTCCTGATGAAAACTTAGGAGAAGCAGTGCGAGCTTACGTCGTTCTGAAACAAACGAACGTAACAGAAGAAGAACTAATGCATTACTGTACGTTACATTTAGCGAAATATAAAGTGCCGAAAAGCATTGAGTTTTTAATAGAACTACCGAAGAATACGACTGGTAAGTTGTTAAGAAGAGCATTGAGAGAGAAAGCGATGCAAGTGTAAAAATGAGGCAACCATCTTTGAAGGTGGTTGCCTCATTTTTTTGTGCATTGATTAAGCTGTGGTGCCATATATTTAAAGCTTCATATGACCAACAAGGAGGAGATATACATAGAACAGAAGGGATTAACGCTTACGGCGAGTGCAATATCTTATTTGTGAAATTATGGATGAACTCTGAAAATGATAAGAACGGTAATTTTAATCAAAATGGAGTAATGAACCGTGAATCAATGGCTACGGTGTTAGTAAATGCATATAAATTAGAATGGAATGAAAATAGTAAGTTACCAAAAGAATTTGCTGATTTGAAAAATCATTGGGCTCGAAGTATGCCAATATTTTAGTTTAGTAAGAAAATTCAAATTCCAAGTTGACACATATGAATTACAGAATTAAAATGAAAAGAAATCGAATACAATACATTAGAAGCTAATCAGATAAACTGAAGGCGCACAATGTTCACATTTGTGAATATATTGTGTGCCTTTTTCTATTGTATAAACTAAGGGGGCTTAACGATGAAAAAGTGGGGTAAGACAGCGTTTATGAAAAGTACAGGTGTTTTATTATCAGCAGTTGTACTTTTATCAGGGTGTGGTTCGGCAACATCCACTAGTAATTCTGAAGGAAGTGGAGATAAAAAAACAGTTGAGCTTTTAAATGTTTCTTATGATCCAACGAGGGAGTTATATCAAGATTTCAATAAAGATTTTGCGAAGTATTGGAAAGAGAAGCATGGGCAAACAGTAAATGTAAAACAATCACACGGGGGATCTGGAAGTCAAGCACGCTCTGTTATTGATGGCTTAGAAGCAGACGTTGTTACACTAGCACTTGCTTATGATATTGATGCGATTAGTAAGAAAAAACAACTAGCAGAAGATTGGCAGAAGCGACTTGCGAATAATTCCACTCCATACACGTCAACAATTGTATTTCTTGTTCGAAAAGGAAACCCGAAAGGAATTAAAGACTGGGATGATTTAACGAAAAAAGGTGTGTCTGTCATTACACCAAATCCAAAAACATCAGGCGGAGCACGTTGGAACTACTTAGCGGCGTGGGGATACGCATTGAAAAAATATAATAATAGTGAAGATAAGGCGAAAGAGTTTGTTAGCCAAATTTATAAAAACGTAGAAGTATTAGATTCAGGAGCGCGCGGAGCAACGACAACATTTGTTGAAAAAGGAATTGGTGACGTATTAATCGCATGGGAAAATGAAGCGTTATTATCTCAAAAAGAGCTTGGAAAAGATAAATTTGAAATTGTAACCCCTTCTATTAGTGTACTTGCAGAACCACCAGTAGCGGTTGTAGATAAAGTCGTTGATAAAAAAGGAACGAAAAAAGTAGCAGAAGGGTATCTTGAATATTTGTACTCAGAAAAAGGACAGGAAATTGCGGCGAAAAACTTTTATCGTCCGCGCAATAAAAAAGTAGCAGAAAAATACGCATCCCAATTTCCGAAAGTTCAATTATTTACAGTAGATGAACTATTTGGTGGCTGGAAAAAAGCACAAGAAAAACACTTTAATGACGGCGGCGTATTCGATAAAATTTATCAAAAATAATGCACTGCTAAAGGGGGATGAGGTGAAAGAGGATGAGGAAGAAGCGTGTTTTACCAGGGTTTGGATTATCGCTTGGATTTACAATGTTGTACATGAGTTTATTCGTACTTATACCACTTTCTATCGTATTTATTCAAACTTCACAGTTAGGTTGGAAGAAGTTCGCTGGGGTTATAACGAACGAGCGTGTGTTGCATTCCTATCAAGTTAGTTTTACAACTTCATTTGCAGCTGCTATTGTAAATGCCATTTTCGGTTTATTAATAGCTTGGGTGCTCGTACGCTACAAATTTCCAGGGAAACGACTATTAGACGGACTCATTGATTTACCGTTTGCACTTCCGACAGCTGTAGCTGGTATTACACTTACAACGCTTTATGCGGAAAATGGATGGATTGGAAAAATATTTAGTCTGTTTCACATAAAAGTAGCTTTTACACCACTCGGAATTATCGTTGCGCTTACTTTTATCGGTTTACCATTTGTCGTTCGAATGGTGCAACCAGTGCTGCAAAATATTGATAAAGAAGTAGAAGAGGCAGCTTCGAGTTTAGGTGCATCCCGCTTGCAAATATTTGTGAAAATCATTTTACCAGAGATCTTTCCCGCTCTTCTTGCAGGTTTTTCACTCGCATTTGCAAGAGCATTAGGAGAATACGGATCTGTCGTTTTCATCGCAGGTAATATGCCGATGAAAACAGAAATTGCACCACTGATGATTATGACGAAACTAGAACAATATGATTATGCGGGGGCAACAGCTGTAGCGACCGTGATGCTTATTATTTCTCTCCTTTTCCTTCTTCTTATTAATATGATTCAAAGCTGGAGTAGAAGGCATGAACTAAAAAGTGAATAGGAGGAGAGAAAATGGAACCAACATTATTAGAAAAGAAAATAGTAAAAAGCGTATCAGCTAAAAAAGAATCTAAGCTTGTACCAGGCGTATTAATTACGATTACAGTTTTATTTTTATCTCTCTTTCTATTACTGCCACTCATAACTATTTTTCTAAAAGCCTTTGAAAGAGGGATGGATGTATACATTGCCGCTATTACAGATCAAGAAGCATTTTCAGCAATTAGATTAACGCTTCTCGTTGCGTTAATCGTTGTGCCGCTTAATACGATATTTGGGGTAGCGGCCGCATGGCTTATTACAAAGTTTCAGTTTAAAGGAAAACAAGTATTACTCTCTCTTATTGAACTGCCGTTTGCTGTGTCACCAGTTATCGCAGGATTAGTATTCGTTTTACTTTTCACACCGAGGGGTGCTCTTGGCGAATGGTTACTTGAACATGGAGTGAAACTCATTTTCTCTGTACCAGGCATTATTATCGCAACAATCTTTGTAACCTTCCCGTTCGTTGCACGTGAATTAATTCCCATTATGCAGGCGCAAGGGAAAAGTGAAGAAGAGGCAGCTTTATCACTTGGCGCAAGTGGCTGGAAAATGTTTTGGCGCGTTACGCTTCCAAATATAAAATGGGGTCTTTTATACGGCATGATTCTATGTAATGCCCGTGCTATCGGTGAGTTTGGAGCCGTTTCTGTCGTATCAGGTCACGTGCGTGGTATTACGAATACGATGCCGCTTCATATTGAAATTTTGTACAATGAATATCAATTTTCAGCAGCATTTGCAGTAGCGACGTTAATGTCATTAATTGCAGTGTTTACACTCGTTATAAAAAACTGGATTGAATGGCGAATGGAAAAACGACAATAAGGGGGATTACGGTGAGTATTCAAATTCAAGGTGTATCAAAGCAATATGGTACATTTCAAGCACTAACAGACATTCATTTGGATATTCCAAAAGGTGAACTTGTGGCCTTATTAGGCCCATCAGGTTCTGGGAAAACGACGTTATTACGCATTATTGCAGGATTAGAAGAAGCGGATGGAGGCTCTGTTTCATTTGATGGGGAAGATTTAACAGACATTCACGTAAAAAACAGGCAAGTCGGTTTCGTCTTTCAGCACTATGCGCTCTTTAAGCATATGAATGTATTTGAGAATGTCGCTTTCGGTTTAAAAGTAAGAAAGAAAAGCTTAAGACCGTCAGCAGAAGCGATAGAAGAAAAGGTAACAGAATTATTAAAGCTCGTAAAAATGGATGGCTTTGCTAAACGTTATCCAGCGCAATTATCTGGTGGACAACGTCAACGTATTGCACTAGCCCGGGCACTTGCAGTCGAACCGAAAATTTTATTACTTGATGAACCGTTCGGTGCACTCGATGCAAAGGTGAGAAAAGAATTACGAAGATGGCTCCGAAAATTACATGACGAATTTCAAATTACGAGCGTATTCGTAACGCATGATCAAGAAGAAGCGTTAGACGTTGCAGACCGCATCGTTGTAATGAATGAAGGCTGCATTGAACAAATGGGAACACCGGAAGAAGTATATGAAAACCCAGCAAGTCCGTTTGTATATGACTTTTTAGGAAATGTAAATTTATTTCACGGCCGCGTTCATAAAGGAAAGCTAAATGTAGGATCGGTCGAACTAGAAGCACCAGAGCATAAGCACGTTTCCAACGTAGACGGAATAGCCTACGTAAGACCGCATGACTTATCAATCTCTCGTACGAAACAAAGCGTAGATGCAATCCCGGCAAAAGTATCTTATTCTCACGCAGTCGGACCTGTCGTATATGTAGAATTAAAACGAGACGAAACAGATGAATATTTAGAAGCAGAAATTACGAAAGAACAGTTCAAACAGCTGAACATTCAAGCGGGTGATTTCGTATACGTACAGCCGAAAGAAGTGAAAGTGTTTATTCCGGAGGATTTTGTAATTTAAATAAAAACCGAACCGTCATCTAAGTGGCGGTTCGGTTTTCTTTATTTTTTCTCTACCAATTTTTTATTCTTCCAATCTAGTGTAAACGATTTGTTAAATGTTTTTTGATCAACGTCTTTTACGTTGTTTCCAACCCAGTTTGCAGTTCCGAATGTGAAGCCTGGACGAAGTTGGTAGTCGTCGGTGTGTTTTGTATAAGCGACTTGTAAGTTAGATTGATCTGTATTTTTTTCAGAGATAACAACAGCAATCATACCAGGAGAGAAACCGCTATTTGTTAGTGCTGGAAGTTGATCCATCGGTATTAAATTACCTTTTGCATCAGATTCATATAAGTATGTGCGAGAGTACATGAACAGTTGGTTTCCATATAAAGAATGATAGGAGTCACGTGTGTAAATACCCCAGTTTTGATTGTTATATCCGTTAAAGAATACGTTCCACTTTACGTTTTTGTTTGTTTGGTCAATTAAATTTGTTTTATAACTAGTTTGTTTATAGCTTACAGAGTCAGACCAAGTGACTTGACCAGTTGCACCAGCTTCACCGCTAGGGCCATTAGGCGTTACAGAAGCTTTAACAGAGCCACCAAGTTGATAAGATACGCTAGATGTTACAGTCGTTTCTTCTACAGCATTTGTAGGTGCTACGTTAAAGAAACGAGCGCTGTTATCTTGAAGGTTAAATGCAACATCATATTGTGAAGGATAGCGTAATGTTGCACTAGCGCCAGGGATTGGGTAGTTATCAATAGGTGCATCACTTATAGTAGGATTTGCTTTTAGAAAACTACCAGTTGTATTAATAACGGCAATCTGTTTATCAGCGCTTGGGTCATCGATAAAAGTTACCTTTAAAGACATTGTCATATTATCAGCTTGATCATTATTAAATGTATTATAGCTCGTATGTGTTTTTGCATTTTGCCCGATATCTGTTACAACTTGTGACGTCGTTTGAGCGTAAGCAGCAGGTGTTGAAAGAGTTACAGCGCTACTAGCAAAAACAGCGGATAATGCTAAACATTTTAAATATGTTTTAGAACGTTTCATACAATCACTTCCTTTTATTTTTGTCGATATATGTCGTATTACATTTATATCGTAACATGAAAATAAAACGGAATTGATGGTTATGCATAATTGCATAGATGAGTTTTGAAGGATAAAGATAATAGAATTTTATCCAACACGTAAGACTCAAAAATGTCCATTACAGCCGTTCTTAAAAATTTTAAGACAATATGTTTATCAATGTTCTTATTCTGAAGATTGAAGCGCTTAATATTTACGTTATAAGTGCATAACAAGTTATAATAAAAGAAATCAATAAGGAGGCTGGCTGTGAAGAATCTTCGTTATCTCAATATATTTACCATATTAATTATATACACACTACTTATGTTTTATATCGGCTGGAACGGATGGGTTTGGCTTCATGCGGTATTTGGCTGGGAATCTTGGGGATATTATGCTTTCATAGTCGCATTTATTTCATATGCGTACATTCTCGTGCAAGTGTTTAAGTCTCTGCCATTTCTGCGAACGATAGGTTCGATTTGGTTTGCGGTTATACAATATGCGCTTATGTTGTTGCCATTAGCTGATATTATGGTCTTTCTTTTACAGTTTTCAGTAGAGAAAGAAGCGGCAATTATTTGGATAGGGACGGCTGTGATAGCTGCATTTATCTTTATCTTTGCGTATGGAGTATTTAATGCGTATAGTCCAGTAGTAAGAAAATACGAAGTGCACATACCGAAAAAGGTAGAGGGGCGTAAAAGTTTACGTATTGCGATGGCTTCTGATATGCATTTCGGTAAACTGTCTGGCGTTTCGCATTTGAAAAGACTTGTTCGTCATGTAAATGAAATGGAACCTGATATTATTTTACTGCCAGGTGATATTATCGATGATCATCCAGGAGTATTCATTCAAAAAAACATGGGTCATATTATGAAACAAATGAAAGCTCCATTAGGCGTATATGGTGTTTTAGGAAACCATGAATACTACGGCAGAGCGGTTCCAGAGTTTTTACAAGAGATGGATAAGATTGATATTCGTATTCTTTTAGATGAAGTGCTTACAATTGAAGATGACTTTTATCTCGTTGGAAGAAGAGATAAAACAGAGCGAGATCGCCAAAGCTTTGAAAAACTTATGAGTACAGTGGATAAATCCATGCCAGTTATCGCAATGGATCATCAGCCATTTGAGTTGAAACAGGCAGCGGATGCTGGTGTAGACTTATTATTATCCGGTCATACGCACCGCGGACAAATGGCGCCCAATCATATTGTAACGAGAAGAATGTACGAGCTAGACTGGGGATACGCACAAAAAGGCGCGTTCCACGCAATTGTTTCTTCTGGATTTGGATTTTGGGGACCACCGCTTAGACTTGGTAGTAGGTCGGAGATTGTGCAGGTAGAAGTTACGTTTGAATAAGGTTAAATAAAAGGGATTATACATATTAATCATGTATAATCCCTTTTATTTTTTATTTCTCAATCGCGCTCTTTACTTAAATATAATCTCAATTAGTTGTTGTGGATGTGCATTAATTAATCCATGAACAATAATAATTACCCATACCTTACGATAACGCGCCCACAAATATCCAAGGAATAGACCTACGATACCAAGGTTCACAATGACCGTAGCTGTATCAATATCCCAATGACCAGAGCCATGTAATGCGATATGCCAGCTTGCCCATAACAATGATGTAAGAAGAATAGCCGGCCAAGTACCTAGTAATAATTCCAAACGTGTTTGCAACCAAACTCTATAAAAAATCTCTTCAAGTACACTATTTATAAGAAACCCTACAAGTAAAATGGAGATTAAAATCGTGGGTTCCATTTTCATTGAAACAAATGGTGTAGAGAATATAGAAAAGAAGTTGAAGTAACCCCAGATTATAATGACAATAAGTGGTGTAAACCGATACCATCTATTATCCCCTGTTGATTTTACTTGCTTTGGTCGTTCTTTTTCGGGGTTATTTTTATAAAAAAAAAGCAGCATTAATGGAGTGAATAATAATAAAATAATTTTAAATATCATAAACCACAATTGTAATGCCATTCCTTCAAAGTTCGTGGTGAGAAGACAAATCGTGAAGAGGGAGCCACTTAAGAAGAAGATAGCAGTTTGAATTATGATGCGCCTTGGTTCAAATTGTTGAAGGGGATTATAGTTTTTATGATGAAATGGTAGGAAACGGACAAGGAGTATACCGACAATAACAGGGAGCCACTTGTACCAAAAGGGCATCGTGCCCTTATGATCTCCACTGTAACGAATGTTCGTTTCTCCAATCCATATAAGCCAAAAAGATGAAAGCAAAATAATAAGCATAATGATACCGCCAATTAACTTCCCCGCTTTTGGAAAATAACTGTCCATAGTTATCCGACCTTTCATATTATAATTGTAAGTCAGTTTCTAATTGACTTCATTCGCTGCTTTTTTCTTTAGTAAATATGTATTTATAAATCTATTAAAACAAAAAAAGAGGAGTCGTGGAAATATTTTCTTTTTTTGATTAAATTTGATAAGAACAAGAGGACCTGTTTTTTATAAAAATAGAACGTTTATATTCAAATTACAGAATAGTATATTTACGCTTCTTCAAAAAAGAGATAATATAAAAAGACTTTGCTTGAAAAGGGGGATTGTAAGTGATCATATCAGATGTACTATACGGAAAATTTGAAGTGGATGCAGTGCTAGAAGAATTATTTTTAAGTAAGCCTATGCAAAGACTAAAGGGAATTCATCAAGCAGGCGCAAGTTACTTAATGAACGAGAAATGGAATGTAACTCGTTTTGAGCATTCAGTGGGTGTTATGTTATTAGTGAAAAAACTAGGTGGTTCAGTAGAAGAACAGATTGCTGGTTTACTGCATGACGTATCGCATACTGCTTTTTCCCACGTGATTGATTACGTTTTTGATAATGAAGATGAAAGTTACCATGAAGAGATATTTAGTTCTGTTGTGAAAAAATCAGAAATTCCAGCGATCCTTGCGAAGAATGGTTATAACTATGAAGATATTTTATTAGATGATTCGAAGTGGACATTACTAGAAAGGTCAGCACCAGAATTATGCGCAGACCGAGTGGATTATACGTTACGAGATATGTATACATATGGGTATATTTCTTTAGAAGAAGTTCACAGTTTTTTAGAGGATGTCATTGCAGTAGAGGGGAAAATGGTTCTTCAAAGTATTGAAATGGCAGAGTGGTTTACAAAAACGTATTACAAAGATGTAATCGATTTTTTTATGAAGCCAATTAATATTTACGGAAATGAGATGTTAGCGAAAACGTTAAAGTTAGCTCTTCATAAAAAGGTCATTCATGCAGATGATTTTCTCCTTGAAGATGATGAGCTTATTTCGAAATTGCAGCAATGTAATGACCCCGAAGTAGAAGATTTATTAAGCAAAGTTCATCCAAATGTAAAAGTAAAAGAAGATAGAAACGATTATGATCTACATAAGAAAAATAAAGTTCGTCTCATTGATCCGCCGTTACTTCGAGAAGGTGAAGTTGTTCTATCGTCTGTTGTGTCAGAAAACATAAGGAAGATGAGTGGGGTCGCTTATGAAAAAGCGGTGAGAGGGATGTATGTGAAAGTGATTGCGGATTAGCAAAAAGAAGGTATCATCACATAAGATGATACCTTCTTTTTATTCATCCAATATTTCCCATCCATTTCCCCAGTCCTTCATCGCGTCAAAAATAGGACGGAGTGTTTCGCCTTTTTTTGTTAGTGAATATTCCACGTGAGGTGGCATAGTTGAATAGATTTTTCTCTTTATAATATTTTCTTGTTCAAGTTCTTTTAAGCGAAGAGAGAGTGTGCGTGGGCTAATGCCACTTAGACGTCTTTCAAGCTCAGCAAAACGTTTAGGACTATAGAACAAATCTCTTAAAATTAAGAAAGTCCACTTTCCACCTATTACAGACATTGTTTTTTCAATGGGACATTTCAATAAAATTTCATCGTTTTTATTTTCCATATAAACACTCCTTACTATATAAAAGTATAGGTACTATATAAAAAATCAGTACTTTTATAATTAAAGTACTTTCTTTATTATAGTTCTAAAGGAATATATAGGTAAATTACTAATTTTTGAAAGGGGAGTTAGCAAGTGGGTGGGGTGGCTAGTAGAAATTCAGATGTTCAAACAAAAGAGAAATCGGGTATTATCATTTTAATTGCTTTGGCAATAGGATTTATTATGGCAACGTTAGATGTAACAGTAGTAAATGTTGCAGTGGTGAATATTCAAGAAACATTAGGACTGGCATTGTATAGTTCGACATGGATTGTCGACGGATATATTTTATCTTTTGCGGCATTATTATTGGCTGGGGGGTCATTAGCCAATCGATTTGGAGCAAAAAAAATATATATGATTGGTTTAATTATTTTTGTGTTCGCATCTCTTTTATGTGCGATTGCTACAACTGGGAACATTCTTGTTATGGGGCGGGTAATTCAAGGTGTTGGAGCGGCTTTATTTATGCCAAGTTCACTTAGTTTATTAGTAGTATCATTCCCGGATGAAAAGAAGAGAGCTAAAATGTTTGGTATATGGTCGGCAATTGTATCCATTGCTTCTGGTACGGGTCCTTTTATTGGTGGCCTTTTAGTAAATACATTTGGTTGGCGAAGCATTTTTATTATAAACCTTCCAATTGGGATGATTGGTATTGTAGTGGCTTTTGTAATTATTCCAAATGTTTTACCGGAAAAGGAGAAAATAAATGTAGCGAATCATTTAATCGGTATAATTGCAATAACATTATTGGCGTTTACTCTAATTGAAGGTCCAAGTTATGGATGGTCCTCGTCTCAAATTTTAGGAGGAATAGTAGGGACGGTATTAACCGCTATTCTCTTTGTTTATGCAGAACGAAAGTCAAAAAACTCGGTTGTGCCAAGAGTGTTGTTCCAAAACGAGACGTTTACCTCAGCGAATATAGTTGGGTTTCTAATAAACTTTGCTTTATTTGGCGGAATATTTATGTTTGGACTCTTTTTACAAAAAGCATACGGAGCAAGTCCATTTGTAGCAGGATTACAACTATTGCCGATGATGAGTGTATTTGTTATTGGAAATTTATTATTTGCAAAAATGGTGACTAAGTTTGGCTCAAACTTGCTATTATTCATAGCGTTATTTATAGCTAGTATAGGATCTGTATTATTAATGTTTCTAGTGAAAAATGTGAGTTATATAGGAATTGCACTCATTTACAGTGTTGTTAATCTTGGAATCGGTATAGCAGTACCTGCCATGACTACAATTGTAATGAAATCTGCCGGTCGTGAAAATGGCAATATGGCTGGAGCAACTTTAAATGTAAATCGTCAAATTGGTGCATTAGTCGGTATAGCGATTATGGGAATCATTTTAAATGAATCATCGAATTGGTACAGAGGGGCAAGCTATAGTTTTTTAGCTATTGGGCTTTCCTATCTATGTGCAGCATTTTTAGTTTGGAAGTTTGTGGAGAGGGAATAAAAAAAGTAGAGCATCACCCCTAGATGCTCTACTTTTTTACATCACTGATTAAACCAATTCCAAATCTCAATATCTCCAAGAGTCGCATAACGTACGTGCGGGGAGTTTTGTAATTTTAATAACTCTTTCGACGGGCCAGTAATAACAATTCCGTATACTTTTACACCGTTATCTTTTACATACTGATAGCGATTATCTAAGTTCAGCTCTTTTTCATGAGTTCGAGTAGTTTTACTTACAGTTTCTTTATGTTCAGAAAGAATACGCATCATTTCTATTACTTCATCTTCTTTTGTCTTTGGTCGTTTTGCTTCATTATCAGGGAAATTTATATGCTCTCGAAATCCGATAACCTCTCCGCCATGTAGGATAAAATCTTCTTCATTTATTCTTTCTTGTCCTGTGTCTAAAGCGTACCATACAGGAGTTGGCGGCATTTCTTGCGCTTCAAATACGCTATATAAAAGAGATTCTAATTCTTGTAAAGTGTAAGATTTATCGAAAGATATCGCTACTTCTGCAACGGTTCCATCGTCTACCTTCCCAAGAGTACCCCATACCTTTTTTGATACTTCCTTTAAATGGTCTCCTTGCTTTATTTTCGGATGAACAAAGGAAAGTTTTTTTGAATAGGTTTTATTTTCCCAAGATGGATTTGAGACAGTTACAGACGACAAGAAACTACGCGTTGTTACTGTACCGATTGGAATTTCTTTTTTGCCGACCGTTTTAAATAAATCCATTTCATTTTCTGTACGGAAAAAGGGTTTAATCTTTGTGCTGCCTCCAGCGGAACGACTATTTGGCATTGTCGCTTCTAGTGCAAGTGATGGAATCTCAATTACTTCGACTAACTTTTTCATATTATAGAAGTAAAAAGAAGATGAAAAATGACCGATAAAATAGATTGCTATACAAACAGCAAGAACAAAACTAACAGTTTGCCAACGCTGTTTCCATTTTATTTTCCAAAATGGGACATTAAGATTTTGTGGTGGTAGCCTTTTCTTGATCGGTGCACTCTTCGTAAGCAATTCATCCAAATACACTTCACATTCCTCACAAGTCTCTATATGATTTTCTAATTCTTCTTGTTCATCACGTGTGAGTGTTCCTTTTTCGTACTTCTCCCATAGTTTATTAAATGCTGCACAACCCATCTGTATCACTCCTCTATGTTTCTCGCTTCTTTCCGTCCGCGGTGTAATTCAATTTTCACTTTCGCTAATGAGAGACCGGTCATTTCTGCTATTTCTTTATACGAGAATCCGTAGTAATCTCGTAGTAGTAGGACATTTCGTCTTTCGAGCGGAAGAGAAGATAAACTTTCTAACCAACTAGCGATCTCAAATTTTACGAAATATTCATGTTCTGTACTTGGCACGTTTGGTAAATGGAATTCTTCCACTGTAGTTGTGTTATATTTTTTTTCTTTTCGATACCAATCGATAAAGGTGTTGTAGGCTATTGTAAATAACCACGGCCTAATTTCTTCGCCTTTATAATAATCAATATGGACGAGCATGCGGTAAAAGGTTTCCTGCATGAGATCTTCAGCAAAATGAGAATCTCCGGTTAGGGAGAGAAGATAGCGAAATAAATCATGCATATGATCTGAATAAATGTCTTCTAATGATTGTTTGCGTTTCACTAATTTCCCTCCCTTCATACATAACGACGAAATACATATAAAAAAGTTACAATTTTTTATGGAATTATAGTAAAAAACGTCAAGAATTGGATTGCGTTCTCTTTTATCATAATACATATAAGGCGGGTGAACAGAGATGGAAAGCTATGAAACACAAATTCAAAGGTCAATTGATTATATTGAGGAAGATGTAATGGAAAAACAAACGCTGCGTAATTTAGCTCGCATTGCGGGTTTTTCTGAGTCGCATTTTCATCGTGTATTTCAGGCATTAGTAGGTGATACAGTAATGGAGTATGTTCGAAAGAGGAGGTTAGCCCGGGCAGCTTATCAACTTTCTCATACGGATGAAAAAGTTATTGATATCGCATTTGAGCATGGCTTTCAATCTCACGAAACGTTCACGAGAGCCTTTAAAAAATTATTTCAAATGACACCGAGTGAATATCGAAAACAAGAAATCGAAACACCGATGTATTACAGAGTGAATGTAAAGCAAAGAAAATTAAATCCGTATTTAGGGGGCATACAAATGGAATATCGTATTGTAAATAAACCAGAATTTTTAGTGGCGGGTTATGAATTGAAGACGACAAGTAAAGAAGGGAAAAACCATCAAGACATTCCAGTATTTTGGCAAGAATATTTACAAAAAGATCTTGGGACAACAATTCCGAATCGTAAAGATACGAGCCAATGGGTAGAGCTTGGATTATGTACTGATTTTAATTTAGAAACAGGGGACTTCACTTATATTATCGGAATGGAAGTTACAGACTTTGAAAATGTACCAAATGAAATTGCAAAGCGTACTTTCCCGGCAGCAACATATGCAGTATTTACAACGCCGAAAGTTCCTCATGAAGAAATGGTATCGTCTATTCACCAAACTTGGAATGCAGTATTCTCAGAATGGTTCCCGCATTCAGGATATGAACATTGCGGCGTTACGGAGTTTGAACTGTACGATGAGCGTTGCCACGAAGATAAGAGTGAGTTTGCACAAGTAGAGCTTTGGATACCGGTGAAGAAAAAATAATAGGGTAAGAGCGAATCATTGGGAGATGGTTCGCTTTTTCATAAAAGGGGAAATGGGAAAATGTTCAAAAAACTAGAATGTGTATCTATACATACGAAAGATATAGAAAGATCAGTTTCTTTCTATAAAGAAATGGGAATGAAGCAAAACTGGATGATAGAAAGAGAATTAGAAGAAGGGGTTATTTGGACGTTAATAGGATTGAAGTTTCCAGATGAGAAAAGTTCGGAGTTAGTAATAAGCAATCATCCGGATATTAATTTTACGGAAGTCGAAGTATTAGTAGAAGATGTACAACAAACGTATGAAAGTTTAAAAGATAATAAAGATGTAAAATGGATTCGCGAACCATTTCCAACAGAATCAGGACATGTTGCAGTAATGGAAGCACCTGATGAGAATGTGTTTGTGTTAGTAGGGAAATAGCTGAAATATGGAGTGACCTTTCATAGTGAGTTATGAAGGGTTATTTTTAATTTGTATAGTAGTAGAGGAAGTAGGTTAGTATGGTCGGTTTTTGTCGGTAAATCGATATATCTAGAAAATCGCTGATATAATTTGAGTTGCGCCGATATATTCAAAAAATCGCCGATATAATTTCATATACCGCTAAAACACCTCAAAAAAATGATTCACATAATTTCATATACCGCAAAATTCTCCCAGAAAAGAAAAAAAAGACGCCACATAGCGTCTTTCCTACGAACGAAACGGAAACACAAGAATAATCGTCGTTCCTTTTCCGAGTGCACTATCAACGGAAATTGTCCCGTTATGAGCATGAACGAGCTGTTTTGTAATGGCTAGGCCAAGTCCAGTTCCGATGTTGCTTTCTTCTGTGTTTGTTCCGCGGTAATATCGTTCAAATAGAAGTTCTTTCGTTTTTTCATCCATTCCTTTTCCGTCATCTGAAATGGAGAGTGTAAAGGAATTAGCGTTTTGTGATAATTTTACGATGACAGTAGTTGTTTCGTTATTATGTTTTACAGCATTTACTAGTAAGTTTTCGATAATACGCTGGAACCATTTTTCTTCAATGAAATATTGAATTTTATTTGAGCTCGGTACGAATTCAATATTTTGATTTTGAAGTGTTGGATTATTAATAAATTGCAATAACACTTTTTGAACGAACTGATTGATTTCAACGTTTACGTGTTGGGCAGGAAGGCTGTTATTTTTTAATTGATACGTTAAGCTTAAATCATCAATTAATGTCGTCATATATTGAGATTTCTCTTTCATAACACTACCAAATTGCTGAATATCACGATCAGTCCAGTTATATTGATTCGATTCGAGTAATAATGCGTAGCCATATATAGAGCTAAGTGGTGTTTTTAAGTCGTGTGTTAGACCGGTAATCCATTCTTCTCGTGTTTGCTGAAGTACTTGCCTCATCGCATCATTTTTTTTGAGTGTAATAGAAAGGTGTTCTAGTGAACTTGTTACATCTCTAAACAAACGGAATGACCATTTTTCTTTACCAGATCTCCGGAACCTGACAGGTTTTCCTTTTTTACTAATAGGTTCTTCATACTTTCCGCCAGCGATATTTTTAAGCCAGCGCATCGCATGTAATAACGGTTTCCCGAATTTATTACCGTACCAAATAGAAAGAATGACTAAATAAACAAATACGATAAGAAGGATTAATCCGCATCCGATGAGAAACTTCTTAGTAAATACATCTTCAATTTCGTCATCTGGATAGTAGTGATCATTTTTCGCAATCACAACGAGAAGGTTGCCACTATTTGCATCGTAAAAGCTAGACGTGTTTTCTTTATGATTCCACGGTTCTTTTTCATTAAGGGCGATTTGTATTGCTGAAAATGTTTTTTTCTTTCCAGCTGGATAGGCAAAAACCTCTTCGCCATTTTGATTAAATATTTGAAGTGCTGCTTTTTCTTTAGACAGTAACTGTTTTTCTTGATCTGTTAATGTAAACGAATCCATCGTTAAAGAGGAGTGATCCTTTTGAATTGCTGTCAGTAACGCATTGCTTTTTAACATACCACCATAAATAACAAGTACTTTCTTTTCTTCTAATTCAATTTCCCAATATGTAAATTTATAATTACTTTCGATATGATGTTGTATGTATGCGACTAAAGATGTCTTCGTATAAGCATTCGGAACATCATTTGGTGTATTAAAGTGGTAGAGGATTTTTCCGTTTTCATCTACAACTTGGAGCCAATCATTTTTCTCCTTTATTAAATCTTGCACTTCAGATTGTAACGAAATATGCCCATCTTCTGAAGAGATGTATCTTGAAATTGTAAAACTATCAGAATCTGGAATATTAGGTTCGTATAAAGTACTAGTAAGAAGAAAAATTAAATAAGTAAAAGCAGCAACTACAGCGATAAGTAATGTAACTAAAACAAAAACGTGTTGCATGATAAATTGAATAATAAGTCGTTTATTAAAATTCATATCGTCACCCTACTTTGTAACGAACTTATAACCAAGCCCGCGAACGGTTTTTATATATTCTGGTTTACTTGGATCGTGTTCAATTTTTTCACGTAGTTTTCGAATGTGGACCATAACAGTGTTGTCATCGCCATTATAGGCAGGTGCTCCCCAAACTTTTTCGTATATTTCCTCTTTCGAAAATACGTAGTTTGGATTCTCGCAAAAGAAGAGTAGTAGTTGAAAGAGTTGAGCGGAACATTCGACAATGTGCCCATCTACTGTTAGTTCTGCAGAGTGCTGATCAATTTCAAATCTGCCAAATGAAATCGAGTGTGATTTTTGTTCGTGTGGTACGGTTTGTTTCATATGTCTCCGAAGCTGTGCTTTCATACGTGCTACTACTTCTAATGGATTAAAGGGCTTCGTAATATAATCATCCGCACCGTATGAAAATCCGGATATTTTATCTAAATCAGATGCTTTTGCTGATAGGAAGAAAATTGGACAATCTGTTTGTTGGCGAATGATTGGACAAATATCAAAACCGGATTGTCCAGGAAGCATTACATCTAAAATAATTAAATCGTAATTGTTTTGCTTAGTTAGAGATAAAGCTATTTCAGCTGATGTTGCAGTTGTAATATGAGAAAAACCTTCTTTTTCAAGAATGGTAGTTAGTAATTGTAAAATTGCTGTTTCATCATCAACAAGTAAAATATTTGCTTGGTACATAAAAATCCCTCCTAATTTTCTCGAATATCATATCATCATTTTGTAACTTATGGAATTTTTAAGGAAATTTTAAGGTTTTCTTTCGCAAAAAATTAAGAATCAAATGATATGATAAAAGTAACATAGGGGAGGAGATGAGTGTGAATCCGTTTCAAGTGATGCGAGCTAGATATTTTTTAATTGTATTTGCACTATTAATTTTAATAGCGAGAAGTAGTAGCGATTTGCTAACAAGTATATTTCATATACAAAATTCTTCTTTTATAAATATCCTTATATTCTATATCCTTCCGATCGTATGGATTTCTTATGAGTATAGAAAGCACCACATTTCATTTTCATTATTTGTTAATAAAAATGAAACATTTAACTTGGTACAAGTTTTATACATTACGGTTATGTTATGCATGTTTAGTTACGGGTATCTTATTTTGTATATGTATAGTTTTGCATGGATTACACCGGACTTTATTATGAACGCCCTGCATGAACCAATTGTAGATAGTACTGGGGGATATGTATCTCAAGTCATTAGGGTCGTATTCATCGCACCAATTATCGGGGAATTTGTTTTTCGCGGATTTTTACTTCAACGTTTTGCAACAAAATGGGGAACGAGCATAGCGACCATCGTTGTAGCAATATTGTTTGCGTTGTTACATGTTGATTTCCTCGGTGCAGCCATATTCAGCATCGTATTGTCAATCGTATATATTCGTACGAAAAGTTTACTCATGCCAATTGCAATACATATGTTAAACAATGCATTTGTAATAGGTGCGTCTTTTCTAATAAGTAGAGAAAAAATTATTAGTTTTGCCGATTTCTCAAGTTATACGACATTCTTTCCTGGACTTATTATTTTTATAACAGGATTAAACTTAGTACTTATCTTTTTATTTGTTAATCGCAAATATTGGAGTAAAGAAGTGCCAGTTATATATGCAGAGCAGGAAAAGAGCTTTTCAGATGTAGTCGGGAGTAAATAAGATGAAGAAGACGGTTGAAAAAATATTAAAAGACATTATAGATTCTACGTCTATTACAGATATGTGTGATAAAAGCGTTTGTCATTGGCTTCAACCTGTAGTAGATACGATTGTGTTTCCAGAGTATTACTTATTTTCTAGTACTCATTTAAAAGAAAATATTATTTCTCTTCTTATTGTGTTCGGGGTTTTACTAATATTTGGTCTAATTGTAGAAGAAATGATGAAGCGCATCTTCAAAAAGAATGAAGAGAAGTATATGTGGATTCATAAAGTATTCGAGAAAGTAATGGTGGCTTTCCTTTTGTTTTATGGTATGAAAACAATCATTTACTTTATAGCTTTGAAACATCATTAATTCAAAATTTGAAAGGGATGTATAAAAATATATGAATGAAACGATATCATCAAATAAGTTTTTTTATTTGATTTTACTTAGTCTAGTGTTAATAACGACAGTGAATGTTATTTTGCGCTGGGAGGAAGCTTACTTTTTCATGTATTTAGCGCTTCATTTGCTAGGGATTTTATGTATAAGTGGTGGAGTGGTTACTGAAAAAAAGAATGAAGAAAGCGTTAATTATATGTGTGTGATCGGTCTTGTTTTACTTTTAGCTGTACAAGGTATTATGAAATATAGTTCTTTCTCTTTACAAGATTTTAATTTATTAATAGATGTACTTCCTTAAAGAGGCTTTTTATGTTATCTAAAAAGCAAGTAGGGTACGTGTCGGTTTGTAAGTGCGAGCTTTATTCCAGATTATGAAACGAAGAAAGTGTTTAAAGATAGGGAAAACTCTTCTTATGTAGAAGAGTTTTTTTATGTAAATAAAAAGATCCAGAGCAATTCACATAATAAGCTTGTTCTAATTTAGCGTGTACGAACTTACAATAATAATAGACAGGCAGCATAGAGGAGGGAATAGCGTGAGGAAGGTTATTGGTTGGTCGCTTTTTTTGTACGTTGGATTTGCGTTACTTATATATTGGTATTTATTTGGATGGAATCATGAACTTATTCCGGACATGTATAAAGGAACAAGTGCAGATCCAGAAACGTTTATGAGTGCGAGAGAGCTTACGCTAAGCCAAGATTATTCGCGCGTGAAAAATTTACTATACTTTTTAGCGACGCCTCTTGAGTGGATTATTTTATTGTTTGTACTTGTGCTAGGTATTTCAAGAAAGTTTGAGAAATGGTCGAAGGAAACGACTAAAATAAGTGTTTTGCAAGTTGCGATTTATTTCTTTTATTTATCATTACTGACAACAGTGCTGGCCTTACCGATGCAATGGATTGGCCGCAAAGTGTCCGTTGATTACGGCATTTCAACGCAAAGTACACAAAGCTGGATAAAAGATCATGTTATCGGTTTTTGGGAAAGTTATGCGACTATGTTAATTGTAGTGACCGTTCTATTATGGCTTATCCGTAAATTTCCGAAGAGATGGTGGCTAGCAGGGTGGGCGCTCTCTGTTCCATTTACAATCTTTTTAACATTCATACAGCCTGTCGTTATTGACCCACTGTATAACGACTTTTCGACGCTGAAAAATAAAGAATTAGAAACGAAAATTTTAGCGATAGCAGACAAAGCGGACATTCCTGCTAAGCACGTATATGAAGTAAATATGTCAGAAAAAACGAATGCATTAAATGCTTACGTAACAGGAATTGGCCCTAACGCCCGTATTGTAATGTGGGATACAACGCTTAAGCAGTTAAAAGATAAAGAGATTTTATTTATCATGGCCCATGAAATGGGGCATTATGTTATGAAGCATATATATTTTGGCGTTGCAAGTTATGTATTGCTATCGTTTATAGGTATGTTTTTAATTAGTCGTATTATAAATATGTGTATTCGCAAATGGGGAGATACATTGCAAATTTCAAAAGTAGCGTGTTTCTCCATTTTACCTTTATTTTTCTTAATTTCTTCTGTACTCTCTTTTGCAGCACAACCAGCAACAAACTATGTTTCACGTATAGAAGAAAGAGCGGCAGATCAATATGCTTTAAATATGACGAAAGATGGGAAATCTGGTGTGAAAACTTTTCAATATTTATCAAAAACAAGTTTAAGCCAAGTAAATCCGCCTGCGTTAGTGAAATTTTTCTTATACACGCACCCACCAATTTTTGAAAGAATTCATGCGTTTGAACAATATGAGAAACAAAGAAAAAAGGAGTAGCTATTATGCTACTTTTTTTTATAGAGATATAAGTTTCATATTGGGAATATTTATCATTGCTTTTTATTGCGATTTTGTAAATAATAAGCTATAAAATTCTAAAAATCTATATATAAAGGAATAAAGGTGAAAAAATGTATTTTTTACAAAATTTAAAAGTGAAATATAAATTATTAGCGCTTATTTCATTAGCAGTTTTAGGTATGATAATCATGAGCAGTGTGGCAATTAATTCTATTAACAAGATTAAGCACGATACAGAGGTTGTAGTAGATGATTATCAATATTCAGCAATTTTATTAGAAGGAATGCTTCGCACACAAAATTCATTAGAATATAATTTATTAGAATTAATTACGGCATCACAAAATGAAGTGGCAAATAAAGAGGGAATAATTGATAATATTGAAAAAGATCTTAAAAAATATGATTCTTTATTAAAAGAATATGATGATGGTTTTAATTTAAGTAAGCAAGAGGATGAACTGTTTCAGAAGATGAAGAAATCTTTGCCAAGTTATAAAGATACATATAAAAAATTGTTTGAAAAGGCGAAGGCAACAAACGAGCCACAAATGGTAAATGAATTTCAGAAGGAATTAAAACCGAAGGGAATAGAGTTGGCTGGTTATGCAGTGGATCTAGAATCGTATGTTTCAAACTTAGCTGATCAAGTGTTTAAAGATTCTCAAAAAATGATTGATCGATCCGTTATTACCTTTATCATTCTTGTAGTAGTTACTACAATCGTTATATGTATAGTAAGTTATATTATTAGTAAGCTTATAGTTGCACCTTTACAAACGGTTAGTCGTATGATGGAAAGAGCGAAAGAAGGAGATTTAACTGTACATGGTGATTATACTGCTAAGGATGAATTAGGTGTATTAGTAAGTAATTTTAACGAGATGATTGCAGGGCTAAGAACAAATATGCAAGAAGTAGAGAATAATATTCAGCTTTTATTCCAACATGCAGACGGAGTAGCATCTGCATCAGAAGTATCTAGTAGTGCAGCGAAGAAAATCACTATGGATATTGAAGAAGTTGCAAATGGTGCAGAGAGTCAAATGCAAGCAATGGAACAAACTGCGGGTGCAATGGAAGAGTTGACACAAGGAATGCAGAGTATAGTCGATACATCATCCTCAGTAAATAAATTGTCTGCTCAATCAGCGTTAGATGCAGAGAGTGGTAACAAATTAATGAAACAAATGATTCAACAGATGGATACAATCCAAAATTCGGTACATAGTGGTGTTAAACAAGTTGAGACTATGAAAGAACAATCAGAAGAAATTGTTAAAATCATAGATGTTATGCAAGGTATTACCTCTCAGATTAACTTATTAGCATTAAACGCCGCAATTGAGGCTGCACGTGCTGGAGAAAGTGGTAGAGGATTTGCAATTGTGGCAGATGAAGTGCGGAAATTAGCAGAACAATCTAGTGATTCTGCAAAACAAATTGAGAATCTTATTACTCAAGTTATGGGAACAACGAACCATACGGTACATATGATGGGGAAAGTAGATAATGAGGTACAGGCAGGTACACAAGTAGTAATACACACAGAAAAAGTATTTGGAACAATTACAGAAAAAGTACAGCAAGTATCTGAGCAAATTCAAACGGTATCTATGTCAACAGATGAAATTGCAGCGAGTAGTGAGGAAATCTCGGCTTCTGCAGAAGACATGGCTCAAATTTCCCAAAGATCATCTGACCGAACTGATAGGGTAAAAGAGTCTATTCAACAGCAAGAAAAATCTGTTCAAGAGATTTCAGTTTCAATTGAACATATGCATAACGCAGCAGGAAAATTAAAACAAATAGTTGCCCAATTTACTCTTCAAAAGTAGTAGCATATTTGAGTGTTAATAAATATAAAAAAAGCATCCTCTTTTAATAAAAAAGGATGCTTTTTTTATTACTACTATTCGTAGATTTCCGGCATTTTCAAGGCGATGATTACAGCTGCAGGACTTATACATACTAGATTTGTATATTACTTATTTTTTGACAGTTTAAGAGATTTATCGACGAGAATTATTTCTGTATTAGTGTTTTTAGATCCTGCTGTTGCCAAACTATTAGACCGGATTTAGATGCAAGTAATAGGGATTACCCTTATATTTGTAGGGATGGCACTAACTTTTCGCAAGGGAAGAGAAGGCGAGTTATCAGTGAAGGGGAATGCTACCTCTGAAATATAAATCATGAATATAGTAACCGTCATTAGGTATCTCCTTTACGCGCCAATAAAGGGAAGTTGTAAAGTGAAAAGGAGTTTATAAAGAAATTGTAGAATGTTTTAGTATATAACACCTTAGATGTGACAACTTCCTTTTTGAAAAAGAAAGAAGGAGGCATAAAGCAGAAAGGTAGTGGAAATATTTCTTCTAGAAGATTTGCATTTTATCTTACATTCACCAAAAAAGAGTACTCCTGAAACAATGAAATTCATTTTATTTGAATGAAATAGGGAGAGAGGACAATGAAGAAAAAAATATTGGGTGTAATGATGATTGCGACAATGGCAGGAGGTATATTTGCAGGGACGAATGTGACGCCTGTAAAAGCGGAAGAGTATCCACAAATGATTGTGTTTGAAGATGTTCCGTACGGATTTTGGGCATATGATGCTATTATGGATTTAGCGTATCATAAAATTATATTAGGGTATGGAAACGGGAAGTATGGTGTTGGCGATCTTATAACACGTGAACAAGTAGCTGGGACTATTTACAGAACACTTGAGATAAAAGAAGAAGGGCCAGTAGCGAATCCATATAAAGATGTTTCTGATAGTACAACAACTTTTAAAAAGGAAATTTTGGCGTTAACAAAACGTGGTGTTTTTACAGGGGATGGCCAAGGGGATTTTAGGCCGAAAGCACCAATCTCTAGAGCGGAAATGGCTGTCATTTTAAAACGAGCATTTAATTTTGAAACGAAACAAAAACATACATTTAAAGATATTCCAAAAGGCCACTGGGCAGAAGATGCAATTAGTGCGTTACAATCTAATAATGTTGTGAGAGGAACTGGGAATGGCATGTATGAATTAAATCGCCCTGTACCTAGAGAACAATATGCTCAGTTTATTAATAATGCGATTATTAATTATCATTTGAAAGAGGATTGGAAGTAGAGTGAAATATGAAAGCACAAATAGAAATATTTGTGCTTTTTTGTTTGTTTAAAAAAGAATTATTATTCGTATTTATGTATTTTTATGGTTATACACAAGCTTTATAATCAATCCGATGAAAAAGACATGATGTGTAATATGATTCACAAAACCGTCACGAAATGTGTCGGAAAATATATTGTCACTATACCATTTATTCTGTATATTTTTAAAAAAACATATACATATTGGGGAGATAATTTGATGAGCAAAAAATTATTAAAAACAGCTACAGCATTAACAATTATGGGTGGGGTGTTATTCTCAGCAGAGAGTAACAGTGTAAAAGCGGAAAGTGCACCGTTGCAAAAAACAAATACAATTGTATTTAAAGATGTACCAAAAGGACATTGGGCATATGAGGCAATTCATGAATTAGCGGAACAAGAAATTATTTTGGGATATGGCGATGGAATATTTGGTTTTGGGGATAATGTAACACGTGAGCAAGTTGCAGCTTTAATTTACCGTGTGTTTGATATGGAAGAACAAGATGAATATGAAAACCCATATGGAGATATCGATGAAAATTCAACAAGCTTTATCGAGGAGATATTGGCTTTAACGGAAATCGGAATTTTCCAGGGAGACGAGAATGGAAACTTTAGACCGAAGGCGACGTTAACGCGTGCGGAAATGGCACAAGTTCTTACGAATGCTTTTGACTTACAGGCGAAGGGATCTCATAACTTTAATGATGTTTCAGCAAATTCATGGGCAACCAATGCAATTAGTGCAATACAAACAAATGGTATTACAATGGGAATCGGAGAAGGTAAATTCGGTCCGTCTATGAAGGTAACGAGAGAACAATACGCACAGTTTTTACATAGAGCAATATTGCATGATATGGAACAAGGGCAGTAATAAAGTTTAACTAGTCAAAGTGAAATTTAAAAATAATACAAAAAGGTCGTTGTTGTATAACAGCGGCCTTTTTTTGTATGAAATAAAGCGCGAAAGAATGGCGTTTTGAAAAAAAATGAAGTGAATTTTCAAAAAAAACTTCCTTTTCTGAAGATTTGTTATATAATATAAAACATAAAATCAAATCTGTTATAAAACAGTTTAAGAAGGGGATGCTAATATGTCGACGCAAACTTCACGGGTTACACTCGTTGGAGAAATGTTACCAGCGTACAACGAAATATTGACACCTGAGGTGCTTAGTTTTTTGAAGGAACTACATGAGAATTTTAATGAGCGCCGCATAGAACTTTTACAAAAACGTGTAGAAAAACAAAAGAGAATTGATGCAGGGGAGTTTCCGAAGTTTCTAGAAGAAACAAAACACATACGTGAAGCGGATTGGACAATTGCCAAGCTGCCAAAAGACTTAGAGGATCGCCGTGTAGAGATTACTGGACCGGTAGATAGAAAGATGGTCATTAACGCTTTAAATTCAGGAGCGCATCTTTTTATGGCGGATTTTGAAGATTCGAATTCACCAACTTGGGAAAATGCAGTGGAAGGCCAAATCAATTTACGAGATGCAGTAAAGGGAACGATTTCACATGAAAATGATAAAGGGAAAGAATATAGATTAAATGAGAAAACAGCTGTACTCATTGTACGTCCAAGAGGATGGCATTTAGAGGAAAAGCATATGCAAGTTGATGGGAAAAATATGTCGGGTAGCTTAGTAGACTTCGGCTTGTACTTTTTCCATAATGCGAAAGCTCTTTTAGCAAAAGGGAGCGGCCCATACTTTTACTTACCGAAAATGGAAAGTTATTTAGAAGCGAGATTATGGAATGATGTATTCGTATTTGCTCAAAAATATATCGGCATTCCAAATGGAACGATTAAAGCAACTGTGTTACTGGAAACGATTCACGCTTCGTTTGAAATGGATGAAATTTTGTATGAGCTAAAAGATCATTCTGCTGGCTTAAACTGCGGAAGATGGGATTATATTTTTAGCTTTTTAAAGAGTTTCCGTAATCATAATAAATTCTTACTACCAGATAGAGCACAAGTCACGATGACGGCACCATTTATGCGTTCCTATTCTTTGAAAGTAATTCAAACATGTCACCGCCGTAATGCACCAGCAATTGGAGGAATGGCGGCACAAATTCCGATTAAAAATAATCCAGAAGCAAATGAAGCAGCTTTTGAAAAAGTGCGTGCTGATAAGGAGCGCGAAGCTTTAGACGGTCATGACGGGACTTGGGTTGCCCACCCTGGACTTGTACCGGTTGCAATGGAAGTATTTAATCACATTATGAAAACACCGAATCAAATTTTTAGAAAACGTGAAGAAATATGTGTAACAGAAAACGATTTACTAGAGGTACCGGTGGGAACGATTACAGAAGAGGGCCTTCGCATGAATATTAGTGTAGGTATTCAATATATTGCATCTTGGTTAAGCGGACGGGGAGCAGCACCCATTTATAACTTAATGGAAGATGCGGCAACTGCTGAAATTTCAAGAGCACAAGTATGGCAATGGATTCGTCATGAAGGTGGAAAACTAAATGATGGTCGTAATATTACGCTTGAATTAATGGAAGAGCTAAAAGAAGAAGAATTAGCAAAAATAGAAAGAGAGATTGGTAAGGAAGCCTTTAAGAAAGGGAGATTCCAAGAGGCGACAACGTTGTTTACAAATCTCGTTCGAAATGATGAATTCGTACCATTTTTAACATTACCGGGTTATGAAATTTTATAAAAAATGAAAAGGGGATGGAACAAATGAAAAACGAAAGAATCGAGAAGTTACAAGAAAGCTGGGAATTAGATGAGCGTTGGAAAGGGATCACACGTCCATATTCCGCAGAAGATGTAATTCGCCTGCGCGGGTCAATTGATATTGAACATACGTTAGCGCGCCGCGGTGCGGAGAAGCTTTGGACATCGCTTCATACAGAAGACTATATTAACGCACTTGGCGCATTAACAGGAAACCAAGCGATGCAACAAGTAAAAGCTGGGTTAAAAGCGATTTACTTAAGTGGTTGGCAAGTAGCAGCTGATGCAAACCTTTCTGGACATATGTATCCAGACCAAAGTTTATATCCAGCGAACAGCGTACCTGCTGTAGTAAAACGAATTAATCAAACGCTTCAACGTGCGGATCAAATTCAGCATATGGAAGGAAGCGATGATACAGACTATTTCGTACCGATTGTAGCAGATGCAGAAGCTGGATTTGGTGGGCAATTAAATGTATTCGAACTGATGAAAGGTATGATTGAAGCAGGTGCATCAGGTGTGCATTTTGAAGATCAATTATCTTCAGAGAAAAAATGTGGCCATTTAGGCGGAAAAGTACTACTACCAACGCAAACAGCAGTACGCAATTTAATTTCTGCACGCCTTGCAGCAGATGTAATGGGAGTGCCGACAATTATCGTTGCAAGAACAGATGCGGATGCAGCTGATTTAATTACGAGCGATATCGATCCTGTTGATAAAGCATTTATTACAGGAGAAAGAACACCAGAAGGATTTTACCGTACAAATGCAGGTCTTGATCAGGCAATTGCGCGCGGTTTAGCGTATGCACCGTATGCAGACCTCGTTTGGTGTGAAACGTCGGAACCAGATTTAGAAGATGCAAAACGATTTGCGGACGCAATTCATAAGGAGCATCCAGGAAAGCTACTTGCATATAACTGTTCACCTTCATTCAACTGGAAACAAAAACTAGATGAAAAAACAATTGCAAGCTTCCAAAAGGAAATCGCGTCTTACGGTTATAAGTTCCAATTCGTAACACTTGCTGGATTCCATTCATTAAATTACGGTATGTTTGAACTAGCACGTGGCTATAAAGAGCGCGGCATGGCAGCATACTCTGAACTACAACAAGCAGAATTCGCAGCTGAAAAACATGGCTACTCTGCAACACGTCATCAACGCGAAGTAGGAACAGGTTACTTTGATGAAGTTGCACAAGTGATTACAGGCGGAACTTCATCAACGACAGCGTTAAAAGGATCTACGGAAGAAGCACAGTTTACGAAATAAAAGGAAGGGGCACCTTTTTGAAGGGTGCCCCTTGTTATTTTCTAAACGATTCGAAAAGAGAGATTGAGTTGTCGGAAAAAAACGATACTTCCTTTTCTTTATTACTAAATCAACTCCACTCAGCCCTATGATCACGAATAAACTTCATATCTTTCTCATAATGCTCTAGATGTCCTTCATCAATCATTCTTTGGAAATTCAAGTCGCCTTCTTGCGCTTTTCGTTTCATATATGTACATAATCCTTCTAATCGAAGCAACACCATTCCTAAGTAATCTTCATCCATATTTTTATCATAGGACTGAACGAACAAATTCATTCTCTCTTTAATGCGATCTGCATGTTGCGATGAGTCATAATGAACGGCTTCACCGGATTCTGTATAATACACTCTACTTAAAGGCACACAAGTATAGAGTGTATAAGCGATATCCCATAGTCTTGGACCAGGAGCAGCAACATCGAAATCAATAATCCCTACTGGCTTCTCATTATTAAAAATAATGTTATATATGGCAAAATCATTGTGACATAAAACCTCAATGTTATTTGGAGTGTGATTCATCGGTTTCCAATCATTTAATAACGGAAAATCACTTACAGCATCATGGTAAAGGCGAAGCATCTTTGCGATTTCTTTTAATACATCATTAGATCGCATATATTCTTTTAAGGGATAATTGCCAGCTTCTCCTTCAATAAAGGATAAAATCTCTCTATCTTTTTCATCTACACCTAAAAACTTTGGAGCAGGATGAAACCCTTTGTTTTCTAAGTGTTGTAATAGCTTATGGATCTTTGCACTATCTGGCTTTAACTCTCGACGAACAGTATTTTTAGAACGATATACGTTCGAAACGTTTCCGCCTGTTAGCTTTTCTTCGTTATTGTAGTTTGACATGTGAAAATTCCCCCTATAATTAAAAAATCCAATTCCAAATAGTGAATAGACCAACAATAGCAGAAAAGAGAAGGGAAGCAAGCAACGCTAGGCAGCCAAAAGGAACTAGCTTATCTTGCCATGTTTCTTTATACTCATAAATTAACTCCTCTGCTACTTTCTTCTGTACTGAAGATAAAGGTTGATCTTTATGCAAACCTTTTATATGGTTAGAATCGCCTTTAAACTTTAAAGCACGTGCAATATGATGAGGACTATTTCCCCTTGATTTTTCAAATAATAAACATGATTCATGCATAATATCTGTTTTATGCTCCTCTAGATACCAGTAACGTCCAGCCATTTCTGGATATTGTAATTTATAATAAATATCTCCGAGTTGTTTTCGAAGATGTAATTCATTTGGGTATGTAAAGATGAGGCCGTGCAATCTGTCTCTTGCTTTTCCAAGATTATTATTTTCAATATCCTCTTCAATTCTTTTTAATGTTTTTCTAGGAATTTTATTGGTCATAAATTCCTCCTTATTTAGAATAGAGATAATTATATTTTATAAGAAATACTAAAAATTAGAAATTCCATTTTCAAAAAAGATTGTACATTTCATTTTAAGTATGCTATGATGATGTCAGTTGAATAGTTAAATTAAGCAATCCATATGTTATCAAGTGCTGGAAACAAACGAGAAAAAGTATGTGAGAACTAGTTTATGTTTCGTATTTGATAATGTGTGGATTCTTTTTTTAGACAGGAAGACTAAAAAATTTAAAATTTGTATTTTCTTAGGAGGAAATAATTATGGCAGTAACAGGACAAGTAAAATGGTTTAACAACGAAAAAGGTTTCGGTTTCATCGAAGTTCCAGGCGAAAACGACGTATTCGTACACTTCTCAGCAATCGAAACTGACGGTTTCAAATCTTTAGAAGAAGGTCAAAAAGTTAGCTTCGAAATCGAAGACGGTAACCGTGGACCTCAAGCTAAAAACGTAATCAAACTATAATTTTATAGTTGATGATGGAAAAAAGGATGGCTAATGCCATCCTTTTTTTGTTGTGGAGAAAGTTTTTTTAGAGCCTGTTTTTATATCTAAATCTCTTTTTCGATGTTACAACTGGTAAAAAATTATCTGGAATGCGTATTAGTTTCTGTAGAAGAATTAGTTCAGCAAGAGCATTTGCTGCGTATGATAGTAAATAACTATAAATTTGTATTCTTCATTGAAATAGGGGAATCTTTTCCAGATAGACCTTGAGTAACATCTTTTTTGTTAGCGTTGTTGTTGGAATTTTGTACGTTTTGAGATGATGTTTCTAACAGTTGTTCTTGTTCCTTACTAGGGGTATTCAGAGCATCTGAGGGGATGCTATTAACCTGCTGGCTTAATAGGTTTTCTTTATCCATAGTATACAGCTCCTTTTTGGAATTCGATAAAAAGCAATGTAATTATAAAATGACCACTTATATATATTGTGTTTTTGAATGAAATTATATACAAAACTTATATTATAAAGTTAACTAAATAACGAATTGTTAGTGATGGATAAAGATGTACACATTTGAAGTGTTTAATAAAAATTAAAAGCGAGTAACAAGTACAAATACTTTTTCTCATGTTTTAGATAAGGATCATATTACAAATCAAAAAAGATGTAGAGAACCTTGGAAGAAAATATAGTTTTTTTTAGGGTGAAGAAGAATAAATAAAATGATACTACAAATGTAAAAAGGCATTCCATAAAGGAAGGCCTTTTATTGTTCTTGCCCTGATTTTTTCTTCTCACGTTTTTTACATTCTGGACATTTTGATTTACGAAACGGTTTAGCAAAGAATAGCAGAATGAAAAATAAACCGAATATAATGCTAGCTGAGTTTTTCACGATAATGACGCTGCTATTTTTCATTTGAATCGATGGTTGGATTTCTTTTTCTTCCATAGTGGCCCTCCATATATTGGATTTATATTTTAATTATAGCAAAGTTAGTTGTTGTAATGATGTGAAATGAGGAATGGATAATAAATATTTATAGGTAGTATAAGTGCTGTTTTTTATAGTTTTAAAATTAAATAATTAATATATTGTGATTTTATTATTTAACAAATGTTTGATAAATGATAAAAAATTGTAAAAAAGCGGAACTTGTAAGCTATTTCCTTTTCATAGATGCTAAAATTATATATGCAGCTGCTAATATAAATGGAAAAAAGGAGATAATAGAGCATGGAAAGTAAAGTGGAACGCTATGTCGAAAATTATGTTGTAACGAAAAATACGATGGCCTTACTTCCTGTTATTCTAAGTGAAAAGAAAATTGTTACTCGAGTCGTTGAAATGAATGATTCTTTTTTCGTATTTCAAAAACCTCTAGATATTATAGAAAGAAGTTGCCGCAAGCATGGCTCGAGTTTCTTAGGCAGAAAAGAAGGAACGAAAGAGTTAACTCATATTACACATAAAGCACCAATTGCGATTAGTCCTACAGATCAACTTTATTTTTTCCCTACCTATTCTTACTCTAGAAAAGAGTGCGCTTGGTTGTCTCATTTTTATATTGAAAGTAATAAAGAATTAAAAGATGGAAATCTTATTATTAGATTTATAAATGGCTTTGCTGTGAAATTAGAAATATCAAAAACTAGTTTTGAAAATCAACAAAATCGTACAGCGAAATTACGTACTGAATATGAAGATCGTAGGAAAAAACAAGGGAGCCCTTGTTTTAAAGAGATTGATAAAAAAGAGGAATCAACATTAAGACCCGCTTATGAGAGTGTGTATTTTGTGAAGGAAGGCGAAGTGTGAAAGAATGGGGGGAATCCCCATTCTTTTTTTGTTTATCCCGCTATTTGTGGGCAGTAAGACCCCCACCTCAAAATTCAGCGAAAGCAAAAAATTTAGGTGGGGGTCGGGCTGTATAGATAAAGCGATATATTTAGAAAATCACCAGTGTAATTTCATTTACCGATAAAAAATCGGAAAACCATCTAAATAACAAAACGAACGACATGTCCTGTCGAATATTGATAGATTATCATAGCTAAATAATGAAGGAATTCTTATGAAAGATATGGAAACTTTAATAAATACATCTCCATATGTCGTATCTACCATTTCCTCTTTCATATAAGCGATGATACAGTAGGGATAGTATTTAGAGTAAAGGGGTAAAGTGTAGAATGGATTTTCAGACAATCAAAGAGTATTTTTCACCAGAAAATATGGATCATATTGTTGAGAGTTATAAAGCGTTCGGACCACTTCTTGGTATTGGTTTACCGATGATAGAGGCGTTGATTCCAGCATTACCGCTTATCGTATTTGTACTGGCGAATGCTGTTGCGTTTGGCTTTTGGCTCGGTTTTCTTTATTCATGGCTTGGATCAGTAATGGGTGCATTACTTGTCTTTTTCATCATCCGCCATTTTGGTCGCAGTCGTTTCTTTTCGTTTGTAAATAAGCATGAGAGAGTACGAAAAGCAATGGGGTGGATTGAAAGGAAAGGATTCGCACCGATTTTTGTTATATTTTGTTTTCCGTTTACACCGTCAGCGCTCATAAATGTTGTCGCTGGTTTATCCCGAATTAGTGTAAAACAGTTTGGTCTAGCGTTAGCATTCGGAAAACTTGTGATGATTTTTATTTTAACGTATATCGGTCATGATTTAATGTCATTTATTCATAATCCAGTGAAATCAGTCATTGTAGCGATTGGTATTTTTATTTTATGGTATGTCGGTAAGAAAATCGAAGTAAAGTTAGAACTACATTAAGAATAGTCTTCTTTGTAAAGGAAAGCTTCAGTATTAAAGGATAAGGGGAGAAGCAGATGAAGAAAACTTTGAAAAAAGAAGGCATAGAGTGGATACGAACAATTTTAATTGGTGTATTATTAGCTGTATTTTTTCGAACGTTTTTCTTTTCAACGTATGTTGTAGAGGGGAAGTCAATGATGCCGACATTGCAAGATGGCAATATGCTCGTTGTAAATAAGGTGAGTTATCAAGTTGGGGACTTGAACAGATTTGACGTTGTGGTATTTCATGCGAATAAAAAAGAGGACTATGTAAAGCGGGTTATCGGTTTACCTGGAGATCATATTGAATATAAGCAGGATAAGTTATATATAAACGGTCAATTTATTGATGAGCCTTATTTAGAGAAGTATAAGAAAGAGATAAATGGAAGGCAACTAACAGGCGACTTTACATTAGAAGAGTTAACGAAAGAAAAGCTGGTGCCACCCGGGTTTATTTTTGTAGTAGGTGATAACCGGCTCGGGAGCTGGGATAGTAGACACTTTGGCTTTGTAAAAGCTGATACAGTTGTCGGTAAAGTTGATTTGCGATATTGGCCAATTCAAGAGGTGCAAACGAATTTTTCAAAAGGTTGATATAATAGATAGAAGTATAGAAAAAGGCAAACAACTCAGTTTGTCTTTTTTCGTGTACTATAATACAATTATAGTAGCAAACTAACGTTCGTTATGTAAGTGAAAGGTGGGGTTACATGTCACTTCGATTTGTGATTGGTAGAGCGGGAAGTGGAAAAAGTACACTTTGTTTACGCGAAGTGCAAGAAGAGTTAAAACAACGCCCGAGAGGGAAAACAATATTATATCTTGTGCCAGAACAGATGACATTCCAGACGCAGCAGGCGTTAATTGGAAGTGAGGATGTAAGAGGTTCTATTCGGGCACAAGTTTTTAGTTTTTCACGATTAGCGTGGAAGGTACTACAAGAAGTTGGCGGAGCGAGTCGTCTTCATATTGATGAAGCTGGTGTACATATGTTACTCCGTAAAATTGTAGAGTCTCGTAAAGATGGATTATCGGTGTTCCAAAAAGCAGCGGAGCAAAACGGTTTCTTTGAACATCTTGGCAGTATGATTGCGGAGTTTAAACGTTACAATGTAACGCCATCTAACGTTTATGAAATGTGGCAACAATTGGATGCGCATAGTAGCAGTGCCGAACAAAAGTTACTAGCGAATAAAGTGTATGATTTACAGCTATTATACGATGATTTTGAACGTGCTTTAATTGGAAAATACTTAGATTCAGAAGACTACCTGCAATTGCTAGTGGAAAAGCTTCCGCAGTCTGAATATGTAAATGGTGCGGAAATTTATATAGATGGATTTCATTCATTCTCCCCGCAAGAGTTAGAGATTGTAAGACAGCTTATGATTTGCGGAGCGAAAGTTACGATCACGTTAACGATAGATGAAAAAACGTTAGCACAGCCAGTAAATGAACTCGATTTATTTTATGAAACGACGTTAACGTATGAAAAAATAAAACAAGTAGCGCGTGAAGAGAAAATAGAAATTGAAAAAACAATTCCACTTATGGAACAGCCGCGTTTTCATTCTCCAGCATTAGCGCATTTAGAAGCTCATTATGAAGCGCGTCCGAATGAAAAATTTAACGGTGAAGCGAGTGTAACGATTAGTACAGCTGCGAATTTACGAGCGGAGGTAGAAGGTGTTGCTCGTGAAATTCGTAAACTTGTTGCGGACGAAAAATATCGTTACCGAGATATTGCAGTGCTTCTTCGTAATGGGGAAAGTTATTACGATGTGATGCGAACGTTATTTACAGATTACAATATCCCGCACTTCATCGATGAAAAGCGCCCGATGTCACACCACCCATTGGTAGAATGTATTCGTTCTGCACTCGAGATTATTAGTGGGAATTGGCGTTATGATGCGGTGTTCCGTTGCGTGAAAACAGAGCTTTTATATCCATTAGACGTAAGAAAAGAAGCGATGCGTGAAGAAATGGATGAATTTGAAAATTACTGTTTAGCGTATGGTGTACAAGGAAAGAGATGGACTGCTGAAGATCCATGGATGTATCGCCGTTATCGTTCTCTTGATGATACGAACGGGATGATTACAGACAGTGAACGTGAAATGGAAGAGAAAATAAATAGGCTACGTGACGTTGTAAGAACACCTGTTATTCGCATGCAAAAAAGGTTAAAGCGTGCAGGAACAGTTATGCAAATGTGTGAAGCAGTTTACTTGTTTTTAGAAGAACTGGATGTTCCGAAGAAACTAGAAGAATTACGTATACGTGCAGAAGAAAGTGGAGATTTCTTATTTGCGACAGATCATGAACAAGTATGGGAAGAAGTAATGAGCCTTCTTGATACATTTGTAGAGATGCTTGGGGAAGAGAAAATGTCTCTTTCTATGTTTACTGACGTTATGTCGACAGGTCTTGAGGCACTTCAATTTGCTAACATTCCGCCGTCATTAGACCAAGTGTTAATTGCTAATATTGATCACTCCAGGTTATCTGATGTGAGAGCAACGTTTATTATAGGTGTAAATGAGGGTGTCATTCCAGCAGCACCTATGGATGAAGGTATGCTTTCTGATGAGGAAAGAGAAGTTCTTGGTGCAGCAGGGATTGAATTAGCGCCAACGACGAGACAAACTTTGTTAGAAGAACAGTTCGTTATGTATCAAATGGTAACGAGAGCATCTGAGAAGTTATACATTTCATGCCCGCTTGCAGATGAAGAAGGAAAGACGTTACTTGCGTCTAGCTTTATTAAGAAAATAAAAAGAATGTTCCCTAATGTGAAAGATTCGTTTATTACGAATGATGTAAACGACTTATCACGCTCAGAACAAATTTCATATGTAGCAACGCCAGAAGTGACGTTATCTTACGTTATGCAGCAACTACAAACGTGGAAACGATACGGATTTGAAGGGAATTTAGATTTTTGGTGGGATGTATATAATTTCTACGTAACGTCAGATGAATGGAAACAAAAAAGTAGTCGCGTGCTATCAAGTTTATTTTACCGAAATCGTGCGCAGAAACTAAGTACAGCAGTAAGTAGAGATTTATACGGAGATACAATTAAAGGAAGCGTCTCTCGTATGGAACTATTTAATCGTTGTGCATACGCTCATTTCGCGCAGCATGGTTTGTCGCTTAGAGAGCGTGATATTTTCAAACTTGATGCGCCAGATATCGGCGAATTATTCCATGCGGCATTAAAGAAAATTGCGGACAAGTTATTGCGTGAAAACCGCACTTGGGTGGATTTATCAATAAAAGAATGTGAACATCTTTCTGTTTTAGTAATAGAAGAAATTGCACCGTTATTACAACGACAAATTTTATTAAGTTCAAATCGTCATTTCTATTTAAAACAAAAACTACAACAAATTATTTTCCGCACGTCAATCATTCTTCGTGAACATGCGAAGTCGAGCGGATTCGTACCAGTTGATTTAGAGGTGCCGTTCGGTATGGGTGGTACAGGGTCACTTCCGCCAATGGAATTCTCATTACCAAATGGTGTAAAGATGGAAGTAGTCGGTCGTATTGACCGTGTTGATAAGGCAGAAGATGAAAACGGGACGTTCTTACGTATTATTGATTATAAATCAAGTTCAAAAGCGTTAGATTTAACGGAAGTGTATTACGGATTAGCACTTCAAATGTTAACGTATTTAGATGTTGTTACTTCGAATGCACAGACGTGGATGAAAAAAGGCCACGCAGCATCACCAGCTGGTGTATTGTATTTCCATATTCATAACCCAATCGTTGAGATGAAAGGTGACGCATCTGAAGCTGAAATTGAAAAAGAAATTTTAAAGAAATTTAAAATGAAAGGACTCGTATTAGGAGATGCTGACGTTGTTCGTTTAATGGATAACAAACTTTCAACAGGAAGCTCAGATATTATTTCTGCTGGCCTGAAAAAAGACGGTAGCTTTAGTGCGCGTTCAAGTATTGCAAGTGAGCAAGAGTTTAACGTACTGCAAAAATATGTACACCATACGTTTGAAAATATTGGAAAAGATATTACAGAAGGTGTTATCGATATTGCTCCTTATAAAATGGGAAATAAAGCAGCATGTACGTTCTGTAACTTCAAATCTGTTTGTCAATTTGATGAGTCACTTGAAGATAATCAGTTCCGATCGTTAAAAGATATGAAAGATAGCGAAGCGATGGAGAAAATAAGAGAGGAGGTTGGCGGAGAATGATAGAAAATTGGCCTAAAAAACCAGAAGGTAGTCAATGGACAGATGACCAGTGGAAAGCTGTTGTAGCGAACGGACGTGATATTTTAGTTGCGGCTGCAGCTGGATCAGGTAAAACAGCAGTATTAGTTGAACGTATTATTAAAAAGATTATTAATGAAGAGAACCCAGTCGATGTCGACCGCCTGCTCGTTGTAACATTTACGAATGCAGCAGCGCAAGAGATGAAAAACCGAATCGGGGAAGCGTTAGAAAAGGTATTAATTGATGAACCAGGCTCTCAACACGTAAGAAAGCAGCTGAGCCTATTAAATAAAGCTTCCATTTCAACAATTCACTCATTCTGTTTACAAGTAATTAGAGGATATTACTACATGCTTGATGTTGATCCTCGTTTCCGTATTGCGAATCAAACAGAAAATGAATTGTTAAAAGAAGAAGTGCTAGATGACATATTAGAAGAAGAGTATGGCATCGAAGATAATACGATATTCTTTGAACTCGTTGATCGTTATACGAGTGACCGTAGTGATGATGACTTACAACGTATGATTTTAGCGCTTCATACAGAATCAAGAGCGCATCCAAATCCGGAAAAATGGCTTGATAAATTAGTAGAAGCATATGACGTAGAAGGAAAGACAATTGAGGATTTAGTATATGCTTCTTATTTATTAGAAGATGTGAAATTCCAGCTTGAAACAGCGGAACAGCATATTCGTAAGGCAACTGAACTCGCAATGCTTCCTGACGGTCCAGCGCCTCGCATTGAAACCCTGCAAGCAGATGTAGCTTTACTTGGAACGCTATCATCAGCTGCTCGTGAGTCGTGGACAAGATTGTATGAAGCGATGCAAAACGTATCGTGGCAAACGTTAAAGCGTATTAAGAAAAGTGATTACAATGAAGATGTTGTAAAACAAGTAGACTCTCTTCGTAATAAAGCGAAAGATGAAGTGAAGAAATTACAGGAAGAGTTATTTAGCCGCAAACCTGAAAGTTTCTTACGAGATTTTCAAGATATGCACCCAGTATTAGAAAAGCTTGTTCAACTTGTAAAAGTATTTACAGAGCGTTTCCAAGCGATGAAGCGAGATAAAGGAATGGTCGATTTCACAGATTTAGAGCATTTCTGTTTACAAATTTTAAGTGAACAAAGTGAAAATGGTGAAATGAATCCGTCAGCAGTGGCGCTCCAATATCGTAATAAATTTGCTGAAGTATTAGTCGATGAATATCAAGACACGAACTTTGTACAGGAATCCATTATTAAATTCGTAACGAAAGATTCTGAGAGTGAAGGAAACTTATTCATGGTAGGTGACGTGAAGCAGTCGATTTATCGTTTCCGACTAGCAGAACCAGGTTTATTCTTAGGAAAGTATAAACGCTTCACACAAGAAGGATCGGGCGGCGGAATGAAGATAGACTTAGCGAAAAACTTCCGTAGTCGTCATGAAGTGTTAGCAGGTACGAACTTTATTTTCAAACAAATTATGGGCGAAGAAGTCGGAGAAATCGACTACGATGCAGACGCTGAATTAAAGCTAGGTGCTAGCTATCCAGAAGGTGAAGATGTAGCGGCAGAACTACTATGCATTCAGCAAACGGAAGAAGAAGTGCAAGACGGAGAAGAAGGTGCGGAAGTAGAAAAAGCGCAGCTTGAAGCTCGTCTTATGGCGCAGCGTATTAAAGCGATGGTTGATTCAGGTTATGAAGTGTATGATCGTAAAACGGATAGTATGCGCCCTGTACAATACCGTGATTTCGTTATTTTACTCCGCTCGATGCCGTGGGCGCCGCAAATTATGGAAGAGTTAAAATTGCAAGGAATTCCAGTATATGCTGACCTTGCGACTGGTTATTTTGAAGCGACAGAAGTAAATATTATGATGAACGTATTCCGCGTTATTGATAATCCGATGCAAGATATTCCGCTTGCAGCTGTACTTCGTTCACCGATTGTGGGACTAAATGATGAAGACCTTGCGACGCTTCGTGCTCATGGGAAGAAAGGGTCATTTTATGAAGTAATGAGCTCGTTCTTAAAAGGAGCACCGCTTGAAGAAGAGCAAGAACTTCATGATAAATTAGAGTGGTTTTATAATTTACTGCAAGGATGGCGTGAATTTGCCCGTCAACAATCCCTTTCTGATTTAATTTGGAAAGTGTACGGTGAGACAGGTTATTACGACTTCGTTGGCGGTTTACCAGCTGGAAAGCAAAGGCAGGCAAACTTGCGCGTGCTATATGACCGTGCAAGACAATATGAAGCAACATCATTTAGAGGGTTATTCCGCTTCTTGCGTTTTATTGAACGTATTTTAGAACGCGGTGATGATATGGGTACGGCGAGAGCCCTCGGTGAACAAGAAGACGTTGTTCGCATTATGACGATTCATAAAAGTAAAGGGCTAGAGTTCCCGGTCGTATTTGTAGCTGGACTCGGTCGTCGTTTTAATACACAAGACTTAATGAAGCGTTTCTTACTGCATAAAGATTTCGGTTTCGGTTCACAATTTATCGATCCGCGTAAACGAATTAAATATACGACATTATCACAGCTTGCGATTAAGCGTAAAATGAAAATGGAATTAATTGCAGAAGAAATGCGCGTATTATACGTAGCGTTAACGCGTGCGAAAGAGAAGCTAATTTTAATCGGAACAGTTAAGGATGCAACTAAGGAAATGGAAAAATGGCTTGATGCGAGGGAACATAGTGAATGGTTATTACCAGATCACATACGTGCTGGGGCGTCTTGTTATTTAGACTGGATTGCACCTTCATTATATAGACACCGTGATAGTGAAATGCTTCTTGAATTAGGACAAGGAAGCATTCCGGATGAAATTTACGGGTATGACACTAGCTGGAAAGTAGAAGTTGTGGACGGTAACACGCTTCTTGCACCAGAGCCAGTTCAAGAAGAGAAACAAGAATTGTTAGAAGCGCTTCGTGAGAAAAAGGCTGTTCCCCTGCAAAGTGAACGGAAAGAAGAAGTGTACGACAGATTAATGTGGAAGTACGGATATGAGGATGCGACATCTCATCGTGCGAAGCAATCTGTTACAGAAATAAAGAGAAATTATCAATCTGAAGAAGGTAGCGATAACGCCTTTATTAAAAAACTACGTGCACCAATTAAAACACGTCCGCGCTTTATGGAGAAAAAAGGGTTAACGTACGCAGAGCGTGGAACAGCAGTCCATGCCGTTATGCAGCATGTAGATTTGAAGAAACCGATTACGGCCGAAACGCTACAAGAACAAATCGCAGGAATGGTAAATAAGGAATTATTAACATTCGAGCAGGCGGAAGAAATAGCAATTGAAAAAGTAATTTCATTCTTTGACAGTGACTTAGGTAAAAGGGTATTAGCGGCAAAAAGTGTAGAGCGTGAAGTACCATTTACGATGATGCTTGCAGCAGAAGAAGCATATCAAGATTGGCAAGGGAAGAGTGAAGAAACGATTCTTGTCCAAGGGGTTATCGACTGCATGATTGAAGAGGAAGATGGCATTACGTTAATCGACTTCAAAACAGATACGATTGAAGGGAAATTCCCAGGCGGATTCGAACAAGCAAAACCAATTTTAGAAGATCGATATAAAGTGCAACTTTCGTTATATGCAAAAGCACTCGAGAAAAGCTTACAACATCCTGTCAAAGAGAAATGTTTATATTTCTTTGATGGGAATCACGTTGTAAATATTGAAGGATAGACAACAGAAGGGGGCTATAAAAAATGACAACGTTAAAAACTTGTGAACAGGGACACGAGTACTATAAAAGTAGCGATTGTCCAACTTGCCCAACCTGTGAGAAAGAGAGAAAACCAAAAGAAGGTTTTCTCTCTCTTCTTTCAGCGCCAGCAAGAAGGGCATTAGAACACCATGGAATTCAAACTGTAGAAGAACTCTCAAAATATAGTGAAAAAGAAATTTTAAAACTGCATGGTATGGGACCTGCGTCTTTGCCGAAGCTTAGACAAGCTTTGGAGGAGAGCGGATTATCATTTAAATAAAATGAAATAGTGCCTCTTCACTCCTTACTTGTTTATACCACTATTTGTGAACAGTAAAGCTCTTGCTGATTAAAATTTCATTTTAATAATTTGAATTAGATAAAAGAAAAAAGTAGGAGAATATCTCCTACTTTTTTTCAGGCTGTGGAG
>NZ_QNUB01000056.1:0-91105 GCF_008042345.1 Bacillus sp. AR8-1
TTATAATATAATATGCAAATTTATCACCTATTTTTATAATTCAAGCACCTATTATTAGGAAAAGAGAATATTTTATAATTAATTTACAACATAAATTTTGTCCATGTTTTAAACAATATGTATTTTGGAGGAGGTTAATTTGATTTTTTCAAAACTCATTGATCGGTACGCCTTATATGATTTACATAAAAAAAGAAGTGTAGCGTTTCAGTATACTTCCCTTTCTAACACTTCATTAAATATAAAGAACATAGAATCTTTTTATAAAGTAAAACCATCCTATATTCATTTTGACATTAAGCATTCAAAGCAGAAAAATGAATACATGGTTGGGCAATTCAAATATAAAAGCTCGGTTCAATCCGGTGATTCACGCAACGACTCTGTAACTGGGGAATTATTCTTACATAAAACTGAAGATGCACCTCATGTTATCTTTGTTCACGGTTGGAGAATGGATTCTAACGAACGTGTAAAAAAAATATTCCACGACCATATGACCAGCCTGAAGTGGAATATGTATTATTTCACTCTACCCTATCATTTTGAAAGAAAACCCGATCAATCCTTATTCAGTGGAGAGTACATGGTAAGTGCAAATATTGAACGAACAGTACAAGCAACTAGACAAGCGGTAGCTGATTTACGAGCTTTGATTAAATGGATTAAAGCAAATAAAAATGGGCCCCTGATTCTAATAGGAATTAGTTTAGGCGGATTTATTACTAACTTAACCTCTCTTGTTGAAGAAGAAATTGATGTGTTAGCATCCATTTTCTATGCAAATCGACTTTCTTATTCTATTTGGAATACAACTCCAGGTAAATTTATTAGAGAAGACTTGGAACATCATGGTGTTACGTATGATGATTTAATAGATTATTGGAAAATCACTGAACCGAGTCAAGCATTGCCAAAAGTAAAAAAAGAAAATATTTTATTAATTTCAGGTAAGCACGATCTATATGTGCATTCTGAGGATACAGACTACTTGTGGGAATCTTGGGAAAGACCTCCACGATATATTTATAAATGTGGGCATGCCGGGATCGTTCTTAAACGTAAAAAAATTGCAACTGATACTATTGATTTTATTCAAAATCGATTGAACTCCCCACACTTATCCAATGTCATGCCTTAAATCGCGAGATTACTAAGTACAAAATCTTATACTTATATTGTTATATTTTTTACTAGTCACCTTTGTAAATCTTCGCCCCTAGCCTTACACGATTGAAAATGAAATAAAATAAATAACTAAGGAACTAATTTACCATATGGAAAAACATTGCTCAACATTTTCACTAGTAGTCCCCGTATATGCAATATTACATATAAAAATCTTTATGTATTCCGTTATTAATTTAAAAGGAAATTATTCATCCATTAATCTATACCATCCGTATTTGCAGTTAAGGATACCCTAATTACATATGAAAAAGAGAGAAGAACATTGGTTAGTTCTTCTCTCTTTGTTTATTTTTAAGATAACTATCTATAAAATTTTGCTTTTCATAATTCTTCATGAGTCTAGAAAAGAATCTAATCCTTTTCTAGACTCAAAAAGAAATTTTTCTAATGTACATAATTACAACGACATTAAACCACTTTGCTCTTAAATCCACTACTTGTATTATTGATTGCATGAAACTCCTTCTTGAGAAAGGTTTTAATTTCCGAATATTCTGTTGACCGTTATAACATATCCAATTTACAATTTAATTGTGGTGTTCTTTCACAATTAAACTACTTAGAATACACTTCATTTATTTGAAAACAATTACAAATAGAGGTGCTAAAATGAAAACTAGAGTAAATCCAGAATTATTACAAGGGTTAGAGATGTTTCCGGATCTCGATTTACGCCCAGAAAATTTGCAATCAATCAGAGAAGGAATAGCTCAAATGAGACCACCTACCGTTGTTGATGACTCTCTTTCTTTAACAGATAAAGTCATTGTTGGGCCTGATGATAATCCGTTACCATTACGAATTTATCGTCCAAAATCAAATCATGAATCTTTACCTGTTTTATTATGGATACATGGTGGAGGTTATATCTTAGGGTCGATAGATGATAACGATGATACTTGTATGAGGTTTGCAAAAGAAGCTAGCTGTGTGGTCGTGTCTGTAGACTACCGCTTAGCACCTGAACACCCTTACCCAGCACCAATTGAGGATTGTTATTCAGCTTTAAAATGGATTGCTGATAATGCAAAGTCATTAAACATTGATTCGAATCGAATTGGGGTTGCAGGAGTAAGCGCTGGCGGTGGACTAACAGCAGCATTATCATTATTAGCCCGAGATCGAAAATATCCTTCAATTTGTTTACAAATGCCACTATATCCAATGATTGATGACAGAAATGATACACCTTCAGCGAATGAAATTAAAGAGGGATTTGTTTGGAACCAAAAGGCAAATGAAGCTGGCTGGAAAATGTATTTAGGAGAAATGTATGGAACGGATCAAATCCCTGTCTATGCAGCACCTTCTCGAGCTGAGGATTATAGTGACTTACCGTATACTTACACATTTGTTGGTCAATTAGATCCATTCCGCAGCGAAACATTAACCTATGTAAGCAAACTAGCACAAGCTGGTGTTGATGTGGAGTTTCATTTATATCCAAATGCCTATCACTGGTTTGAAGGGTTAAATCCAAATGCCGATGTATCTATTTATGCTGTGAACGAAATAGTACAAGCAATAAAGACTGGTTTCAAACGAGTATCCAAGGTTGAGGCTTAATCCCATTACAAGAGAAACACTTATAAATAGTATATATGTATTTATCATTTAAATATAATAGCCGATTCTAAATAAGAATCGGCTATTAATATGTAAAATCCGCCTAATATATTAAGGTTGAGAAACAGATATAAGATGTTTAGGCGATGTGTTTATTTCCTCTGCTAATGCTTTGATGTTCATCATGATTTGAAGTATTTCTTCTTTTGTTGTCCTTGGGTTGATAGAGCAAAGTCGAATTACTACTTTTTCTTTTAATTTAGTCGTACTTAGCATAGCAAATCCTCTTTGATTAATTTCTTCCACCAATTTTTTGTTTATTTCATGAATTGTATCTGTAGATGTTAGCTCACATGGAATATAACGAAAAGTAACAATTCCTAATTGGGCAGGTGTTACTACTTCCCAATCTTTTTCTTTCCTTAAAAACTCTTCAACTTGTTCAGCTAGCATAATGCCATGATCAATTGCCTCACGAAAAGCTGTAACTCCGAATGCTTTAAAAGAAAGCCATACCTTTAATGCTCTAAATCTACGAGAAAGTTCAATTCCACGCTCCCCAAAATTCACTTTTTCTTCTATATTAGTTTCTGTATCCTTAATATACTCTGGGATCATACGGAATGTTTCACTTAAATATTGGCTATTTCGAATAAGTACACAACCAACATCATAAGGCTGAAAAAGCCATTTGTGCGGGTCTAACGTTAAAGAATCGGCACGATGAATTCCACTTAATAACTCCCTTCCTTTTTCACTGAGAATTGCTGCAGCCCCATAAGCACCATCCACGTGTAGCCATATATCTTCATCACTACATACATCAGCCAATTCATCGAGGGAGTCCACCGCTCCGCAATTCGTTGTCCCTGCATTAGCAATAACACAGAATGGTTTTTTCCCTTTTAATCGATCTTCTTTTATTTGTTTTCTTAAAGTACTAACTGAAATTTTTAAATCTTCATCTGTCTCAATTCGGCAAATTTGATGCTGTTTAAAACCTAATACTTTAAGTGCTCGATCTACAGAAAAATGAGTTTGGTTAGAAAAATAAACAATCGTATTTTCTATGTCATTATTCAGCTTGACCTGTCTCGCTACAGTAAGTGCAGTCAAATTAGCCATGGAACCACCACTGACAAATAGTCCTTCAGCTGAATCAGGGAATCCTAGCATTGATTTTAACCAGTTAATTGTCGTTAATTCAATTTGTTCGGCACCTGCACCTACTATCCAAGCTGTAGGAAATACATTAAACCCACTTGCTAAAAAATCTGCTAATACACCAACATAATTATTAGGACCTGGCACAAAAGCCATAAAATGAGGATGATCCACATGAGTAATTTGATTAAACACATTGTTATTAAGAAAATGAAGTAATTCCTTTGGATTAGATCCGTTTTCCGGAATCGTTTCAATTAGCTTGTCTCTAAAAATATTACTATCAATCGTTTCTGAAACTGGTTTACTTTTTAAATGATTCATATGATCAACAATCAAGTCAACCGCTTGATATCCTAACTGACGCATCTCTTCGGCTGATAACTGCAAGTTTTTTGTCATTTGATTTACTCCTATTCTATTTAAAAAGGCGAGTTCTTGCTCGCCTTTTTATTTTTTATAATTTGTAATCACCAATTGCTTGTATTGGATTTTGAAGAATCATGTTGATTAATCCATGGATCTGATTTAATATTTCCTGTATTTTCTCTGCTTCATATACCGTTTGATCAAATCCAAACTTTATTGTAAGTTTTTCTTCAGGGAAGCACATAATTCCATACTTTACATGTGGCTCATCAACAACTTCGTAATCCGTGATAGCAAAATGTCTGTTTTCATTTGAAGAAAAGATTGCTGGATTAGTTGGATAGTTTTCAAAAACCCAAAGATGGTCAGTCAACTCAGTTTTTAATTGACTTTGCTTTTGTATATCAACAAATGAATAGTATGCATACTCATTACATTTCAATGTCTCTAGTTGTACCTTTTGCAGAAAATCCACAAAAGATTGCGTTTCTGTCCATGCTAATCGGATAGGCAAAATATTTGTGAACAGACCGAACATATTTTCAATTCCTTCTACTTCGGGAGGTCTGACTGATACTAGATTAGGCAATACTACTTCTCTCGTTCCGTTAAATTTGCCAAGCAATATTCCCCATACAGCTAGTAATGCCGTATTCATAGTTATATTATTTTTAGTTACAAATGTCTGTAACTGATCAGTCAAATCCTTGTCTAATGTTAAATCCATAAAAGTGAAGTTTAACCCTTCACTTTTAGATGGGACTTTCTTTTTAGGAATACTAATTTTCTGATTGTATCCTGATAAATAATCTCGCCAAAAATGACGTGCTTTCTCATGATCTTGTGCCAAAGTCCAATCTATAAATGTTTCAAAAGGTTTTACCATAGGTAACTCCGCCGTAGTTCCCGCATTTGTAGTTTCGTAGAGCTGGAATAATTCGTCTATCAAAATGCTGACGCTCCAACCATCACATAATAGATGATGGGAACTCCAAATTACCTTATACTCGTTATTACCTAGTTGGAATATACAGAGACGGGTCATAAGTTCACCATTTTTAAATCCTTGACTTAAATTTTCATTCATCCACTGATCTAGGAATTCTTGCTGTTCTTGTTTCGTCATCTCAATCAAGTTTTTTATTTCTGAATTTATTTGAACATCATATAGAACAGCTTGCCAAGGTTTTGCTTGTTCATCTTGCACAATTATTGTTCTTAAAGAATCATGACGATCAACTAATTGTTGGAAACACTGAATAAAGAGTTTAATATCCAGCTCCCCCTCAAGTGCCCAAATTGTTTGTTCAAAATATGCATTTGTATCAGGTTCATTCGTAGCATGCTCATAAATAACTTCCTGGAAAGGTGCTAGCGGGTAAATACGTTCTATTTTTATATCCGGCATTTTTTCTTGTATTTTGGTAAGTGTATGTTGATTAAGTTGTTTATCTTTAACATTTAGTAATGTAGCTTTATTATCGTTCATTATATTTACATCATTTGTTTGTGAACTTGAAAACTGGTCTAGCTTTTTAACAAATTGAACCATATCTCTTAATATAGGAAATGAAAATAGATTTTTTGGTTCAAGCTCGAATCCTTGTCGATACAGTCTAACGGACACTTGAATTGCTTTTATCGAATCTCCACCTAAGGCGAAGAAATGATCATTTACTCCAACTTGATCTATTTTGAGTACTTCTTGCCAAATACTAGTTAATATTTTTTCCATTTCAGTTTTTGGGGCAATAAATACTTCATTTTTTTGTTTCTCCGGAGTAGGGAGCGCTTTTCTATCTAATTTCCCGTTTGGAGTCAGGGGTAATTGGTCCAAATAAACAAAATAAGAAGGAATCATATAATCTGGCAAGTGATCTCGCAAATGCTTTCGTAGTTCTGTTGTACTAATATTTTGCTCAGTTACCACATATGCAACTAAAAATTTTATCCCGTTCTCATCTGTTTGATCAATTACGACAGCATGTTCGACTTGTTTATAAGTTAGAAGACAATGAGAGATTTCTTCTAACTCTACTCGATATCCCTGAATTTTCACTTGGTAATCTTGGCGGCCTAAAAATTCAATATATCCCTCAGAATGCATTTTTCCACAATCTCCTGTTTTATATATAAGACCAAAATCAGGATGTGAAACAAACGCTTCATTTGTTTTCTTTTCATCATTTAAATATCCTTTAGCAAGGCCCACTCCCCCAATATATAAATCTCCAATTACACCAACAGGGCACATTTTCTTTTCATAGTTCAACACATAATACGTTTGGTTTGCCAAGGGCATCCCGTATGGAATACTATTCCAATGTGATTCCACCTGTTTGACCGGATAATAAATTGACCAAATCGATGCTTCTGTTGCCCCTCCTAGTGAAACTACTTCTGCAATCGGAAAATGTCTTTTTATTTTTTCTGGTAAAGAAAGCGGAATCCAATCTCCACTATGTAAAACTAAACGTAAAGAAGGATATTCAAAATGAGAACCTACTTGATCCAATGCCAAATCCATGATTGCAGGCACTGTATTCCAAATTGTAATCCCTCTACGTTCGACAGTGCGGATTAATTCTTGCATGTCTCTCGGATCACGAATCATTACTAACATTGCACCTGTGCTTAAAGCTCCGAAAATATCGTATACAGATAGGTCAAAACACATGGAAGAGATACCAATAATACGATCATCTTCATTCACCTCATATTTTTGATTTATGTCTTGAATAGTATTTGTAACCGCTTGGTGAGTAATAATTACTCCTTTTGGTTTTCCTGTACTTCCTGAAGTGTATATAATATAGGCAATATCTTCTGGACCAGCAATAGCGGGCATATCTTCTGTTGTATAAAATGACAAATGATTTTCTTCATAAAGACTAGGTTCTAATAAAAGCTTGCATGAGCTATTTTTTAAAATATATGTTTGGCGATCTAAAGGATGATCGGGATCAATCGGAACATAAGCGGCACCTGATTTTAAAATACCTAACATATTAACAATTGTGTCAACTCGCCTTTTTGCTAAAAGACCCACTTTGTCACCTAGACCAATACCTTGCTCTTTTAAGAAGTGGGCAATTTGATTAGAACGTTTATGAAGTTCCGAGTATGTTAACCATTCTTGTTCAAATACCACTGCTACTTCATCCGGTGTACGTTTTACTTGGTCTGTAAATAATTGATACAGAGTAGTTGAAGGTATTTTTTCTGTTGTTTCATTGTATTGCTTAATTAAAGTTTGATCCGATTCTTTCATCTGCAAAGATGTTATATCGCTTTGTTTCACCAATTGTTCCAATAAGTCAACAAATTGGGAAAACATTGCTTCTATTACATCAACATCAAACAACTCTTCAACATAGTTCCAGCTAATTAGTAACTCTCCATTTTTTTCAATTACTACATTATCCAAATACACTTGTGGAGTCCGAGCATGAATATAGCGAAGAGAACCAAGTTGTTCCCAAGAGAAAGCACCTGCACCTGCTAACATCGAGGTGAAAACGATTGGCATAACTGCTTTTGGCGTCATTTGATGATATCGAGTAAAATCTCGAATAAAGTTAACTCCATCGTAATGACGATGTTCAAGGCCATCTAATAAAGTAGCTTGCGTTTCTTTTACTCTAGTAAAGAAAGTTTGCTCTGGTTTTACATCAACATCCAATAAAATAAGCGATGTGAAATCTCCAACAATCTGTTCTACTTCATCATGAACAGGATAACGGTTAAATACAGTTAAGTTAATTGCTAATCGACGTTGATTACTCCAATATGCCAACACATCACCATATATTGTACAAAGTAGAGCGGAAGGAGTTACCTCTTTCTCTTGTGCTAACTTTCGTAGCTTTGTCCATTTTTTATTATCCAGGATTTTTGTAAGTGATTGGAATTTAGGAGTAGCAATCTCTGCTGGATCCTTTTTTAACAGCAAAGAAGGTGCAAACGGAAAGTCAGGAAGCTTACTTGTCCAATAATCTTTTGCTGTTTTATATTCTTCGCTTTGTTCCATTTCATCATAGATAAACATATAATCTTGAAAATCAAAAGATAAAGATTCTAATTTTTGATTTGGTTTATAATAATAATGCAACAAATCCTGTCCAACAATGTTCATGCTTGCTCCGTCCATTAATAAAGCATCGTATCGAAAACATAATAAATACGTGTCTTCTTTTAAAAGAAAAGCTTTCAATTCAAACAAAGGCCATTGCCCCAAAGGGAATACATGGTTAGTCATTCGAGAACGCTCTTCTTGTAAGCGAGCATGTTGATTCCTATCATCTAAATCTATGAGACTCTCTATTTCAATCTCGTAATCAGGAACGCTTTGTAATATTTGCTGTTTTCCCTCTGGTAAAATTACAGCTCGCAACATTGGATGACGATGGATCACCTTTTGAAAACTTTTTGAAAGACGATTGATATCCAATGCTGTTTCATATTCAAAATATGTTTGAGGTGAAATACCACTTAATTCAAACTGTGAATTCCTTCCTAACATATACGCTGTCTGAACTTCTGTTAAGGAAAATGGATTAGACAAATCTTTAACATGAGTTGGTTTACTTTCAAAGTTTTCTTCTTTATGCTCTAACTTTACACAAGAACTCAGTTGAGCGATTGTAGGGTGCTTAAAAAAATCTGTTGTACTTATTTTTAAGCAGTCTTTTCTTAATAAATTAATTACCTGAAGTGCTTTAATGGATTCTCCTTTTAATGCAAAAAAATTATCATGAATACCGATTCCCTCAATCTCCATAACTTTTTCCCACGCACGCACCAATTTTTGTTCAATTTCATTGCGCGGAGCAACGTATGGAATTGATACATAATCCGTTTGGGTTATATCCAATAACCTTTTTCTATCCACTTTTCCATTTGGATTCAATGGAATCTCTTCTACCTGAATCATTTTTTCAGGAATCATAAACTCAGGTAATTTATCACTTAAATATTTTCTGATTTCACCAAAAGACACCTTGTTATCCGATACATAGTAGGCAGCTAATAATTTCCTATTTCCATACACTTGATCAACAACGATAGCCTGGTTTATTTCTGGATATTCCCTTAATTGAGTTTCGATTTCTCTTAATTCAATCCGATACCCTCGAATTTTCACTTGATGATCCATTCGACCTAAATACTCAAGTTCTCCATTAGGCAACCAACGAACGAGATCACCTGTATGATACATCATTTCCCCTGCCGCAAAAGGACTCTGTACAAATTTTTCATCTGTCAGTTTACTTTTACCAAGATACCCTCGTGCTACCGCTACTCCAGCAATGCAGAGTTCACCGGGAATTCCAAATGGTTTTAATTGGCCATACTTATTCAATATATAGGAATGATAATTCGGGTTAGGTTTGCCAATCGTAACTTCTTTGGAAGTGCTCAAGTCTTTTACTGTTGCGCAAATGGTTGTTTCTGTGGGACCATAAATATTTAAAATTGTTGCTTCACTGATACAACGAATTTTTTCAACCAAATCAATGGAAAATGCTTCTCCTGCTAATAAAATAGATTTTAAATCTTTTAGAAAATTTGCCCCTTCTGGATCACTCAAAATCACTTCCATTCGCGATGGCGTTGATTCCCATAAATCCACCTTATGTTTTTTGACCAAATGAGCCAATTCTTTTGTTGCAAACTGTTCCTCTGTAGCAATTACTACTTTTGAACCTTGCGTTAAAGGAAGACATATTTCTAACAAGGAAATATCAAAAGATACACTAGCAAGAAACAAGAATGATTGATTAGCTTTTACTTTTTCTCTCATTACATTTAAAAAATGAACTAGCGATTTTTGTTCTATCATTACCCCTTTTGGATTTCCTGTCGATCCTGATGTGTAAATAACATAAGCCAAATCATTAGGATTATGTTCTCGTACTAAATTACTTTCTTCACCTGGGGAAAGATATTCTTTATCAAGATACAGTACTTCACCCGCAAATTGCGGCAATACTTCCTCTGTTCGCTTACTAAGTAAATATTTTGCTTGACTATCTTGTAACATATATTCAATTCGTTCAGTTGGGTAGTTAGGGTCGATTGGTAAATACGCTGCTCCTGCTTTTAAAATCCCCATCATACCAATAATCATTTCTAATGACCGATCTACCATAACGCCAATAATACTTTCTTTTGAAACACCTTTACTTTGAAGAATAGAAGCCAATTGATTCGCTTTCTTATTCAATTCTCTATATGTCAAAGATTGATCATTACAAACAACAGCAATTTGATCTGGAGTTTTTAATACTTGCGCTTCAAACAAATCTTGAAATGATTGAAACAAGTCTATGCCCGTTTGAAAAGTATTCAATCCTTCTAACAACTCTTTTTCTTCTTCTGCAATAATACAAATATCTTTCAATGCCAAATTCGGATTTTGTGAAACTTGCTTTAAAACATAACAATACGAATTGGCAAACTGTTGCAAAGAAGAGAATGAACGGGACTTGCAAGAAATTTGAAATTCAAATTCATTATGTATTTCATTCCATTTTCTTCGTATCCATAGGGCTAAATTATTCTCTGCGTATTCTTCTAGCGAATTTTCATTATGTAATCCTTCCATCCCGATTACAATTTGAAAAGGAGTTAAATTGTGTTTAACTAATAATTCAGAGAGCGGATACTCCTGATTTTCATACCCGAATAAAGTCGTTTGTTCAATCTCATTTACTAATTGTTTAAAGGTGTGATGTGGCTGGATTTCACTTCCTAAAGGAATCAACTTATTAAGATTCTCACTTTGTTCAAGATTCTTTTCAATTATAGGAATACCAATAGTAATTCTTTCTTGATCTGTATAATGTGCCAAACAAACCCTTAAAGCGGCTTGAAACCAGCTAAATAATAATAAATCTTGAGACTTACTTATTTTTTGTATACTTTTACTAAATTCTACATTCACTATGACTTGAACGTACTCACAAGGTGTTTCTTTATTTAGTTGGTAATCGCTATTAAATTTAAATACAGAAAAATCGAGAATCTCGGAAGATAATTGCTCCTTCCAAAACGCTTCTACTTCTTTATTTTCATGAATTGAACTTCGATCTTTAATGTGCATTTTTACCTTTATCCCCCTAATATTCATTTCTTCTACTCGTTAATTTTTAAGCCAACTTCAAGCCCATGGAGAAACACTTGATGATTATCCAAACATAAAAATTGCTGAATATCTTCAAATTTCATATGACCAACTGAACAAACCCCTAAATTTAATGTTTCAGCAACCATATTTAAGGTAGCAGTGATAATGCCTGACTCAATACAAGCAAATAAATATCCATCTGAACCGTATTTCGGGATGGAAGCGTTCGCATTATAAACCAAATAAACTGAGAAGGCAGATTGAGTAAATAAATCCTGATTAATTAACTCATGATCACTTTTGATTACTTGATCAATGCTGTTTACAATCACAAGACTATTTTTTGATGGGTTATAATAATAAAATCCAGCTTTCATACCCTCTATACGTTTTGGTTTTACATAAACAAAGATATCAATGGGATAGAGCCCGCCTGCACTTGCGTAATGATAGTATATTTTTTCTTCCCTAACCTGTTTTAGAGTTGATAAGAATCGGGAAAATTCCGAAAAACTAATATGTTTTTCCATATCAAATTGACGACAAGATCTACGTTCCTTAATTATAGTAGGTAGCTCATTTGTTGTTTCAAGTTGAATTTCGGTCGACCGTGCAGCAACGTGCGTGCGATTTAATTGTTCACTCATATACTTATCTAACTTTTCTTTAGAAAAGCGAATCTGGTTGCTATATGGATTTGAAAAAATCTTTTCTTGTGAAGAAAATACTTCTCTTGGGTGTAATATGTTACTTACTAACACACGATTTTTTATCATGAGCTCTATGTTTTTTTGTGTCTCTTCTACATTTCCTAATGAAAAGCGCTCTACTAGTTCACTGATTTTCACACCTTTTTGAGCCATAAAATAAAGATCAGGAAACCACTCAGACAGAATACCTGTAAATCTCATTTCCCCTATCAAAACTTCATTATGCAACTTCTCCCAATGCTTAATCGGAGACCAGTAATAAATTTTCTCGCTCATATAACCCTCCATAAACGTTTAACTTATTTTTGAAATGCAATTTTCTAATCTTCAAAATTTTTTTTAGATTCTGTTCCTTGTCTCATAGTGATTATAAATACATGCACTTTAACGAAACTTGAAAATAATGAAATAACTTTTTCTTCATTAAAATTTTTTATTTCATCATAAAAAATGATTTTTTTTTGGATATTTCACATCCTTTCCCATAGTAATCCTATAAGGTATAAACCATTTATAACATTGAGAATATTCATGTATTTCCAATGTGAAATTATTGTAATGGATTGGAGAGCGGTTGAATATAGTTATTAAATCAAATAATGTTGAGAAAGTTTTATTTATTATATTGATAAAATTTTATGATGTAATTTATTACAAATAGATTAAGAAAAGAGTTTTAAATTTTTCTTAATCAGTTAGTGTGAAAATATCACATACTATTACATAGAATCGAGTTACTTACATTTCATATTCAAAATAGAGAAAAGACACCTTGAATGGTGTCTTTTCTCTATTTTAATTCCATATACTTTTTACTCCTTTGTTATTTTTAAACGATTTGTAGGAATTAATACAACTCGAACATCTAGTTCGTTATATGTTCGAATATATAATAAACATTATCTGAATTACGAATGTATTTCAGATAATTTTATAAATAAACTCAAAGATATCTTCTTCTCCTACTGCCATAAAAGAAATAATCTATTGCTTATTTCTTTTATTAAATTGTAATATAATTACAGTATGTGAAATTATATTACATTAACTTTAAAAACGAAGTGAGAATAATCTTCACTTCGCTTTTTTCATTTGCAATCCTTATTAAATTTGCTCAATGCAGTATTTATTTCCACATTCTTCGCTTTTATTTAATCCGTTTCTCTGTTTTTAAGACAAATGAACTTAATGCAGGAACTTTAATTTTATTGTCATGGACAACATAAAGTGGTTTACTTCCCGCCTGCTTCCCGTCTACTAGTACTTTCCAAGGCCCTTTCGATGGAAGTGTTATTTCAACCGCTTCTCTATTTGCATTGTGAGCCACCGTAAAGTATTCATTTTTATTCCCCTCTATTGTATAAGCTACCGTATTTTTCGGGGCACCTATAAATGAAACTTGTGTTTTTATTTGCTCTGCAGATGTCATTCGAAAAGCTGAGTACTTTTTGCGTAATTCTATTAACCCCTTCATATAATCTACTTCATTATTAAACGTTGCACGGCGCAACCAATCCATCTGGTTAATTGAATCTGGAGATTTGTAACTATTATGATCACCGTATTTCGTCCGCATAAACTCTTGCCCTGCATGTAAAAATGGAATTCCTTGTGATGTTAATAAAATTGAAGAAGACAATTTGTGCATTTGTTTTCGCACTTCATCGTTTTCACCTGGATTAGTTAACTCAAGTTTATCCCATAATGTATGATTGTCATGTGCTTCCACATAAGTTAGCACCTGCTCTGGATCTTGATAGGTAGACAAATTGGTATCATAGTCAATACCTGCTGTAATGCCTTTTTTAATACGATCTTCCATGTTTTGCTTTCCATTTACAAAACCATTTTCTTTCTCCTCAAATACACTACCTTTCAATCCATCACGTATATTATCGTTAAAATGAGCAATCCCTTTCATTTTCTCCGCATTTTTTTGATTTGCTTTCAACTCAGCTGCAAGAGGTGTATTTAAATCCCAGCCTTCTCCATGCAGTATAATAGAAGGGTCAATTTGATTAACAGCTTTACGTATTTCATTCATCGTTTCATAATCATGAATACCCATTAAATCAAAACGGAATCCATCTAAATTGTATTCTTTTGCCCAGTATGCTACAGAATCGATCATAAACTTCCTCATCATTTTTCTTTCTGAAGCAGTATCATTTCCTACACCGGTTCCATTTGCAAATGTTCCATCTTCATTGTAACGATAATAATAACCTGGAACTAACTTATGAAAATTAGATTCAGCAGCATTATACATATGGTTATATACTACATCCATCACCACACGAAGATTATTATCATGCAGTGTTTGAACCATTTGCTTTAATTCAGTTATTCGAACAGTCGGCTCATAAGGATTTGTAGAATAGGAGCCTTCTGGAACATTGAAATTTTTAGGATCATATCCCCAGTTATATTGCGGTTCATTTAAAGTCTCTTCATTTACTGAAGCATAATCAAATATCGGTAAAAACTGAACGTGAGTAACACCAAGATCCTTTATATGATCAAGTCCTGTTTTTACACCTTCTGGCCCTTTTGTTCCTTTTTCTGTTACACCTAAATATTTCCCTCTCTGTTTAATACCACTTTCAGGTTGGATGGAAAGATCGCGTACATGTAATTCATAAATAATAGCATCTTCCGGATTTTTAAATTTTGGCTTTTTGTTTGCTTTCCATTTTTTCGGATTTGTTTCTTCTAAATTAACGACTGCACCTTTATCCCCATTTACAGAAGCAGCACGTGCATACGGATCAACTGCTTCAGTCCACTTATCACCAATTTTGACTTTATACGTATAAAAGAGCCCTTTTTGGTTCCCCTTTAGTTCTGCAGTCCAAGTTCCTTTTTCACTTTGCTGCATGTTTATTTCAGTACCTATTTTATCGTTCCATTTTTTATATGTAACTAACTTCGCTTCACTTGCAGTAGGAGCCCATACACGGAACTTTGTATGTTGCGCGGTATATGTATTCCCTAGATCGTTACCACTATAATAAAATAAATTATCAAATTCCTCGCTACGAATGACTTTACCAATTTCAGTATTCGTATCAGCTAAGTTTTCTATTTTAAGTTTGTATGTTTGTTTTAAATCAATTTGCTGTTCCGTAATTATTTTAACCTTATTAGTAATATCTCCACTGTTTATATCATAAGGACTAATATCCTTAATTTTAATGCCTTCAATTTCAATTTTCTTTTCCCTAATATTAAATGGGACATTAGTCGTTACAGTAATTTCATGGAAACTATCAATAGTTGCTTTTTGAATTGAGAGATCCGATGAAGGCTTAGAGTTATATACTTTTTCATCACCCGAAAGAATCCATACTTCAGCACGACCGTCCTTTATATTTTCAATCCAACGATCTCCACCATCTTTTTCCCATTCATTTGTTCGAACTATAAATCCTACACGATTATAGTCACCGTCTATTTTTATCTTAGCGTATTTTCCAAATTCATCTTCACCAGTAAATTCATAAGATGTACCATTTGCATTTTCACCCCATAACCAAAGATTCCAATCTTTTGTATTTCCAAGCTTCTCTTTGTAATGAATGATAACTTCAGTTGTTTTCGAATTTGAAACTGCCCTCACACCCTGAAAGGAGAAAACAGTTGATAACATAACGATTAAAGTAAGTAATAAAACTGTTTTGTTAATTAATCTTTTTGTAATTTGCACCACATACACCCTTTCTTCAAATATTACTAGCGATTTATTATGCTTACACTGAATAACACTGCTTAAATTAATCTAGAAATCTCTTTTAATTCACCTCCATATTGGCTATTTTCACGTATGTATTTCAATGACCTTTTAATACGAAAACGTTTGCATTAATGCTTAAAAAAATAGATTTGTGTATGCCCTCATATATTTGTAAATGCTAAAAGGTCAGGGAAATCATTTTAAAGCAATCGTTTGTTATCGCTTTCATTTTATAGACTTTCTATCAAGAGGTCAATATATTATTAATTTTCTGTTTTTACACACTTTAAACCTTATTTGTTTGTCGCAACTTCTTATAGATAACGCACCTAATTATTGCTTAGTCAGTTTATTTTCAACAATACATAGCTACGTAAAAAAACAGCTAATATCCTTAAAATGATATTAGCTGTTTTTCATAATCTATTAATATATGAATGATGACTATGTTTCTAAATTACTTAATTTTTGCTGCATCAAATGCCTTTTGAACTGCTTGAACTTCAGCTGTATTCGCACCATATTTATTAGTTGCCACTCGAATACATGCTGATCTCAATTCTTTGAAATTAGAAGTCATGTTTAACTCATCAGTATTTGCATAATAGAAAATATCAAACATTTTATCTTCACCAATTCCTTTAACAGTCACTCCGTTATGAGTTCCGCCTTTTGCAATGAGATACGCAACTTTATTAATAATACTTGAATTAAAATGAACACCGCCTTGATCCCATCCATTAAAATCGTTAAATTCACTGTAATCATCTGGATAAGGTACTCCTAGTGAAGATGGAACAGAAGCTGGGTTTTCCATATCACGGAAAACAGATCCTGTTTGTTCTCCCATTGTCCAGTTAAAGTTTCCATTATTTACGTATTTCTCAATAGATGTTCCCATAATATCAGATAGTGCCTCATTAATCGCACCAGATTCCCCGTAATATTCAAGATTAGATTCGCTAGAAGTAACAGCATGTGTAAATTCATGTCCAGCTACGTCATATGCTTTAACAATAGGATCACCATATACAAGCATACTTCCATTATTAGCACTTAATGCATTCTGCCAATTCTTCGGATCATTCGTCTCTTCAGAATCCCAAGCGTGTACAACTGAAACTACCTTTTGTCCCTTATTATCAAAGCTATTACGCTTGTATTTATCTTTATAAAAATCAAATACTTTTGTTGCTAAGTAATGAGCACTTACCGCTTTTGGATCGTTAAATGTTGCCGAAGTACTAGTCGCTAATGTACCAGGATAATAGCTTTCTTCTTTAGTAATATCTTTGTAATTCACATCATATGTTTCAATCCCTTGCCCTCTTGTATAATCAGCAAGAGCATATTTGCCATTACTTTGTTTAGAGATACCAAATGAACGAGAAATACCTAAATCATCTTTTCCTGTTCCAGTTAATGATGTAAGACTGCTTTGTTTACTTTTCTTTAAAGCTCCAACTAGTTTGTCACTGGCCTTTAAGTTAGATTCTTGTACCATATTTTTTAACATATCACCATTTTGTGCATTTACTAAATAAGTACCAGAAACATAGTTTGGTGTTGCGGCTTCAAAGGTAACTTGGTATGCATTTTTAGCTTGTCCATTATTTTCATCAACAAAAATAACCTCTTTAACTTCTGGCTCAGTAATAAACTTGATATCGTTCCCGTACTTCGTATAAATAAATTGTTTTGCTTCATCTTTTGATAGATTAATAGGTTTTTTCAATTCTTCTTGTTTTAAATTTTGCGCGCTATCACCTGAAACACTTTTAATAACACCATTATTATCTACATGTGCAGTTAATTGATGGCCATATACTTCTTTTCCTTCGTATGTTTGCTGCATACGTACAAGTGTAGTTCCATCATACGAACCACGTTTTTGAAGGACTTTATAATCTACTCCTGCTTCTCCATTGACTTGTTTTTGGGACAGAGCTTGCTCTGTTTTCTCCTTAAGTGCATCCTTTACTACATTTTCTGGTGCCTTTTGTGACGGTTGTGTAAGTTCACCCGAACGGAACGATTCCTCCTGAATTTGAACTTGTAACTGATCTGTTTCCTCTGCATGACCTACCCCATATGGTGCCACAGCTGTTAAAGCTAATCCTGTTGTTAATGCTACCTTAGTTAATGTCTTTGTGTTTTTCATTATTTCACCTCGTATAATTTTTGAAATAGAAAGCTTGTACAAAGTATACTGTCTATTTCTGTCGGAAAAAAGAGAAAATACACAATTTATGTAACATTATGCAAAATTACATAAATTGTGGTCAATATTATAAATAATGAACGGAACACATATGAACATTAATTTGAATAAAAAAGAGTCCTTTTAGGCGCTCATCCAATTGGTTAATTATCTATATTCATTCTAATAAAAGTGCACTTACATCTAAATAACAACATAAAAACCCACTCTTTACTATTGTAAGAGTGGGTTTAATGCTATTAAAATAACAATTACTATAAGAAACCTTATAATTTATATTTTTTTAGTAATCCTACTAAGTTTTTTGTAAAATTCACCTTTTGTTTTTATATGCTTAAACTGATTTGGATTAATATTTGCTTTTTGTGAGAGTGCTACAATCTCTTCTTTTGTAATTGAATCTTTCGTATTTATAGATGCTATATTTGTGTATTTTCCGTCTTCTGTTTTTGGAATTTCTAAAATCCCTTTATTCACAAGATCAACTACAGCCTTATGCTCTGAAGAATGTAAATCTACACCAGTAATTTTCCAATTATGCATAACTTTCGGTGTGTATACACCGTTCTTTACCTCTTTTAAATATGTAATAGCAAGGTTACGAATGGTTCCACCTGTTTCTCCGAATGCATTCTCTTGTTTAGATGACCAAATTTGTTCAAACTTACGCCCCTCTAAAGCTCCCCCTTTTGCCTGAAGAGCCTCCATTCTATATGCATTCATTCCCAGCGTCATAACATCGCTCATTTTGATTGGTTTGTTTGTACGAATAGAGCGTAAATTTGTAATTCTGCTTCCGTATGGTTTTGTTAAGTCAATTTCGTATTTTACGCCTCCAAAGAAATCGTTCGTACTGTATTTAGATGCACGGCGGGTTTTATCAAAGCTAACGGTTACATCTCCGGCACGAGATGAGTTAAAATATCCTGCTGCCCATTCCATATAGTCTTTTAAATCTTTTCCAGAAATCTTATATACTGTAATTTCTCCCAAGGCATATTGGTAATTGTACGCAATATCTTTTTTCTTAATAGGACCTGTATCCAAACGGGCATAATCATTATCAATTTGATGGGCTACTACATCTGCTTTACTGTAGTAGAGCATGACTTCATGAAAGAAATCTGATAAAGGTGTTTCTTGAATCTGAACACTTGGAATACCCTTTATTTCATTTTCAGGAACAAGATTTCTACCCTTTAATTGAGCGACTACAACATTTGCATCTCCTCTCGCATATTCGTGAAAAGGTGTTAGTGTTTCTTCAAGTGTAGGATCAGATAATATCGTTGTTCCATCAGCATTTTTTACAGGTATAGCGGTAGCAGTTTTATCTTTTAAAACCAACTTCCCATCTTGCTTTGTAAAAGTAAGGTCAATACGTGAAATATGTGTTCCATATTTATCTGGCTCTGTAATAATTACGCCATTTACAACTTCTTTTTTTACAAGTTTATGCATGTGAGCCGCAAAAATAGCGCTTAGTTCCGGACAAGCATTTGCAATATCTTGAACACCAGTACCAGGGATACCATTCTCATTTTCTAATCCCATATGCATAACTCCTACCATTACATCTACTTTACCTTCTAATTCCTTAATTGCCTTTTTCGTCTCTTCTACCGGATTTTTCACCACTAAACCATCTAAGTGATCTGTCCCTTTTTCAAAATCACTAATCATTGGTGTATTCATACCAATAATCCCAACTCTAATTCCATCTTTTTCTACAATTGTATATGCAGGAAGAAAGCGCTCTCCATTTTCCTTATAAATATTTCCTGCTAACGTTTTTCCCTTATATTGCTCACTAACTTTTTTCAATGTATCTAATCCAAAGTTGAATTCATGATTTCCAAATGCCCAGGCATCATATCCCATTGTATTCATCGCTACCATCATTGGCGATTGTGGCTTATCGTTGAATAATTCTACTGAGTTTCCTTGAATTGTATCCCCGGCATCTACTAATATGGTATTTGGATTTTCTTGACGGACCTTCTTTATAACCGTATAAAGCTGCGTCAAACTTCCACTCATATTTGCTCCATCAAGCGCATAATCCCAAGGCATAAATCTACCATGAATATCTGCAGTACCTAACAATGTAATATTAACTTCAGATTCCTCAGCCTTAGAGATAGATGGTTTGACTATTACTGCCGTTCCAAGCAGTAATAGAATTACAAAGTAACATACATAGTTCTTCCATTTCATTTTTTGCATAATAATAATATTTCTCCCCTTTTTGTACTTTCATAAAGTTGCTTGAACTTTAAAAATGTAACTTATTATTCAGGAAACTTCAACTACAAAAGATAATTTTGAAGGTGGTTCTGTTGCAAAAATAAAGAGAATAAATTGCATACATCCCCTAACAGAATTGTATTTTATCGTTTTCTGACAGAATACTCCTTCCTTAAGCGTGTGAAGTGTACTTTCAAAATAAGAACATATCATTTATCATTATTTCAATTTATTAAAACGGGCATATACAATATGTTATGATGATTAATTTTTTGAATTTCGTTGCTGATTTATTTCCTTCTAAATAAAAACACTTTCAAAAAAATAACCCCGCTCTTCATTTAAGACGGGGTTACACTTATACAGAAAATCGGATAGTTTCATATTTTCTTAAGCTTATTGGTCACTTTCAACTAATTTCATTCTATTTTTGTTTTCTTCTGAATCAATATGAATCAACCATTTTCCTTGTTTATAATACGTATCAATAACTAGGGAATAATTTTTACTTTTCAATTTCACAAAGCAATTTTATCTCTTTGATTTGTAACATATGACGCTGTTCATGCAAATAGATCAGTTCTATCCACTGATCAAGGGGCAATTCTCCAAGAGCTGGATGCATCACTGATTTTTTCGCTAATACAGACTCATCTTCTATTGTACTCAGGAAACGCATCAATTCTTTTCTTGATTCGTTTAGCATATTGAGCATTTGCTCCACTTCAAATGGTTCTATACTTGGTTCAATCATTTCTGGAGCTATAAACTTTTTCGTTCTATCTAATAAAATAGTATGAATTTCTTTACGCACATTTTGGGTACTATCTAACTTTTTTAACCCTGAGGAAATAACTGTTATCACTCTCTCATCTAATAAAACTAAATGATGACAAACTTGTGCAATACTCCATTTATCCTTATCTGGTTTCCTATTAAATTGAGCATCACTCAACAAAGAAATTTCCTCAACTAATTGATTTCTCGTTTCATAAAACTTTTCATTTACAAATGTATCCATGCGGATTCTCCTTTCATTGCAACCTACATACTTAAATTTCTACGCTAAAAATATTATCTTCGAAAACAGATTTTCTTTCACTACTATTCCAATTTCATTTTAAAGCCACAAATGAAGTTATTTGTTTTTTTGTATGTTTTTAATTGGCACAAATAAATCAACCTCTAACTTTCCTTCTAGATCTTCAGCAACATTATTTAAGCAAAACTCTAAATTATCTCTATCATAATCTGCACCATACTCACTATTTAGTAGCCACTCTGCATACATGTATTGATACGCTTCACTTAATTTATGAGGTTCATCATAGAACTGGTATAGACCATATGTACCTCCATCTAATCTTTTAAATTGCACATCATGATACTTTTCTTTATCGAAGTTTTCAGGAATCGTAACACATGCATCATGCCGGCACTTATGACTTGCAACAAGTTCAGGATTATCTAATGATATTCCGATAAATGATTGCTCTGGTGGATACAGTTTATTTTCAATTGACCAGTTCAGTAACTTCCCCCAGTGATCTTGCGGTTCAAAGTAGCTACCAGTTCGTCTTATATACGCTACTTCTAATGGTGGTAATTTTTTTATAACAACTTTCATTTATATCTTCTCCCCTATAAATATGTACACTGTTTAATTAGCTTTTTTTAACATTTATTCCTTCTTAAATTAAAAGAATTCTCTAATCATATAAAGTGAAACTTTAATCAGCGGGAGATGAATTTTAATTGAAATATAATTGATTACTATTACTACTACTAAAGTAGTATGTACTTTCATCCTTTTATTTGATTTTACATTCTTTTTAAATCGATATATTAATTGTAAGAAAATAAAAAGGTGGAGGATTTTAATTGATTAAAGGAATATACGAAGCGCATTTACCAGTATAATGTCCTATCAATTTATCATTAAATAAATGTAAAAAATGACCCTATTTATTCATTTTTAATGCGTATGTATGTACATTTGTTAATTTATTCGATATATTATGGGTATTGAATGATTACGTAAAGTGTAAAGGTCGCTTATATAACACCTTATATTTTTATATCCGTGAAAACTACAAAGTGTATGAAAATCCATTTGTCAAATGAATTTAGTGCGGAAGGAGGTTTGTGGTTACTTCATAGGGTATAATAATCAGTTTTTACTGATAAAAATATAGGAGGCGACATAATGTTTCGTACGATTTCAAATTTCATGAGAGTAGCTGAGATAAGAAGGAAAATCCTTTTTACACTAGCGATGTTAATCGTTTTTCGAATTGGCACGTTTATTCCAGTTCCTCATACTAACGCAGAGGTATTAAAAGTACAAGATCAAGCTAACGTTCTAGGTATGTTAAACGTATTTGGTGGAGGAGCATTGCAACATTTCTCAATCTTTGCTGTAGGTATTACACCATATATTACAGCTTCCATCATAGTACAATTACTACAAATGGATGTTATACCTAAGTTTTCGGAATGGGCAAAGCAAGGAGAAATGGGGCGTAAGAAATCAGCTCAATTCACTCGATACTTTACAATCATTCTCGCATTCATACAGGCCATCGGAATGTCTTATGGCTTTAATAATATAGCAGGTGGACAATTAATAACAGATCAAAGCTGGACTACATACTTATTTATTGCGACAGTTTTAACTGCAGGTACTGCATTTTTACTTTGGTTAGGCGAACAAATTACCGCTAACGGAGTTGGTAATGGTATTTCGATGATTATCTTCGCAGGTCTCGTTGCCGCGATTCCAAATGTTGCAAATCAAATTTATTTACAACAATTCCAAAATGCTGGCGATCAGCTATTTATGCACATAATAAAAATTGTTTTAATTGGACTCGTAATTTTAGCGATAGTTGTTGGTGTTATTTACATTCAACAAGCTGTACGTAAAATACCGATCCAATATGCAAAAGCTGTTTCAGGAAACAATCAATATCAAGGAGCAAAAAACACTCATTTACCGCTTAAAGTAAATAGTGCTGGTGTTATACCAGTTATCTTTGCTTCTGCATTTTTAATGACGCCGCGTACAATTGCGCAGCTCTTCCCTGATTCAAGCGTATCAAAATGGTTAGTTGCAAATCTTGATTTCGCACATCCAATTGGAATGACACTTTATGTCGGTCTTATCGTTGCTTTCACATACTTCTACGCATTTATTCAAGTAAATCCTGAACAAATGGCTGAGAATTTGAAAAAGCAAAATGGATATGTTCCTGGTATTCGTCCTGGTAAAGCAACTGAACAATATGTAACTAAAATTTTATACCGTTTAACATTTATTGGTGCAATTTTCTTAGGTGCAATTTCTATATTACCGCTCGTATTCACGAAAATTGCTACGTTACCACCTTCTGCTCAAATTGGTGGTACAAGCTTACTTATCATTGTCGGTGTAGCACTAGAAACCATGAAGACTTTAGAAAGCCAGCTTGTAAAACGTCATTATAAAGGCTTTATTAAAAAAGTGAATTAATTATCAAAAACACAGTTGGTTATTTTTCCAACTGTGTTTTTGATTTTATCAGTCCTGTAATATACAGGGCTGTTGCTTTATTAAACTACATCTCCTTCTCTAATAACCGCCCTTTTTTGAAATAAGTCCGTAGTGTTGAACGATTGGCCAAAAATACACCAATCAATATAAGACAAGCTCCCATTCCCATTGTAGGATTTAAGGGTTCTCCTAATACGATATAACCTACGATAATTGCTATTAATGGTGATACATATAACCACGTCGATGGAAATACTGGGTTTGTTTTTGATAAGAGCCAGTAATATAATCCGTGTCCACCGATCGATCCGATAAATATGAGATATAAAATAGGCCATTGTACACTCCATGAAGTTAATACAGTTACATTTGGTTGTTCTACAATAATAGATGCGATTAATAGTAAAATCCCTCCATAAAACATTTGAATTCCGTTAATAAGAAATGGTGATACATTTGATAAATCTGAAAGTATTTCTTTCGAACGAATAGAGCCTATTCCGTAAAATAACTCTCCTATAACTAAAACAATACAAGCAATACTCCATATGAAACTTACTTGTTGATGCATTCCTGGTAAAGAAACAAATATAACACCTATTAGTGCAATAACTAAGGCAACGAGTTGTTCCTTTTGTAATTTCTCCCTATTCCTCTTTGCTTGTATTAATAAAATCATCATTGGTCCCGTAGCAGAAAGAACAGCAGCTAATCCCGAAGAAATATATTGTTCTGACCAATATAAACTTGCGAATGTCATAAATGTTAAACAAAATCCAGCATACATAATACGTTTTGAAAATATATGTGGCATAATTTCTTTTCGCTTTAATTTAAAAATAATCATAAGGATTATACCCGCTAAAAAGAAGCGAATTCCTGCTGAAAACAACGGTGGCGCCCCTGCTTCAATTCCAATTTTAATCGTTAAAAATGTTGTCCCGAAAATAATACATACTAAAATGTAATTAAAAATGACCATTTTACTTCCTCCTTTTTACTCTTAAAATGAGTATAGAGGCTATGGTGTATAACAGTGTATCGGTACATATAACAGTTACTTCAAGTTGTAGTTGATTCCCTATATATTTTTCGCTTTAATTAAATTAAAAAGAAAAATAGGTGAACCTATGAAGATTGTATTGCGTAAAGAATCAAACATACCGTATTACAAGCAAATATATATGCAAATTGTTGAAAGAGTACAAAGTGGTATGCTTTCACATGGTGAATCCCTTCCTTCTTTACGTTGTATGGCCACAGATTTACAAATCAATGTATTAACTGTTCGTAAAGCTTATAAACAGTTAGAAACGAAAGGGTATATACGCATCGAACAAGGAAAAGGTGCTTACATATATAAACGTGTAAAGAAAGATTTCAAACCGATACCGTATAAATGGCAACAATCAAGATCTATTAATGTTATGCGTTCTCAATATGCAATGAATAAACACCGTAAATATTATGATTTTTCACAAGCAATTCTGTATCCCCGTCTGTTACCAAATCCATTTTTGGCAGACGAAATGCATAAATTGCTAGATAAAAATCCGATGTTGTTAGCAACTTATGGGCCAGTTCAAGGCGATTATGAATTGCGAGTTGAAATAGCAAATTACTTAAATGAACACCAGAAATTAGTGACGGACCCATCTCAATTATTAATTACAAGCGGAGCACAACAAGGAATTGATTTAATTGCTCAAACATTATTAAAACCTGGAGATACTGTATTAGTAGAAAGTCCGTGTTACAGTGCCGCGCTTGATGTTTTCATCAATAAAGGTGTTCAAATCATTCCTGTTTCTCTTGATAATCATGGAGTTCGCTCCGACTTAATTGATGATATTTGTCAAAGTAAAAATCCCGTTTTATTGTATACGAATCCGACCTTCCAAAACCCGACAGGTACAGTAATGAGTAAAGAACGAAGAATGGAACTTATAGAACTAGCGGAGCTATATCAATTTTTTATCATTGAAGATGATTCTTTCGGAGAAATATATTTTGAAGATGCTGTAGTACCACCTCCAATCAAAAGTTTTGATAAGGATGGCCACGTAATATATATAAAAGGATTTAGTAAAACGTTAGCACCAGGATTGCGTATTGCAGCACTTATTGCCGGTGGCCCTATTTTTGAATGGCTATATGCAGTGAAAGGTTCGATGGATATCGGTAGTCCTTTATTAACACAAAAGGCACTTCTACCGTTTTTACGTGCGGAACGTATGAAAAATCATTTAGAAAAATTACGAACAGCTTTACAAATGAGACGTGATTTAACAATTGATATATTATCGCCATTAAAAGAACTAAACTTTGAAATACCAAATGGCGGTTTTAATTTATGGGTGACACTGCCTGATTCGATAGATCCCTTTACCTTATTACAAAAAGCAAATGAAGTAGATGTCTCTTTTTTACCAGGAACAGCTTGTCTATTAAATTACGAAACAAATGATAACCAATTAAGAATTAGCTATTCAATGTTAAACGAGAAAGATATGGAAATTGGATTAGAGAAATTACACGATACAATACGAAACAGTATTTGTTAGAAGTAATATCACAATAGCCAACAATAAATAATACCCGCAAATGAAAATGTATAGTATGGGATATTATCTATTGTTGAGCTTTTTCGTTATTCAAATCTAGTTACTCTATAAGCTGTAATCTTTATTATCATTCCACTTTAACTACAATCTTTCCTCTAACATGTTGTCCTTCACTCAAAATATGAGCTTCTCGAACTCCTGCTTCATTAAATGGCACCACTTTACTTATGATTGGTTTGATTTTTCCGTTTACAATTAAAGCTGATAATTCTTCTAATTGTTTCCCATTTGGTTTTAGCCATAAAAATCCTGATTTTATTCCTTCTACTTTTTGTAGTGGTTCATGAACAATGGAAACTAGAACACCACCAGGTTTAATAATTCGAAAACTTTTTTCTTGCACTTCGCCACCTATTGTATCTAACACAATATCAAAATCTGATACTAGTTCTTCAAATTTATCTTTTTTATAATCAATAACGAGATCCGCTCCTAAAGACTGTAAAAATTCTTTATTTTTACTACTAGCAGTCGTGGCAACAAAAGCTCCAAATGATTTTGCGATTTGGATTGCCAAACTTCCAACGCCACCAGCTCCAGCATGAATGAATACACGGTCATCTTCTTTTATTTTTGCGTAATCTACAAGACTTTGCCACGCTGTAAGTCCTGCAAGAGGAATAGAAGCTGCTTCTTCGTAACTAATATTATTAGGCATATGTGATACTAAATCTAATTGTACTGCAATGAATTCAGCATAAGAGCCGCTTCCTATATTTTCAGGTTTCGTAAACACTTTATCTCCTATATTGAAACACTCTACATCTTCTCCAACTTCTTCAATAACTCCAGCTACATCTAATCCTAAAGTGATTGGAAATGAAAAGCGTAACTGTTCTTGTAAGTCACCTTTTCTTATTTTCCAATCAACTGGATTAACAGATGTTGCATGAATACGTATTAATACCTCATTATTCTTAACAATCGGTTTTAAAACTTGTCTTTCTTTTAATTCTTCAACACTACCATATTGATCAATAACAATTGCTTTCATTTTCTCTCCTCCTTGCTGTTTATTTTAATAACATACAATTATTTCTCAAAATTTTTTGCCTTGAATTACCATATACTTATTTTTGGGGGTAATTATGCAAAAAGCATTATAAATTAAAACTTTAATCATTCCTCACCAATCGGGCTCTTACTGCCCGGCAAATAGCGGGATGAATTTCAAAAAGAATCTTACACACATCTTAGAATTATTCAAAACTGTATTATTAATTAAATTCAAAAGAAATGGGGCTAACTTTATGAGTGAAAAGATATTTAAAATAAACGGTATTGATATATGTACAGAAAGCTTCGGTAACTCTAATGATCCCGCTATTTTATTAATTATGGGAGCTACTTGTTCAATGATATATTGGGATGAAGAATTTTGTGAACAGTTGGCGAACACAGGGAAATTTGTTATTCGCTTTGATAACCGCGATGTTGGACGCTCTGTTACATATGAACCTGGCACTTCAAATTATTCAGTAACAGATATGGCTGAAGATGCAATCGGGGTATTAGACGCTTATCATATTGATAAAGCCCATCTTTTTGGTATGTCATTAGGTGGTATGATTGCTCAAATTGCCGCTGTAAAACATCCCGAAAGAATTTTGACGCTAACTTTACTAGCGACTAGTGTAATAGGATCTGATAATAATACTCGCGATTTACCCCCAATGGATGAAAGGATTTTAACACATCATGTAAAGAGCGCAAGTATAGATTGGACAAATAAAAATGATGTGGCAGAATATTTAGTTTCAGGATCTCGTCTATTATGTGGATCAGAACGAATATTTGATGAAAATAGAGTTTATACACAAGTAAAACAAGAAATAGAACGCGCAAACAATTTATTAAGTATGTTTAATCACGCTTTACTTCAAGGTGATGATGCATATGAAGGTGTACTTCACTCCATACAAGCACCAACATTGGTTATTCACGGAACAGACGATACAGCACTCCCATTTGAACATGGCCTCGCACTAATTGATGAAATTCCAAACTCAGTACTATTAACTCTTAAAGGGGCAGGTCATGAAAATCATCCAAATGATTGGGAAAGCATAATTACTGCCGTTTCTAAACATACATCTGAAATTTAGACAAACAAATAATTAACAGAATGGGCACAAATTGCATTGTGCCCATTCCATTTACAAACAAAAACCCATCACTGTATTCGTATGTATAGTGATGGGACTTCTTATATTTTTCTATGTTTAAAAAAATGGACAATCTAATTGATCAACAGATTCCCATAATTTTTTTTTTGCATTTTCGGTGGATGTATTTGCTTCTAGTGTCATGTTTTTAAAAGGGTTTACTTCGACTTTTAATAAGGATGAAGGCTCCACATATAATGAGAAAACATGGCTGCTTGGTAAAGCTTTTGAAACGTCAATATCTCCTACTTGTTTAAATAATTGCTGCGCAGCAAAAAAGAAGAAATTAGTTGGATTTGATTGTTTATTCAGCCACGCAAGCATTTCAGGTGATACCGATTTATGAATATTGATTTTTACTCGATCACCACGTTTATATCGCCTAGATCGCATACTTCCACCAACTAACTTATCGTTAAGTTTGTAAATCCTAACTCTTTTTGCTTATGCTCTCTATATTTTGGCGAACAAGTATAAACTAATAATCCTCGTGCATTTGTAAATAACGGATTATCTACAAAGATTACATTTTTGAGTCGTCCTTTTTGCTTTAAAATCATTTTTAAACTGTTTTTAATAATTACTGCACCCCCGCCATAAATAAACACGTATGGATCGTCTTTCATATCATCAATTTTATTTATAATATCTGTTGCAACACGTGCTGCTAAACCTAATAGCGCTGGCTGTGATTCCTCAACTAATAAGGTATTTCTCGGATGCTTATCATTTAAATAAATTTGATTGAATTCTGTAATACTATCAATCGTCTTAGTTGGATACTTCCGGTTCCATCTCGTAATGATTTGTAGTAACGTCTCTTTTACACCATAAGATAAACCTTTACTTAGTTGCGGACGGAAATTTACCCCTAATGAAACGACTTCTTCTGTCGTCCCTGCACCAATATCAAAAGAGAGTAGAGTTTTATCTACAAAATCAATTTCAGAAACTTGATTTTGCTCACATTCTATTTTATGTTTCACAACATTTCCTTCTTCATCGTATACAATGCCCCACGTCCCAGAAGCACCCTCAGGCAGGCATTTACAATACTCAATTGAAACATTAATTGTCACATCGCGTCCGTTCGGATAATGGAAAATAACCTTATGATTTCCCATATAACGTTTTGCATTTTCAGCAGCTATTTCTTGTGTAATAAGCTGCATAGGAAGAGCGACAGATAAATCATATCGAATATTAATATGGCTAGAAGTTGGACTTTGACGCATAGCGCTTACCGCCAAACCTGATAGTATTGTAATAACCATTAACTCATCCGTTGACTTATTTGATTTCTTCTCTACCTCAGTACCTTTTAATTGATCTTGAATGACTTTTTCTCCAACGATGTATCGTACATTATTTAGCATTAACGATGGCGAACTTATAGTCACATCAATGTGGTTTTCTAATTCAGATAATGAAACATCTACCTCGTCTAAGAGTCCTGTAGGCTCACCTATATATAAAGAATAAATACTCGGAATAAAAATAGGGTCTTGCCCTTTCACCATTAACTTCAAACCGTTGTTTCCTGCATCTGCACCAGCTTTTAAAAGTATAGACATAACTACCCCCTAAATTAATCTGACATCCCTTCCAAATATATGCGAGCCCATTCTTTTACATTCAAATGTATTGTAATTTTTTATTTATCATAAAACCAAAATATTGCATACTTACATATTATATGTAAAAAGTATTTGACATGATGCTTTTCCAATTTTATACTTATATTTGTAAAGAGTTTTTTACAATCGAGGGGGGCAATTATTTATTGAATACTAAAAAAACTATTTTTATAATCATTGTTTTAGCATTAATTGCAATACTAGTACATGGCACATATAAATACATCACTGAAGGTTCTATTTTGGGTGGTACGATTTTTGCTATCTCGTTAATACTTAGTAATTTAATTAATCACATTACTTGGGGAGATCCCCACGGTGTATCAGAAGAAAGTCAAGATGAAATGGGCCAACAAATTACATATAAAAGCTTTAAAATTGCGTATTTTGTGCTTGTAGTTGTAATGTTCCTTTTATTAATCTTCTCCGAAGGATTTTCTATGGGGGCTAATTTAGATGGCGTTAAAAACCTCCCTCTGTTCATCGCAATTTGCTCTTCATTCTTTATTTATCCTATTGTCGAACTCATAGTTGCAAAACAATATAAGTAAAAAGATGAGGTTTTCTACATGTAGAAAACTTTTATATTTACATACTCTCTACAATTGCTTTTAATTTATTCACAGTACGCCAATTCCTAACTGTAGCTGGTGTACATTCTTTATTTATCCTATTGTCGAACTCATAGTTGCAAAACAATATAAGTAAAAAGATGAGGTTTTCTACATGTAGAAAACCTCATCTTTTTATATTTACATACTCTCTACAATTGCTTTTAATTTATTCACAGTACGCCAATTCCTAACTGTAGCTGGTGTATGTAACTTCTGAAACTGGTTCATTAATTTAGAATTTCGAATGCTATTTTTGAAAAACAAATAAGCAACCTTCTCATCTATATAGCAATCTTCAAGTTCACTTTTAAATGTAAGCAATTGACTACTTTCCTCTTCAGAAAGTACATTAGCTAAAAAAGCAACATGAACACTTTCTCCTTCTAACAATGAATGAACTTCATACGGACATTGTTTAATAGTATTTATAAATTCACCATATGTTCTTAGCATGACTGGAACATCGAAATCAAATTCATTTTTTATTTCAGATTGTATTCGGTCCTTTAGAAAGTTTATATCTTCCTCAGATTCGAACACGATATTACCACTTTGTATATATGTTTTCACTTGTTTTAACCCTATTGATTCAAACACTCGTTTTAAATCAGCCATTTTGATTACTTTATGTCCACCGACATTGATTCCTCTTAGTAATGCAATATAAAGTGTCATATTATTCCCCTCACAATAAAATAAACTTATCAATTGAATCGATTTTCCCACTCATATTTCTCGGATATTTGTTTTAATTCTTCTAACATATCATGAATAGATAATACCTCAAATAAAATAATAGACTCACTTGAAAAATGGTGATGATAATGATTTGGTTTATAATCTTTTAAATCATTTTTATAACTCCAAAATTGCTTGTCTAATTCAGCAATAAGTTTCAAATGTTCCTCATCAATTTCATTACAACGGTTTCTCAATATAGCAATTATAGAATGAATTGTTCGTTGTAATATTTCCCTTTCACTTTGTGACCAGTCACAAGTCTCAATTGACACTCGAGCTAAATTATCTATATGGTAAATGATTTGCTGTAATATATGAAGTTGGTTCTGCATGGTTAAAAAGCTTCTCATTTCCTTCTTTGTATGTTGATGATATTTCCAATCTTTCTGCTCATATTGAACAAATTGTATCGCCTTATGCAATAATACAGTCAATTTAGATAAACCCTGAGCGGTCTCCTTTTTCATACCTTTTCCTGCAACTAATGCAGTAATCCATTCTTCCATAATATTTGCTGTTTTAGCAAATAGATCCTCTGTACATCCAAAAATCGTTTTCGTGTAGTGTGGTGGGAAAATGAAAAAATTCACTAAAGTAGATACTATAATACCAGTAGATGTAGTAGCTAAACGAATTAAAAATGCAGTGAAATAATGATCTGCCGTAATTGGAATCATAGCTACAGCAGTTAAAGTTGCGACTAATGTTCCCGCATGTAACCTTAGTTTTTGACATGTAACGATCGTAAACATCGCAGCTAATGCATAAGAAATTGCTTGATGACCTAAGAAAAATGTGAACGTCATGGCATATGCCGATCCAATTGTTGAGGCCGGAAAGCGAATAAGCCCTTTTTTTATTGAGTCTGTTGCAGTTGGTTCAATTGTAACAATTGCTGTTATTACAGCAAAAATAGTTGGAATGTTAAAAAATTCACAAACTAACACTGTAAGAAAAACTGCAATCCCAGTTTTAATCACTCTTCCCCAAACGATATTCCATTTTCTATCTTGATTCATTTTTTATATCCTTCATTTCTGTTTCATTTTATATACATATATTATATATTACTAAAATAAAAAAACCTACTACGTGAATATTCAAGAGTAAGTTTTCTATCTCATTATTTCATTATAGGTAAATGCATTATTATTTGTTGGCCAATTGGTCCCATTCTTCTAAAACCTTTATCCTCGAAGCCGACTTTTGCATATAAATTTTGTGCAGGAATATTTCTTTCATTCACAGCAAGTACAACTTCATTTTTTATTGGAAAATAGCTTTTTACAAACTCTTCTAATAATAACAATGACTTTTTAGCGAATCCTTTTCTTTGTCTATTGTGATTAATAGAAAATGACGTTAAAAGTAAAGCATCCTCATTATCTGTGAACTCCTTTACTCTATCTCCCGTTTCCAATACGAAAAGACCCACCGGTACGCCATTGTAATCTAAAATAACAATCACATTTTTTGTACGATCACTTTTTGCTTTTTCCAGTAATGCGCTTGGATCTGCTGTAAACTGAACTTGTTCACTTGGTAAAGTAAATGTTTGTATAACTTCTTTATATTTCTCCTTATACGGAACTAATTGAATTTCCCCTGTGTGTATGTTCATGCTAAACTCTCCCATTTTTTAGCTTATTAACTTATACCTTGCTGTGCTTTTGAATGCACTCTTCCATCTAAAAAGGTAATTTCAACAAATGAATTTGGATTGTTTCCTTTCCAAGCAAAAATTTGTTTAATTTGTGTAGAATGTTCTACCCCTTCTTCTATAAGTAAATCCCCTTCAAAACCAATTAAATCTTTCACTTCTGTATAAGTCATTCCTTCATTTATGTTCGAGAAATGATTTATATTGATAGATTCTTTCTGTTGCCTTTCCATCACAGTAGAAGAAGTTGCTGTTTGATTTTTCACTTCTTTTCTCTTTTCACACGCTGTCATACTGAAACCTAAGCATAAACTAAACAATATACATGCGCTTTTTTTCATCATAACAGTTGTCCCTCCCATCATAATTAAACCATATATTCCCTTAAAAATAAACTGAATATTTAATATTATAGTTAAAAACCTCGCACAATTAAGTACGAGGCTAATTTCATTTATTCAAATGATTATTTGATTGATCATCCTGTTCTTTTCTTAACTCTTGTTCTTCATCTTTTGGTAATTGTTTATCATTATCTTTAATTGGATTCGTTTCTCGATTTTCAATCATATCATTTGGAACTTGTGGCATTACTCGTCCCACAATAGCCGCTAATTCATCTAGTATACCTTCACCTGTTTTTCCTTTTTTAATTTGCTTTCCGATTTGTTTGAGGCGTTCATACGTATCAACATCTGCTACAACGACTGCATTAGCACCGTCAGGGTCATTTTTTAAACTTTCTGCAACAGAATATTTAATTGATTCAACACGAGTTCGATCAAGTTTTGCTTTTACGTCTATACCTACAATAGCATATTTTCCAACAACGACCGCTGTCGCATCATTCACACCTGGCACACTTGCTGCTAAAGATGCTAAATGATCTGCCGCTTTTTCATTTGGCTTATTTGATTTATTCGTATAATTAACATTTTTCATTGAAACATTTTTTTGTTCCGGCTTTTCGTTTGGGTTTTCTTTTGTTCCAATACTGCATCCAGTTATAACGAAGCAAAGCATTAATATATATATTAGAGTTTTCATTATTTTCACCACTTCACTTTTAAGGTTTAATCATAAATTTTTTCAACAGCTTGCATTTTCTTTACCTTTTCCTCGGCCCCGCTATTAGCATTAATGAATATTTGGTACGTATCTTTTCCTAAAGTACCTACAAATTCATAGCAAAGTACTTCATTATGCAAATCATTAACTACTACAGCTTTACGTTCTTCCATTACTTTTACATCCGGATTGATTTTCTTTCTTGCTTCTGCTGCAGTTAGCTTTGCCGATGGAACTGTTCGTTTTTGATGTGACGCTAAATATTCTTTTGCGGAGAACCCTACGATAGAACCGTCATCTAAAGCAATTTTCATTTGGATTGCTTCTGGATAAATTCGTACTCCATTTTCATTTACTACATACGTAAATACACCAACATTATCATATTGAGAGCTATCATAAAGCTCCATATTATTAAACTTATGGTCCTTTAAAAATTTTAAACCTTTACTACCTGCATCGTTTAAACTAACTTTCTGTTCTTTAATTTCGCGGTTATTCATAACCCAAATTGGATATCCGCCTTTTCCGGTAATATCCATATAGAACTCATTGTTCGTTGCTTCATCTTTAATTTTCACACTATAGAAGGATTCTTTCGCACCTTTTCCACTTTTCTCTACATCTACTTTTTCATTTCCTTTTAAATTTAAAAACGATTTGGCAATTTTCGCCGCTTCATCTTTAGAAATTGCCTTTCCTTCCGCTTCAAATCCGCCTTTTTTATTTTTTTGCGCACTTGTAAAGGTCGGTCCGAAGTTTGTAGAAGAATATGATGTTACGTTTTTCTCTACAGTTTTCAATCCATCAATAATTGTGTTATCTGCTGGATCACGATTTGATGCAAGTGCCATTTCTACATCCATCCAGCGTAAATTATTTTTCAAAACAAGATGTTGTACTTTTCTTAGTTCATCTTGTATATTTCCTGCATTTGAATATAAAGTTTGTAGCGTTTTATATTCTTGCTCATTTAACGGCTCTTTTTCTAAATCACGAATGGCTGCACGGTAACTGAAATCACCGATATTCGCTAAAAATTCTTCCGTTTTATTAAATGGCATTAATGTTAAAGGAAGTTGTCCAACATCTGAGCGAGCTTCAGATGTTAAACGCCATACATCCGCTAATGCAGGTGATAAAGATGATCGTGAATTCATCGCAAGTGTTGTGCCAATTTTATCGTGTAATAAATCGACTTCGTATGCTAAATCATGGAATGCACGTTGATAGCTATTTTCCGCTCGAATTAAAACCGCATTTTTCTCTTGGTGCTCTTTATAGCCCCAATAGCCTGTTCCTACTACACCGACTGTTAATAATACAATGATAATACCTCGTAACATTGTCCCACCTCCGCTCTATTTACAGAAAATATGTTTACCGATTTTTTTAATTTGTGGACGAGTCCAAATCCATTTACTAGTCGCAGTATCTGGATTGAAATAATATAAAGCATTTCCTGTTGGATCCCATCCGTTAATCGCATCTAAAACTGCTTTTTTTGCTGTTTCATTTGGCGTTAAATATATTTGTCCATCGGCTACTGCTGTAAATGCTCTAGGCTCAAAGATTACACCTGAAACAGTATTTGGGAATGACGCACTTGTAACACGATTCAAAATAACGGCAGCTACTGCAACTTGTCCTAAATACGGTTCACCACGTGATTCGCCGTATACTGCGTTTGCCATAAGCTGAATATCATTTTGAGAATAACCGTTCGGAACATTTGTCCCTTTATTTTGAGGTGGTTTATTCTCTTGTGCAGTTCCGCCGCTATTTCCTTTATTCGTTGTTGTCCCTTTATTAGCAGTTGACTTGTCATACTTCGTTGCCTTCACGAGCATTTGCTTCGTTTTAGCTCCAGCTAAACCATCAACGGGTAATCCGAATTTCTCTTGAAAATTCCGAAGTGCCCAGTATGTACCCCATCCGAAAACACCATCCACTTTTCCCGTATAAAATCCGTTATATTTCAAACGAGATTGCAGTTCAATGACATCTTCGCCAGATGCTCCTCTTTGAATAACTTGATTAGAAAAAGCTTCTACATTCTTTAGTTGTATACTACTGACCATTAAAGACAGTCCTATGAACGCAAGTAAAACTGCTATTTTAAAAATAGCTTTTTGGCGCATAATTTTCCCTCCTTAATTACGGAAATGATTTCTTGGTTATGTTTTGTAAAAGCCTCGCTTTTATGTAAAGAAGACAAAAAAATCCAAACTAATATCGTTGAAAAAATATGTAAACAATATAAAAAAAGGATGAAAGGAGTTCATCATGAAGAAATCGTTAAAACGTGTCGCACTCGTCATTCTGTTCCTAACAACATGTTCAAATATATATACAGACTCATCAATTGTTCATGCGCAGCCGCCGTATGCCAAATGGGGTAAACTTGCCGTAGAAAAGACGAAAGAACAATACCCAAAAGCAGAAATTATTGACTATCTTCATATAGGTAGAAAACCAAAAACAGTTCAAATAACTGTTGAAAAATTTAAATTGTGGTTACGTGAAGATGGAAAAGAATATGGTGTTTTTGTTGATGTAGAATTTGAAACGAAGACGGAGAAATTTATAAAGTTGTCGTTTCAGAAGACGAGTAGATAAAGTGAAACCCCACTGTTAAAAATGGAAACAGTGGGGTTCCTTGCATTTCTAAAATTCTTTCCTAAAGTTTCGATTCCCTAAAAATCTTACCAATATACAAATAGCGCCAATTACTACAGCTATCCCTATACTATATAAAAGTACTTTACCATATCCACCTATTCTCGGATCTAAAAACGGATATGGATACCAATTCACGATTGGACCACGTATTAAGCTATATACAACGTAAAAACACGGGAATAAGAGCCAACTTGCAGCTTGTTTCCAAGTGATTTTCTTAATAGGTGGATTTAAAATCCAATCTAAAAGCATTGCAATCAGCATGATATAATGTAGCACAGTATTTACCCATGGTATTGCCGTTTGAAGTGACTCTTCTAACCCTCTTAGTAACAAAAAATAAACGAGTCCTGTCGTAAGTATGTATACCGTTGCCGCACCACGAAGTATACTAAACTGTTCTGAGCGACCAAATGTAGCTGTTCCGATACTGCTTAAAAGGAGAATACATGCAACTAAAATGTTACTTTCAATAGTGAAGAAACTAAAAAAGTTAACTGGATTAAACGGCTTCACTTGTGCCCTAATTATGAATTGCGTAATAATGGCGCTACACACTAGAAGACTTAAACATAATCTAAATAAAGATAAAATTTTTTCATCCTTCATACATTCCCTCCTTTTCTTATATATAATTAGAATTTCCCTGTACATGCTCAATAAATAGTTTTAATGGAACAAGCCCACGTTTTGGCATATGACTACTTATAATAGCTACTATTTCTAACTGAGGAATGATAACGATGTATTGTCCGCCGTATCCCATAGCAAAATATATACAATACGGTATGTGAAATCTTCCGTTATCTAATACCCACCAGTGATATCCATATGCACCGACATGTTCATATGTTTCAAATAGAGCCCTACTTGACTCTTCTAACCATTTCGCTGATACAATTTCTTTTTCATTCCAATATCCATTTTGCAAACATAACTTTCCTAATTTTAATAAATCGGTAGATTTCATTTTCATACCGAAGCCGCCGACATATATACCTTGCGGATCTTGTTGCCACTCGTATTCGTTAATTTCTAATGGATCAAATAAATATTTCTTTGCAAACCGCTCTGTCGACATTCCAGTAGCTTCTTGAATAATATAGCTCAGTAAATGAGAAGAACCTGAATTATAATTCATTTTTGTAGCAGGTTCTTCAATTATTGGCTTTTCTAATATGTACTGTACCCAGTTCTCTGATTCTACAAAGTCATTTGGGAATACTACTCCATTTCCAAACTCTTTCCAATCCTCACCAGTAGTCATTGTTAATAAGTGATAAAGCGTCAAATCATGTTTTTCCCCAGGTACATTTTCAATCCACTCTGTAATCGGTGTATGTATATCATTTATATAGCTCTTATCAAGAGCAATACCAATTAATAAAGATACAATACTTTTTGTAATCGAATTTATTTTATATAATTTATTTGCACATTCAGGTGTTTTATAGTACTCAGTTGTTAATTCCCCTTTTTGATAAACAAGAAATGTATTCACTTTTTTCTTTTCGAATTTATTTTCTAGTTGCTTGAAATCCAAAAACTTTACCTCCATTTAAATAGTTACTCCATTTATTATATCTTGTTCCTTCATTTTAAACATAATTGTGCTCAAATAAAAATAAACCTGTCAGTCATAATGAACTGACAGGTTTATTTTTATAATTTCGTACGAACATTCCACAGCTCTGGGAAGAATTGTTGATCAAGTACTCGTTTTAAATAAGAAACACCGGAGGATCCACCTGTTCCCATTTTATATCCAATAATTCGTTCTACTGTTTTCATATGACGAAAACGCCATTGTTGTAGCCAGTCTTCAATATCAATCAATTTTTCAGCAAGCTGATATAAATTCCAATATTTTTTCACATCCGCATATACTTCTAACCACGCTGCTTCTACTGTTGCATCTTCTTCATAAGGTTGCGTAATATCACGGTTTAACACATCTTTATGAATAGGGAATCCTTCTTTTACTAATGCTTGAATCGCGACATCATATAGACTTGGTGCATGTAGCGCTTTATGAAGTCGTGCATGTAATTCTGGATCCTTTTCATAAATTTTTAATGCGTGTGGCGTTTTATAGCCAAGTGCATACTCAATCATACGATATTGATACGATTGAAAACCTGAAGCTTGACCGAGTGAATCACGAAACTCAATATATTCTGATGGTGTTAATGTCGCAAGAATATCCCAAGATTGAATAATTTGAGACTGAATTTTTGATACACGTGCTAACATTTTAAAAGCTGGTTGTAATTTATCTTGTTTAATAGATTCAATCGCCGCATTTAGCTCATGTAAAATGAGCTTCATCCAAAGCTCACTTGCTTGGTGAATAACGATAAATAACATTTCATCATGATGGTCCGATAATCTTTTTTGAGAAGATAGTAAACTATCTAATTGTAAATACTCCCCATACGTCATATTCTCTTTAAAATCCGTATGAATCCCTTTTTCCATAATTACTTTTTCATTTTCTTTCATATTAGCCAAACGCCCCTTTTATACGATTCTACTTATATTGGTCTAATAACGGCTCGAACTGGACTTCCATCTGCATCAGTTAATGCAAGTGGTAATGCAATAAGTTCATAATCACCGTCTGCTACATGATCTAGTACGACATTTTCTAAAATATGAATTCCATGTTTAAATAATTGATGATGCGCTGCTAATTCTTTATCATCTAGCGGATCAACTGATGGTACATCTACTCCGATTAAACGAATACCTTTCTCTGAAAGAAAAGGTGCTATGTCTGCACGTAAATGAGGGATCACATCTGGAAATTCTTCAGCTTTTCCATGTGAAGATGTACGTAATAATAATCGTTCTACACCTTCTAAATGAAAGCTTTCTAATTCCTTTTTCCCGATGCTTTCAAAATTAGAAACGTCAATAATCCGTGCTGGACCAACATAAACTTGAACATCTAAATCTAATACTTTCTTTCCATCATTATCAAAATGAAATGGTGCATCAATATGAGTGCCTGTATGAATACTCATCGTTAACTTTCCGACATTTACCGAGCCACTTTCTTCTTTTGACCATGAAACTTCATACGAGAACGGTGTGTCTCCTGGCCACGTTGCAATATTATTATTTAGCGGTTGTGAAATATCAATCCACTCTGATGTTTTCATATTTATGCCACAACCTCTCGCTTATTTTCAAACTGCTTATACTCTTCATTTTTCATAATTTTCTTTAATATTTGTACAGATTTCCACACTTCTTCGTATGTGTTATATAAAGCGACCGGCGCAAGTCTCACCCCATTTGGCGCTCTAAAATCTGGAATTACTCCATTTGCTTTTAGTGCTTTACATATACGTGCTGCTTCTGCATGCTCTAAATAAATGTGCCCGCCTCGTTTTTCATCCTCTAATGGATTTCCAATTGTAAATTCGAAATCTTTTAATTCATGTTCAATTAAATTCAGCATGTACCTCGTAATATGTAAAGATTTCTCACGTAAACGCTCAATACCAGCATCTTTGAAAATTTCAAGTGAACCAATTAATGGTGCTGTACTTAAAACGTGAGGTGTACCAATTTGATAAGCACCTGCATGATCAGCGGCTGTTAATGTATGCTCCATATCAAACTGCTTATCTTTTCTAGAACTAAACCATCCAGACAACCCTGGTAGTCTATTAAAATGTTTATTATTTACATAAATTCCTGCAACGCCACCCGGTCCTGCATTTAAATATTTATAATTGCACCAAACAGCAAAATCGACATCCCAATCTTTGAAATGATGCGGAATAGATCCTATTGAATGGCATAAATCAAATCCAATGTGAATGCCGCGTTTATGAGCTTCCGTTGTTAAACGTTTCATATCCAGAATTTGACCACTTCTATATAAAACAGAAGGTAATAAAATTAAAGCGATATCATCTTCCATCGCATAAATAATATCTTCTTCAGAAAGTGTTCTACCATCTCGGCTTTTCACTCTTACTAAATGCTCCTCTGGATCTAATCCTTTTAAACGAATTTGACTTTGAAGTGCATAAATATCTGATGGGAAAGTTAATTCATCCGCAAGTATTTTTGTACGTATTCCTTTCGGTTCGTAAAACGTCGCAATAACTTGGTGTATATTTGTAGTTGTAGAACCGGTTACAATAGTTTCTTCCGGTAAAGCACCAATAAGAGGGGCTGTAAGTTTACCTAATTTCTCTGAAAGGAAAAACCACGGGTGCTCACCTTCTGTCCAACCGTCAATGCCATACTCTTTCCACGAATCTAGCAACGTAAGTAATGATTTCTCTGCTCTTTTTGAAAGTAGTCCTAATGAGTTTCCATCTAAATATATCGTTCCTTCTTTTTTATAGAATTCAGTTTGAAAATCTTTCAGTTCATCATGTTTATCACATTCAAGCGCATATTCATAATTCGGTTGAAATGGTTCTTTATACATGGTGTCACCTTCTCTTAATTTTCTTTTTATTCTAACTAATTGAAATATATCACCTCAATTGATACGACGTCAATGATATTATGTCAGTTGACTTTATATATGAATTTCTTTTACAATACAGTTATATTTTCAGATATTTCAGTATAAAGAGGTGATTCTTTGAAAAACAGTACCCTTTCATCAAGAAAACACCGCTCCTTAGAAACGAAGAAAAAACTATTACACTCTGGTTACACTATTTTTATAAATAACGGATTTCAAAAAACGACAATTACACAAATTATTAAACATGCAGAAACTGGTTATGGAACAGCATATGTATACTTCAAAAACAAAGATGATCTCCTAATTAGTTTAATGGAAGATGTTATGAATCAATTTTATAATATTGCTGAGCGCTCTTTTTCTCCACAAACAAAAGAGGAAGCACATATAATGATCCAAAATCAAGTTAGAGCATTCCTGCAATTAGCAGATGAAGAACGCGCTATTTTGCAAGTTGTAGAGGAAGCGATAGGATTATCAAGAGAAATACGGCAAAAATGGGATGAGATTCGGGAACGTTTTATAACAAGTATTAAACAAGATATTACTTACTCTCAAGAAAGTGGATTAGCACAACCTAATTTAAATAAAGAGATTGTAGCACGCGGTTGGTTCGCGATGAATGAATCGTTTCTTTGGACTATTACGCAAAATGATAAAAAGATTAACTTAGAGGAAATTGTGTATACGTTAACGGAGATGTATACGACCGGGTTATATAAATAGCACACCTTCAATAAGTAAGGTGTGTTATTTTACATCTATAAAAATATATTATCTAGGTATGGTAGCGCTAAAGTAGGCTTTTCAGAAAATGAGAAATATTGTAGTTTTAAAGATTCACCATCTATCGATTTCAGTTTTCCACTAGTAATTTCACATTCAAACACAACAACAATATATTCTACTTGATCGCCATTCGGATATATATGACGGAACCTTTCCCCTCCAAATACCCCTTTTTGTTTTTTTACTTGCACTTTCAAACCCGTTTCTTCCCACACTTCACGAACTACCGCTTCTTCTGGAGTTTCTCCAGGCTCAATTGCTCCAGCTGGCAAACTCCAGTATTCTCCACCAGGATATTGAAATAAGATTTTCCCTTGCTCATTTTTAATAACAGCAGCTACACTCGGTATTAGAATTAGTTCATGGCCTAATTGCTCACGAATTTTTTTATAATATAGCGACATTGACATACAATTCTCTCCTAACCTATTAATAACTGTATTTTCTGATATTAATTGTATAATATTCTTAATACAAACTACTATATAGAAAGGATAAGAACATGTCACAAGAAAAACTTGTAAACAAGTTTCTATCGCTTTTAGGTGCTACAAAACAACCTACTAGCTTAAAGTTTTTAAATGAGCTTATTAAAGCTCATCAAGAAAAGGTAAAGTGGGAAACTCTTACTAAAATAATTGACTGGGAAAAAAGTAATGAAACAGAGGATTATTTTCCTTACATTGAGACATACATAAACCGTATTACAACAAAAGGTTTGGGCGGTACTTGTTGGACACACTCAATTGGATTCCATTGGTTACTATCCAATCTTGATTTTGATGTTCATTATATGTATGTATATGGATCCTGGACATTTATGTTTACGAGTTAATTTAGAGCAACCTTATTATGTCGATGTTGGTTACTGTGCGCCTTTATTCCAAGCTTATCCACTTTATGAAGCATTTCAAGTAAGTAATGTAAGAGAAACTTTCACTTGTGAAGTCTCAAATAATAGGATTAAAATTGCTAGAAATCCAGGTCCAGCAAAAATTTTACATACAGATCCAATACATTTATCAAGTATGAAAGAACTCATTACAAAGTCTAATGATTGGCGTATATCTCCTGTATTAAAGAAAATTCAGATTTTCGGTTATATCGATGGCATTCCGACTTCTATTAATAATAATGTTTTAAAACAATATTCCCAAGGTAAGAAAATAGAACAAAGCCTTACATTTTCTGAACTTAATTATTGGATAACAGAAAGATTTTGTATTAATTAAGAAATATGTGAAAGAGCTATTGAGATTTTCAATGAAAAATCTTCAAATAGAATATTACAAACAAGTTCTTTAATATCTTTAGGCTGAGGTAATTATCTTTTTAAAATATTTTAGTAGTGGCCATAAAGCATACTCCTTATGATCTACATAACTAACAACATCCCATTTTAACTTTTCATTAATTTCACTCATAAGTTGGGGTATTACTACTTCACCATATTTTTTAAAACATTCATGAGTTCCTTCGTAATTTTAAAATAAAGTTTGATTAAAAATATCGTGTTAACCCGTATTCTATGGTAAATAAAAAGAATCCATTTTGAAAAAGATTGATCAAAATGGATTCTTATCCAGCAGGTTTATGTTTTGGTTTTATAAAAAAGTTTGATCATTTTCTATCAATGAAAACAATTAATTGACTATTTTTATTATGAAAAGGTCGGAGCAGGAAATTCATCAATTTTGATACGAAGTAAACTATAAGGTTTCTGTCGTAAGTCTTTTCCATAATGAAATCTAGGCTGTCGATGTAATTGGTTCACAATGACATACAAATATTGATCCGGACCAATTGAAAAAGTATCCGGCCACAAAATTCTCGGATCATGTGCGATAGCTTCCATTATGCCATTTGGCAATATCTTACGGATACTGTTGTTTTCATAATCTCCAGCATAAACAGCTCCCTTTGCATCGGTGATCATTCCATCAGACGCACCTTTTTCTCCCCAATACTCCACATGATAAGGTAAATTCATGTCCGGTATCGTTCTGTCTCTCAAGGCTTCTGTTGAGATCGAGAACAAATGCCGACTGGTTAGTGGAGCAAAAAATAATATCTTTCCATCGGGAGAAATCGCAAGACTATCAGACGCCAACCTAAATGGAGAAGTTGAACCGTCTTTGTTTCGATTCATTAAAATTTGACCTTCTACTTTCGGTAAAAAATAGGGATCGGGTGAAGTTGAATTTGCTCCATTTAACCGTCTAAACGCGTTTCCATTTGATAAATCTACGACGATAATAGCTCCTGGTCCTCTTGAAGAAGAATCCGTTATATAGGCATAACCTGCTTTTCCAACACGAAAATCAAAACGGACATCATTCAGATAAGTTGTAGGCAGGACAACATCTTCTGTAAAGGTATATACTTTTCTTATTGTATTGGTTTCTAAATCAACAGCGACTAATTTTGCCCCCCCTTTAATAGGTTCAGAAAAATTGGGTGCCGCTGTATCTAATATCCAAAGCGTTCCCCTTCCATCAGCAACTACACTTTGGACACTGATGAAAGTCATTGGGATATTCTCGGGGTTAACCAAATTGGTTTGTAAATTAGGATAAGGCTGCAATTTATCCTCAAAAATTTCCGCCACCGTAAATTTAACATCGTCTCCCCATTTCGGAAAGCAAATGAAAATACGACCGGTTTCTGAAACAGTAACACCTGTAGGCATAGCCCCATAAAATGCATAAACTAGTTCTAAATTACCGAAATATTTTTCACTAGGTAACATAGGTTTCATAATATCCTCCTCAAGCATTCAAACGGGATATCTCCTATATATGATTTATATTTTTTCTAGTGCATGTTTCTTAATAAGTTTTTCTATACGAAAAGATGATTGAATTGATTGTTTTCGAAATTTAATAAGTCTGTCAGAAGAAAGGAAACATTTTAATTTAAAGGTCTCCAGATGAAGTAGAATTCAATTAGCAGGTAGCGAAGTTCAATATTCCCGAATCAACGTTAAGCTGGTATAAAAAATGGGGAAATTTCCCCCTTTAAATTTGTGAAAAAATGTACTTAAGCTAAACTGCCCGTTAGTTTAAGTGTAACACTTCACAAACAATCTTTTGAGTATTCTTATTATTCCCGTTTCCTCAACAATCTGGCCCTTTAATTGAACAATACAACTGAAATTTAAGGGGCAAAAAAAAACCTTATATTAATACAGGGTTTTATCAATCTTTTTTATAAATTATCAAACTTTATTTTAAATCAATACCACACTTTATTCCATGTTCCATGAGTGACTAACGGGTGCTTTGAACAAGAAAATAAAGGTGAGTACATATTATACATGACTAATATGCGCTCACCTTTATTTTTTAAAGATTTTTAGCTTTTAGGTCTTGATAATAATTTTTAGTGGTTGTATTAACAATTTATATTTAGTAAAATTGCTTTTTATGAATTTGATATAAGTCCAAAGAATTTCCTGGTCAATATAATAACGTATATCAGCACACTTTTTCTTTATTTATTCTACTTACAATTCCAACTATAAATTTATATTCAATCCTCCTCTTCTTAGTTTTTTTAAACCCTTCTTTCGTATCAAAAATAAAACAGGTTTTCCGAAACCAAATTCGTACATATAAAGACTCAAAATAAATAGGTTTTATAATTCCTCGTTCCTCAAATTCAGTTCCATCTTTATTTTCAGTTTCTGTTCGAACGAACCACCTATTTCCGAAGCCAATTTCAATATACTTCACATAAGTCCCCCTTTCAGAAATTAATTTCTAACTGTTCTATTATTTCCCCGGTAAGCGCACATTCCGACAGAACATGAGCCCACAAAGAAAAAGTAGCTTACAAAAATCTACTTTATAACTTATATTTTTGCATTCGTTTATAAAATGTACTACGGGGTACATCTAATAGTTTTGCAGCTAATGAAACATTTCCGTTTGTCTTTTGTAATGCTTCAATCATGCTATCACGCTGTATTTTTTCGCGAAAATTCAATGTATGTTCGGTTTTATTTTCAACTTGTAACTCAAGTTGTTGTTGATTTCCCATCATTGTTTGTATCAAAAGAGCGACTTGTTTTTCGCATATTTCCCGTCCTTGCGACAAAATGTAAATACGTTCTAATGCATTTACTAGTTCTCGAATATTTCCGGGCCATGTATGTTGTAAAAATTGATTGCAAATACTCTTCGGAAATACAACATTCCAATTCTTCCGTTCGCAAAAGTGTTGTATAAAATATGGGATATCCTCTTTTCTTTCTATTAACGATGGAACATATAACGGATAAACGTGCAAACGATAATATAAATCTTGACGGAATTTCCCTTCTTCTACTAACCGTAGTAAATCTTTATGTGTGGCAGTAATAATACGAATATTTACTGGTACCTCTTTTGAACTTCCTATTGGAGTTATTGTACGTTCTTGTAAAACACGCAATAATGCTACTTGCATCTCTGGTGGTACTTCACCAATTTCATCTAAAAATAATGTTCCTCCATTCGCTTGTTCAAATTTCCCTTTATATCCTTGACGTCGCGCACCTGTAAATGCACCTTCAGCATAACCGAACAATTCACTTTCTATTAATTCTTTAGGCAAAGAACCGCAGTTAACAGCTATAAAGGGCCCGTCTTTTCTTGGACTATTTTCATGAATCGCTCTCGCGACATATTCCTTTCCCACTCCTGTCTCACCACATACATACACACTAGCATCAGTCGGTGAAACAAGCTTAATTTCTTCTAGTGTGTGTTGAAATGCTCTGCTTGTCCCAGTAACTCCTGGAAAAGTAATTCCTTTTATAAATGTGAGAGCAGAATATGTATTCATTTGTTCGTTTTCCTTTAAATACATACATTTCCCAATCATTCTTTCATTACTATATACTGGTATCTCTAATTTAGTTTCTAATCCATGGTGCATTAACTCTTCAAGTTTCATTCTTGACCAATTATTTATTCGTTCACGAACGCTCTTACTCGCAGAAACGATAACATCACGATGATTACAAATAACTACTTGTTCATCACTATCAATGACATCTAAAAAACGATGAATTAAGTGTAATTCATTTTGATGAACTCTTATGCTACATTCACGTTCTATCGCATGTGCAATTGAAGTTACCATACCGAGCATATATGGATGCGAAAATTCAATTGGACAGGAGAAATCTAGAACACCAATTAATTTCCCGTCATCATTATGAATGGGAGCAGCCGCACAACTCCAGCTATGAGATACCACGGAGTAATGTTCAGTACCACTTATCATAATAGCTTCTTCAATTTCTAGCGCTGTTCCTATTGCGTTTGTCCCCACAGCTGCTTCCGTCCATTTTACACCTTCAATAAAATTAATATGTTTCGCTCGCTTTAACGTTTGTTTATTTCCACTTAACGATAGAACATAACCATCTGGATCGATTAATAATGCCATCATTTGTAGTTCATCAATGGTTTTTCTCATATTTTGTATTTGAGGGATTGCGATATCTAGGAAGATTTCACTCTTTTTCTTTTGATCTTGAAAAAAACTAGAAGACAAAATTTTCTGACCTTTATTCATGTGAGGATTCACATTTGCTTGTTTACATCGATGCCATGACTCTGAAATTCTTTCGTTTATACGGTTCGAATCAAGGACTCCTTCATTAATAAACTTTTTCCATGTATGTAAGTAAAACGGTGAAGCTAACATTGTATCATCTCCCTATTCATTGTTTTGGAGATCTGTAAAAACATACTTTTATTATAAAACTGAATAAAAGCGTTTTCAATAAAACTAGAAAGACGACACAAATATGTTAATAATTTGAATATCTTAATGCACTTCTTTATTCTTTTTTAGTAGCACTATATTTTGTATAATGGAAGCAAAGAAAATACATAACCAAAACCACTTTTGTGGATTACCGTTTATAAAGAAAACAATCACGGCTATTGCAAATAAAATAGTGGATGCTAAACTAAAATATAATTTTGTTTTCATTCCTATTATCCCTCACCCCTCTATTACTTTACAGTACATACTAACTCTTCATTTTTCATCTCTACTATGTACTCCTGTAAAACATATTCTTTCCCGCCATGGTTTTCATACAATTCATGTATTCTTCTAATATGCCTCTCGTCACTTCTAATTTTCGATTCTATTTCTTTATACTGTTCATAACTATCATATTCCCATATGGCAAATACTTCAGACGTACCATTCTTATTATCTTTCATCCAGCGTCCTATTAGCTTAGAACCATGCTTTAATTGATTAGGTAAGTTCGTGTTATTGAAATGATCATTAAATACTTCTATGAATTCATTTTTCACTACATAGTACTTCCTTCTGTAAAACATACTTCTTCACCTCTTTTATGAAAAGTATCAGTAAACCTTCCCATCACTACCGTATTATAATACTTTCCGTCCGATAGTCTTTTGTCATTTTTCAAAACGCCTTCTACTTCAAAACCTAATTTTTTATAAAGATGAATAGCTTTCTCGTTTGTCTCTAATACTTGTAAAGATATTTTATTTACTGCATTTTCGTCAGCCCATTTAATAGATTGTTGTAATAGGCTCTTACCCATTTTATATCCCCAAAACTCTTTTAAAATGCAAACGCCAAACTCCACTTTATGAGATAATCTCTTAAAATTTGATCCTTCACACCTTGAAAATCCAACGATTCGATTGTGCACTTCTGCAACTAAAAAGAGATTCTTCGCCTCTTCACTATCTGTTTTTATTATTTTTTGAAATCCTAGATTATCTATAAATCCCTCTCCAGCATCTCTATCCATATTTTCAGTTTCTCCATCAATCTGAACTCTAATTTTCGATAACTGGTCAGCATCTTTCTCAGCTGCAGAACGAATTGTATAAGTTGATCCATTTATATGAAACTCTTGCTCTTTTACAATCATGTCAAACTCCTTTCAAATGAATATAATGGCGCTATTACAACTTGTTTACCTTGTTTCTCAAAGTCCTGAACAGTTTCTTTACTAGCCTCTTCGTCAGTTATAATAATGTCAATTTTTTTTAGAGACTCTCCTCTTATAAAACAATCTATTCCAAGTTTATTATGCGGAACTAAACAAATATTTCTTCTAGCAATTTCACTTACTCTTTTACTAAAATAAGCAACTTCAGGTGTTGCGGTACTAATACCTTGTAATGAAATGCCTCCACCTGTAGAGAAATACAGATCAATAGAAAATCTACTTATCAATTCAGAGGCAAGTGTATCAGTAATATTCCCTGAAGGTTTTACTTTTCCGCCAATTAAATACGTATCAATATTCTTATATTCTCGTAGATAACCAGCTATTTCTATAGAATTCGTAATAACCGTAAATGATACTTCCGGTAAATATTTCAGCATCGCATTATGAACGGAAGCCCCACCAATAAAAATTGAATCACCTTCTTGTATATAAGATACCGCAACTCTTGCAATTGTGTCCTCATATATTGAGCTATCACTATAACGTTTAGTTGGTTCCGCAGCTAAGTTTCTCACTCGCGTAAGTTCAATTGCACCTCCGTGCGTTCTTTTTAATAAACCATCCTTTTCCATAATAGACAAATCTCTTCTTATAGAATCAATAGACATATCAAATCTTTCCGCAAGATCCTTTGCTATTACTCTTCCATCTGTATTAAGTAGTTCTAAAATTTTCTCTCGACGTTCTTCAGTAAACATGTTATCACCACCGTTATTGAAGGTTCAGAAACTTAAACTTTATTTTAATTATATGCATGCCTCTTCCGTTTTACAATATTTTCAATTCTTATTTATTCCGTTTTATACAGTCTTCTCCCTCTTTCTATCCTGTTAACTTGACAACCAAATAAATGTATATCTGTATATTACGCAAAAATACTTCCATTTACCTTCCTATTGATGTAAAATTATTCCTATGTTTTACTTTTTAATACAGAAAGGGATTACTATGAAATCATTAATCAAAACGACATGTACAGCATTATTATTTACTGGAATATTAACAGGATGTAATAGCAATACTACATCAAAACAAGAAAAGAGCGCTCTCAAAAAGAATGCAATGCACTATGGAGAAATAGTTAAAAACGAATACTATAGAGCGACAGTTGAAAATGCAAAGTTTGAAAAAATAGACAAAGAGCGGCGCCTTACTACTCGTGTTATGATTAATAATGTTCGGGACGATGGACAAACTATTGATCTTTCGGAAATAAAATATTTCATACAAGATGAAAAAACTGGTGAGAAATATGAAGGTGAAGCTCATCCGATAGATGACGAGCACTATAAAAATGTTCCACACGAATTCTCTTTAACTACTGACGTTGTGTTTGAACTGAAAACTTCACCAAAAGATTTAAATAATATGTATTTATACATAGATAGCAAAGCTGCGCCGTTAACAAATACATATTGGAAGCTTGATAATTTAGTATCTAAATAGAAAGACCAGTCTTAAATGACTGGTCTTTTTACATTCATACATTTACCTTTCATTAACACTTATATTCATTTTCTAATAACAACTTGAATAACATCAGCTAAACCAGTGTGCCCTTTCCCTTCAACTCGCTCTTGTTCTCCATTAAAGAAATGAATTACCTTATGTTCTTCACACCAAGTAAGGATATCAATTGGATCATACAGCATATCAACATCTTTTGGTCCACCAGTACTATAGTTTATTTGTTTTTTTGAGTAAACTTCAAACATAATTAATCCACCAGGTTTTATCGTTTGTATCATTTTATCTAATATCATTTTTTTATAATCATCATGAAAATGTCCAAATACCATAATTGCCGCATCATATTCATTTTCTGGCAAACTATCAGCTAATAAATCTACTTTTTTTGTATGCACGTTTACGTTATGCTTCTCTGCCAATTTTTTTGTCTTTTCTAATCCATCTTCCGAATAATCAATAGCTGTTACTTCGTTCCCTTGTCTTGCTAGAAATACAGCATTTCTACCTTCTCCCTCCGCAAATGCTATTACTTTATTGTGATTTGCTAAACGAAATGCTTGTTCTTTAATAAATGTATTAGATTCTTCCCCGTAAAAATATTCATCTGATTTATATCGATTATTCCAAAAATTATTCATCATCTTCTCTCCTTCTTCATATCATTTTCTAACTACAATTAAAGATATTAAAGAGCCTTTTTATCCTTAATTAATTTAAAAATAAAAGCAGATTAAAAATCCACTTTTATTTTTTTCGCAAGATCTACGATTTTTTGATTTCTTAACTCTTCTTCCATTTTCTCTTCTGCTGCGAGCATTGCCTCATTAATTAAACATCCAGGTTTGTCATGTAAACAACAGTCAAACAATGATGTTTTGCCTTCAATTGCATGTATAATATCTAAAAATGAAATATCTTCCCAATTCTTACTAAGCGAGTAACCGCCCTTTGGACCAGATGATGAGTGTATCATCCCTTCCTTCGTCAACTTAGTTAGTATTTTAGACAAGTACGTTGGTGAAACATTTTGCATTTCTGCTAATTGGTGAACACTAACTAACTTATTTGGTGTGGCCTTTGCCAGAAAAAGCATTGTATGAAGAGCATAATTTGTAGCTTTAGAATATTTCATAGTACAGCTCCTATTGTAGACTTCATGTATCTACAATAACTTTATTTTTTTATTATGTCAAACGTTTGTAATACTCCATACAACATTATTTCTTCACAAGTAATACATCTGCTGCGCAAATCGTCACTTCTCTAAATGGAGAGTCAAATAAAACACCTAGTTCAAAACCATCTTCAGTAAGAGCTATTTCATGATATAGCCACCAAGAACTGTCAAAGTTTTCCTGCATAGAACATTACTTTAATTACACTATCGTGTAGTGATGTCTTGTGTAACTGAGCGACATTTGACGGAAGTTTTTTCTCAATGGAATTAAAATATTCTACGTATGATTGATCTAATTGTGCCATTCTTTTCTCATAATCTGTTGTCCACTCTTGCATAAGTTTTTTCAGTTCACCTGATGGGTATTCTGAATTAATTGTTATGTTTTGTATAATTGAGTATATCGATTCAGGAAGGAATTTTAATAAATCTATTTTCCTTTCCTCTATTTCTTCCTTTAAACTTTGTATATCCATTTCCGACCATTCTTTTATAGACTCTATAAAACTTACAAATTCTAAAACTTGCATTTTTTTATACCATTCTCTTGTAAAATATTTCAATGACACCTCTCCTAAAATATCTTTACATCCAGTAAAAGCAATACATCCACTTATTATATCATTCCAATAACCATTTTTTCTAAAGAAATAATGTAAAAATGTAAATATTCCGCCTATTATTTCTAAAACTTCAGAATATTTACAAAAGTATAAAATTAGAATACATTTTAGCTGTACAAGATTCACCTGTACAAAAATTCAAACAAAAAGGGATGGTTATATGTTGAAGAAATTAGTAGCAGGGACATTAGTAGCGGGTTTTGCATTAACTGGAGGACTAGGTGCAGTAAGTGCTGAGGAAAAAAGTAACACAATTAAGTCATTTGATTATTTAAAAGTGGATGAACAAAATGTTAATTCATTTGCAAAATTAAGTGATCAGGATAAGAAAGATATCCAAATTACTATGGTATTACCAGAGCAAAATGAAAATGGAGATTGGCTAGCTTATGGTTTTACTAGCCGTGAAACATTGGATGCGTATATTGCAAAGGATAAAAAAGTAATTAAAAATAATATTAATCCTTTAGGTAGTGGTGCTGGTAGTACTGATTTTTACGAACATAAAGATAAAGGTGGTCAATATATTTACTGGAGCAGCGGCTTTAAAAACTTACCATCTAGCTGGAATGACAGAATTTCTTCTGTAAGTACAGCCTCACCTTCTGCAAGTTATTCAACGACACTTTGGGAGCACACTTCAACACAAGGATATGGAAAAGGTGTTATATTTAAACACGCTGATTGGTATGGTAAAACTGCTAATTTAGCTCCTGATTGGAACGATATTACTTCAGCGATTGAAATTAAAAAATAATAAGATATTCTATTAATAAAAAATCAAACCACTATTCTCTTATTTGTTTAGAGAATAGTGGTTTATTATATTTCCATTTAAGCATGTACAGCATGTCCTACCGCTTGCATTAACGCTTCATGAATTGCTTCTGATAAAGTAGGGTGTGCTGCAATATAATCTCTCATTATATCAGCGGTAACTTCTGTATGAATCATTATGGTTCCTTGACCAATAAGTTCAGTTGCATGAGGACCGATAATAGAAATCCCTACAATTTCTTGGTATTTAGGTTCTACAATGACTTTTACTTTACCTACTTGTTCTCCTAAAATAAGAGCTTTTCCGTTCGCTGTAAAAGGAAATTCTCCGATGAGAATATCACCATATTGTTCTCTTGCACCTTTTTCACTTAACCCGACACTAGCTATTTCTGGAGCTGTGTATATACAACGGGGCACAGCGTGATAATTTACTTTCACGTCTTCTCCGCTTGCGTGTAATGCTGCTGTCGTTCCTTCATGGAAGGCAACGTGAGCAAGCTGAATTCCACCGATCACATCACCAGCTGCGTAAATATGCGATACGTTCGTTTGCATATGTTCATTCACAGCAATCCCTTTATTTGAAAACTGAACCCCTGCCTTTTCTAATCCTAATTGTTGCACTCGTGGTTTTCTTCCTACAGAAACAAGAACAAATTCTGGAGTTACTTCGTGAGTAATTCCCTCGTATTCAAATGAAGCTTGCTTCTTATAGTTATTTAAACCTTTTAAAACTGCTCCCGTAAAAATTTTCACCCCATCTTTTTCTAATTTCTCTCTTAAAGTATTCGCGATATCTTCATCTTCACCAGGTATTAATTGCGGTGCCATTTCAACTATCGATACTTTTGTGCCAAGTCTACTATAAATGCTTGCAAACTCGCATCCTATTACACCACCACCAACGATTAACAATGAAGATGGTACACTTTCAAGAGACATGGCATGGCTACTATTTAAAATCCATTTTCCATCAAACGGAGCGAATGGTAATTCTGTAGGTTCGGAACCAGCTGCGATAATAAAGCTCTCTCCATCAACTACTTCTTCTTTATTTCCTTGTACAACTCGCATACGATGATCCGTTTCGAATTTCGCTTTTCCTTTTACAACTTTAATTTTATTTTTCTTCATTAAATATTGTATTCCTTGGACGAGTTGCATTACGATTTGTGATTTCCTCGCCTGTATTTGATCCCAATCAATTGATATACTTCCTGTATTAAGCGTAACCCCATAATCATTCGCTTTTCTCACAATGTCATGTACTTCAGCACTTTCTAACAGTGATTTCGTCGGCATACACCCAACATTTAAACATGTTCCGCCAAGGTCAGCTTCATCAATAAGAGTGACATCTTTGCCATTTTGAGCCGCGGTAATTGCTGCTACATAGCCAGCAGGTCCGCCCCCAATAACAACTAATTTACTCATTCTCTCACCTTCTCTTTATAAAAGAATTGTTATAGGTTCTTCTAAATAATGTTTAATTGTGCGTAAAAATGCAGCTGCTGGTGCACCGTCTAATACACGATGATCGAATGTTAAACTTAAAGGTAACATACTTCCTTTTCTTAATTTTTTCCCTTTAAATACAGGAACATGTTCAATTGCACCTACACCTAAAATACCAGTTTCAGGTGTATTTAATACCGGTGTGAAATATTCAATACCAAAGCTACCTAAATTACTAATTGTAAATGTCGTTCCGTGCATATCATCACTACTTAAGCTACCTGCTCGTGCCTTTTGTGCCATATTCTTAATCTCTTTAGACAACTCTACTAAAGATAAATTATTTGCAAAGCGAATAGCTGGAACGACTAACCCTTTTTCTAATGCGACTGCCATGCCTAAATGCACATGTTCAAATTGATGAATTGCATCATCTATATAAGCGCTGTTCATTTCTTTATGCTCTCCAAGTGCTAATACAACAGCATACGAGACGAAATCCGTAATAGTTAATTTATTATCATATCTTTTTTGTACAACTTCCGCTATTACTTTATGTAAAGCAACTAAATCTGTTACATCTACTTTCATCGTTAACGTTAATTGTGCGCTATTTTGTAAGCTTGCGTGCATACGATTTGCGATTGCTTTACGCATACCAGTAACAGGAATCGCTTTACTTTCTTCTCGTTCAGATATTTCCGGAACGTTTACTCTTACCTCAAGTGCTTTTAATACATCTGCCTTTGTAATCCTTCCGCCAGGACCTGTACCAACTAATGCCTTGATATCCAGATTTTCAGACTTTGCAATTTTCTTGGCTACAGGTGAAATTTTAATTCTTTGCTTCGATACTTCTTTCCCATTTGCTTCTTGATTTTGTACATTTTGTACTTCTATATTAGATGTTTTTTCTTCTACAACATGTGTGCTTTCCTGCATTTCTACCTTTTCATTCGGTTTACCGATGTAGCAAATTACAGTACCAGGCGGCACTCCTTCATCTTCACTTACAGCTATATCAAGTACCGTACCATCAGCTGGCGCTTCAATTTCCGTTTCAATTTTTTCTGAATTAATACTAGCAATTAGTTCTCCTTTTGCTACATTATCGCCTGCTTTAATATTCCAGCTCGTAATAATACCTTCTTTCATCGCCATACCTAACTTCGGCATTACAACTTCTACAGCCATGTCTCTCTCTCTCTCCCTTCTCATCGTTTTATTACACATGTAATAAAGATTGGTCTCCGATCATTTCTGATACAGTTTCAATTACTTTTTCTGGTGTTGGCAAATACAACTTTTCAAGTGGTGGTGAGAACGGAACAGGTGTATGTGGTGCTGTAATTCGTTTAATAGGTGCATCTAACAAATCAAAACCTTTATCCGCTACAATTGCCGCAATATCTGTTGCAATACTACATCTAGGATTCGCTTCGTCAATGACGATAAGACGATTTGTTTTTTCAACAGATGATAAAATAGTATCTTCATCAAGTGGTGATAAAGATCGTGGATCAATTACTTCTACTTCAAGCCCCTTTTTCGATAATTGCTTTGCAGCTGCAAGCGCTGTATGAACTTGCTTTCCGATTGCGACAATTGTTACATCAGAACCTTCCCGTTTAATATCTGCTTTTCCTAATGGAATTGTATAGTATCCTTCTGGCACTTCACCTTTCATATTGTAAAGTGTTTTATCCTCAAAGAAGATTACTGGATCATCATCTTCAATTGCCGCTAATAATAAGCCTTTTGCATCATACGGTGTGGAAGGAACAACAACTTTAATACCTGGTATGCTCGTAAATAATGCGTACAAACTTTGTGAATGTTGAGCTGCTGCACTAAAACCAGCGCCATGCATCGTACGTACTGTAACGGGTACTTTTGCTTTACCTCCAAACATATAACGGAATTTCGCACCTTGGTTTAATACTTGGTCAAGACAACTACCGATAAAATCATTAAACATTAACTCAGCTATCGGACGTAACCCAGTTGCAGCAGCTGCCATCGCAGCTCCCATATAACCCGCTTCAGAAATTGGTGTATCCAATATACGATTTCGGCCAAACTCTTGTACAAGTCCTTTCGTAACACCAAGAACACCACCCCAAGCTTCATCATCTTGCAGGTGATCAACTTGTGCACCGCCTGCAACATCTTCACCTATTAAAATTACATTTTCATCACGACTCATTGAGATTTTCATCGCTTCATTAATTGCAGTTGACATACTTACTGTTCTAGTCATAATTTTTCACCCTCCTCTTATTTGTAAGAAACGTATACATCTTTTAATAATTCTTCATCGTCTGGGTATGGACTATTTTCACTAAATTCAATGGATCTTTGTACTGCATCATCTACTGCTTTTTCCATATCAACAAGTTCAGATTCTGTTAATAAACCTTCATGAATTAAATGCTTACGGAAATTCACAATTGCATCTTTTTCGTTTAAATGTTCTTCTTTTTCTTCTGATGTTTTATATGTTTGCGCTTCACCTTCGAAATGACCATAATTACGATATGTCATACATTCAATAATTGTTGGACCATCACCATTACGCGCACGTTCAACTGCTTCTGCAGCAGCTTTATATACAGCTAGAAGATCTTTTCCATCTACTTGAACACCTGGAATATTATAAGCTTTTGCGCGATCAGCGATAGAATCACAACTTGAAGCATATTCAAATGTAGTTGCTTCACCGTAACCGTTATTTTCTGCAATAAAAATAACTGGTAACTTCCAAATCGCCGCTAAATTAACCCCTTCATGGAATGTTCCTTCATTATTTGCTCCGTCACCGAAGAAGCAAACACTTACATCTTTTGTTCCTTTATATTTAGCTGTTAATGCTGAACCGCAAGCAAGTGGGAAACCCCCGCCTACAATGCCATTCGCACCAAGCATTCCTTTATCTAAATCGGCAATATGCATGGAACCGCCTTTACCTTTACATAATCCTGTCGCTTTCCCGAAAAGTTCAGCCATCATACCATTTAAATCACAACCTTTTGCGATACAATGTCCATGACCTCTATGTGTACTTGTAATACTGTCACTATCCGTTAAGTGGGCACATACACCAACTGCTACCGCTTCTTCACCTGCGTATAAATGAACGAAACCTGGCAAAACGCCTTGCGCGAACAATTCATGCACCTTATCTTCAAACTTACGAATTTCTAACATTTTTTCGTACATCCAATGAGCTTGTTCTTTCGTAATTTCATTCCCTTTACTTTCAGTTGTTTTTAACATGTCCAGCCCTCCTATTTTCTTGTTCGTCTTTTATATTGCAAGTATTGTGCCAATTTCGAATCCTTGTTTTAATAGGTTTTCTCTATCTTTTAACAATAAAAAAGTGGACAAAATGAGACGTTTGTCTCGTTTTGTCCACCTTTGTTCCCTTAATAAGAGAATTGTTACTTTATTCATTATCAAAGCTCTTCTGTAATTTTCGGATGTAAATAATTTGACCAATATGATATGCATTATGAGTTGTTACATTCGCTAGCACTTCCCACCACTTTGCAGAAACAGGAAATCCCACTACATCACTTTCAACCTTTTCTTCATTTATGAGATTTTGCCATTGTAACAGTTTTTCTAGTAGTTTTTCCCGTAATTCATCGAAAGTTTGATTATCTGAGAGCATAAAACTTTTGTTATTATCTCCTATAGCGGGTACTGCATTCACATTTGATTCTTTATACCTAGTTTGCCACGTAGAGTTCCAATACAGTAAATGTTGTACGATTTCAGCTATACTATTACTCTCTTCATTCGGTTTCCAGAAAGCTTCCCTCTCAGACAAACCCTTAACTGCATCTGAAAATGGCATATACCAACTGGGATCATTTGCATTTGCTAATAACTGATCCGCTAATACAGCTTTTACATGGACCATTTTTCTTCCCTCATTTCATTATCATATTAATATACACTACTCTATATACGCTGATTCCCTATAATCCCCTTTTTTTACATACAAATTGATTTCATACTAAATGTAAGAATAATAGATTTTCTTATCATAACTCGTTATGATAAAAGAAAAAGAAAGCTGGCGAAAAATGAATAAAAAAATCGCAATAATTACTGGAGCCTCAAGTGGATTTGGACTATTAACTACACTCGAACTCGCAAAAAAAGATTATTTAGTTATTGCTACAATGCGGAACCTTGAAAAACAAGTGAACTTACTATCTCAAGCTACTCAACTCAACTTACAACAAAACATAAAAATTCAACAATTAGATGTAACCGATCAAAACTCTATACATAACTTCCAATTATTTTTAAAAGAAATACAAAAAGTAGACCTACTTGTTAATAATGCAGGATATGCAAATGGCGGCTTTGTAGAAGAAATTCCAGTAGAGGAATACCGTAAACAATTTGAAACGAACCTATTTGGAGCTATATCAATTACCCAGCTTGTCTTACCGTATATGAGAAAACAAAGAAGTGGAAAAATCATTAATATAAGCAGCATTAGCGGCCAAGTTGGATTTCCTGGTTTATCTCCTTATGTATCTTCAAAATATGCATTAGAAGGCTGGAGTGAATCGCTTCGCTTAGAAGTAAAACCTTTCGGAATAGATGTTGCTTTAATTGAACCAGGTTCTTATAACACAAACATATGGGAGGTTGGTAAACAACTAGCTGAAAACCAATCTGATACAACATCTCCTTACAAAGAGTATATGGATAAAATACAAAAACATATTAATAGCGGTAGTGATACATTTGGTAATCCGATAGATGTTGCTAATAAAATCGTTGAAATTGCTGAAACAAAGCGTACTACTTTACGATATCCTATTGGAAAAGGTGTAAAATTTATGATCTTTACGAAGAAGATTCTTCCTTGGAGATTGTGGGAACACCTTGTTTTGAGAAGCTTTAAGAAGATGTAATAAACTTTTTGAAAACTATTTTGAAAGAGGTGCTAATTAAATGTTAGGTTTACCGTATGGGAAAGTGTTTTTAGTGCCGTGGACTGAAGAATGGGAAATTGAGTTTATGAAAGAGAAACAAATCATTGAGGAACAAATTGGCGAACATATTTTAGCGATACACCATATTGGTAGTACTTCTATTCCATATTTAAGTGCAAAGCCAATTATTGATATAGCAATTGAATTAGAAAATTATACGGACGGTATACATTTTATTAAAAAGTTAGAACTACTAAACTATAAATATAGAAAAGAAGTATTACCCGAAAGATACTATTTTAATAAAGGTGAACCAAGAACTCATCAAATTCATATGTATGAACAAGGGAATACATATTTAATAGAACAATTACAATTTCGTGATTACTTAATAGACAATAAAACTGCACGCATGCAGTATGAACAGTTAAAGATTCAACTTTCACAAGCTAATCCTACTGATAAACATAAGTATGCAGAAGATAAAACTAATTTCATTACATCTATATTAACTAAAATAAATGCTTAAATAAACAAGAAACCATTTAGTAGTAAATGGTTTCTTGCTTATTAGTTATTTCATTATTTGTACTATCAAATTTTTATTATACAGCAGGTGGAAAGAAGTAAAATAGTATCGAAGTCATAAAAATAAACGTGAATACCCCAATTACCGAAAATATATATTCTTTCGATTCTTTATCATACTTCCATTCCATCAATGCTCTTAAGATTAACGTCCCACCTAAATAAGTAAAAATGACATAAGCGATATTAACACTTTCAAATTTAAAGATAAATATAAAGCTAGTTATTAAATAAAAAGTAGTCCTATTTCCAATTTTTTATGTAAACTATTTACATGTTTCTTATATCCCCAAAAACCACCCTTGGGCATATTCAATTTTTTTCTTAAAAACTTATCGAGAAAGTAGACAGCTATACAAAAAACAATAGTTATAATCCCAAAAGTAGAAGCTCCCATTTTCACCCCTCCTATTATTTCATTTAATTACTTGAAATAAATTGGACTATATTACGGTTATCCCCTTCTAAATAACTTATGATGCCTTCAGGATATGTCGGCTTCTCCTGTAATTCCTCTAGACTTTTCCAAATTAATATAATATCCTCATGCTCTTTATGCCTTATTTCATTTGTAATGATTTTTTCAACAGTCCCCCAATGTATCAATGTACAATGATGACCATTTTCGTTGCCCCACTCAAAAATATGTTCATTTACAATTGCTAACTCTTGAACATCAACTTTCAAATCGTATTCTTCTATTAACTCTCGAATTATTGCTTCTTTTGACGTTTCACCAAATTCAATAGAGCCACCTGGAAAACGATAAAATGATTCATTCTCATCACATTGTACTAGTACTTTTGAATGTTCGTCGTTTACAATCATTACTTCAGCCCGTAAACGTGGTCTTATCATTTTCTCACCCTTTATTTGTATGACCATTCATCACCAATACGTATTATAGAATACATTCAAAATAAAACCTGTAATTATTAGTAACGGAACAATTCCAAACGAAATAATATATTCTTTTGCTTTCCTATCATATTTCCACTGCATATATCCTTGAAAAATGTACAACGTCATAAAAAAGAAAATTGGTATATAAGTCATGTATATTGGATTCAAAATTGAACCTATCATCATAAGTACTACATAAGAAATAATGATAATCCATTGCCCCCATTTATGTGATTGGCTGACATATTTACTATTCCATCCAGTTTGTCTCGGTATATTTAACTTCTTCCTCACAATTTTTTCTAAAAAGAATAAAATTATAATCCATAACAATAAGACAATTAGTTTCAAAAGAAACAGAAAGGCCTCCTCCTTTACCTTTTCTCCGGCTGATCACTCGGATACGTAGCACTCTCTTTATTTTCAACGTCCCAACTAATTATAGTCGCACTATCGCGTCCGAATTGATGATGAACGTGCTCTAATACATGATGAACACTTTCTTCAAGTTTTTTATTATTTCTATTCATATTATTATACAGATTTACTGGCGTTTCATATCGGCGTTCCCCGCATTCTAATACTCCATCTGTCACCATTACAATTCGGTTCTTTCCAGTACGTAATTCACGAATACCTGATGAATAACAAGGAACAGGTAAATCAAATGTGTTTACATTTCCAATCCATTCGTAAAAATGACGTTGATTTAATGCATATTGTCCTAACTTATGTAACTCTTCATGAAATACATACACTAAACAATCACCAATAGAAAGCCACCATATATAATTTTCTTTTCTTACACATAGTAAGCAAGCTGTTTCACCTTGTATTCTTTTGCACTTTTCCTTAAATGAAGATGACTGAAAAATTGTAAGTATATGATTTTCAACATACTGAAATACTGTATCAATTGGTTCATTCAAAATTATTCTTATATTTTCATATTCTTTTTCGATTGTATTTACTACTAAATCAACACTTTCTGCACTATTATGTCCATCTAATATAGCTGCAAATTCCCATTCACCATTTGACCAAACTAATGCACCATCTTCATTCTTTTTCGCTCCAGCACTTATATTCCCGCCATATTTACCAAGTACAATATCACCATATTGCTTAACTGAAATTTCTCCTAAACACATTTCTATATTTCCAACCCATGAATATTGTGTATTATTTGTTGTATGCATACTCATTTACCATATACTTACGTATTCTTTCGCATAGTTTTTTTATTTTCTCTTCATCACCATATGGTGCACCAGTCCATTTCGCTACTTCGGTTGGTGACCAAAATTCTTTTGGTGTATTGGGATAGCGTGGAATAATGTGCATATGCATATGTGGTACACCATTTCCTGAAACAAAAGTGTAAATATGCTCTGCACCTTCGCTTTCTTTTAGCGCTTTACTTACTCTACTTGTTATAAGTCCTAACGCTTTCGCTTCTTCATCTGTTAGTTCAGCAAGGCCAGGTACATGTCTTTTTATATCTATCATTACATAACCTAGGTATGTTTCTTCACTATCCCAGTAGACATGTCCAACGTAAACGAGTTCATCTTCGTAAATAGCTCCACCTGGAACTATAATATTTCCTTTATGTTTTTCGCAAATGAAACAGTTTTGTTCTATTTGATTGTTTGTTGACATATCCATCACCTTCCTTTTCATATATAATAGCACAAAAAAAGGAAAAACAGGTTTCGTATTCCGAATTTTCATTCTTTTGATACAACAATTTTTGAAATGAATTTACATCTCATTATTTCTTCAAAAACGCAATCCCAATTATAATCCCAATCACAATTCCGATTACTAAATTATTTGTAAAGTGCCCTTGAAATACACCGATTACAACCCCTATACCGACACCTATTGCCAAAGCATCATTTCTTTTTTTATTTTTAGCCAAAATTGCATCTCCTCCCATCATTTCTCCCTAAACAACATGCATTCACTTAAATGTATTAATATACGCACTATCTCGCTTGAATCTTTTCAAAAAAAGCACTTTAACTTCATATATAATATTTTCCATTTTCTGTACATACTCCTTTTATAATGAAAAAATTTCAAGTAACCATTAAATATATATAGGCATTTACTATAAGAAAGATCCGTAATTTATTGAAGGAGGAACGATTCAAATGCATCCTCATTGGAATCCAAATATAAATCAACAGTATGTTTATTCCCCCCATCCTGTAAGGAATACATTGCATCATGATTCACAATATATGATGCCGCGCATCGCTAGCCTTGAAAGTCAGTTAGCTAAATTAATCTCATTAATCGAAGAAAATAATCAATTAATTAAATCCATGGAACAACAGCAAAACCAAGTTTGTGCACCAGCTGGAGGTTCTGTTATCGTTCGTATGTAAACTGGATGCAATAAAAAACACACTTTGTAGTATAAAAGTGTGTTTTTTGGTCATTATTTTCTTTTCGTATGGAACCCTTGTGTAATTCGGTCTAATATAATTGCGATTACTACGATAGCTAATCCAGCTTCAAATCCCATTCCGATATTAACTTGTGTTACCGAGCGATATACATCAACTCCAAGTCCAGGAGCTCCTACAAGTGACGCTGTTACAACCATCGATAACGAAAGCATAATACTTTGGTTCACACCAGCCATAATCGTTCCGGTTGCAAGTGGTAATTGTACTTTAAATAGTTTTTGTGATGCAGTGGATCCAAATGCATTCGCTGCTTCAATTAAATCTTCTGGAACTTGTCTAATTCCTAAGTCAGTAAAACGAATTGTCGGTGGCATTGCAAAGATTACTGATGCAATAATTCCAGGTACTACACCTACTCCGAAAAATGTGATCGCTGGAATAAGGTATACGAATGCAGGCATTGTTTGCATAAAATCTAATGTTGGTTTTAAAAATTTTGAGAAACGTTCATTTTGAGATGCTAATATACCAATTGGAATTCCGACAATAATTGAAATAATAACTGACGTAAGTACGAGTGCTAATGTTTGCATCGTTTGTGCCCAGTAGTTAATATTTAAAATAAATAATAATCCAATAAGCGTAAAAATGACTAAAGATAGTTTTCTCGTTGTGTACCAAATGAGGAAACATAAGATAATAATCATCAATATGGCAGGAATTATTATTAAAAAATTAGTGAGTAAATCAACGAATCCACCAATAATATAAGAGAATCCTCGGAATAAGCCTTCAAAGTGCTCATATAAACTTACAACAAATGAGTCGACCCATTCCCCTAACGGAATACGCGGTATACTATTCATCGTCTTTCACCTCTTCCTCAATGTTTCCTGCAAGAGCTTGAATGACACTTTCACGTTTAATAATTCCTCTTAGCCTTTTCTTCTCATCGATTACTGGTAACGGATATTTCATCTCCGCCATTTTTGCATACGTCTCTTCCAGTAAAGTATCTAAATACACATGCGGAATATCATTAAGTAATAAATCAGCAATCGGCCACTGTTTTTGTACTGCCTTACTCGCATCATCCGCAGTTAATATACCTAAAAACTCATACTTTTTGTTTACAACATATACAGTTGAAACACCAGCATTCCTCATAATTTGAAGGGCTACACGAGGTCCACGATCAATTAATAAAGTTTCTGGTCGTTTTAAAATAGACTCCGCCGTAATTACTTTTCCTAAATTCACGTCCGCAACAAACTTTTCTACAAATTCATTAGCGGGGCTCATCATAATTTCTTCTGGCGTTCCAATTTGAACGATTTCTCCATCTTTCATTAATGCGATACGATCTCCAATTCGAAGCGCTTCATCTAAATCATGCGTAATAAATATAATCGTTTTTTCCATTTTATCTTGCAACTCTAACAATTCATCTTGCATTTCTTTTCGAATAAGTGGATCTAATGCACTGAATGACTCGTCCATTAGTAATACATCTGGATTATTCGTTAGCGCCCTTGCGATTCCAACGCGCTGCTGCATACCGCCACTAAGTTGACTTGGATAATTATCTTTATGATGATCGAGTCCTACTAACTGTAGCGATTCTAACGCTTTTTTCTCTCGCTCTTCAACCGGAACTCCTTGTATTTCTAACCCATATGCAACATTTTGTATAACTGTACGATGCGGAAATAGAGCGAATTTCTGAAATACCATACTCATTTTCGTTCTTCTTACTCTTCGTAACTCTTCTTTTCCCATCGTTGCGATGTCTTCACCATCTATGTATATATGACCTGCAGTTGGTTTAATCAATTGATTTAACATACGAACAAGCGTAGATTTCCCGCTACCAGACAAACCCATAATAACGAAAATTTCTCCAGAGTATACTTCAAACGTTGCTTTTTTCACCCCAACGTTCATTCCTGTCTCTTTTAAAATTTCCGATTTACTTTTTCCTTCTTTTAATAAGGAAAGGGCTCTTTGCGGATGTTTCCCGAATACTTTTGTTACGTTTTCAACACGCACCTTTGTATTATCCATGTCACTACTCCTTTTCTACCCATCTATTCACATAGTGTTGCGATTTTACAAAGAAATATTACATAAAAATGACATTCATAAGATTTCTTTAAAATTCTCGTTTCCGTTCATAATAAGAATGCTTACTTATACATTTATTTTATAAGGCAAACGTTACTTAGGAGGTTTTCAATGCGAAAGAAAATTTGGTTTATATGCCTTGCATTATTTATTACTATGATTTTCACTTCATGTAATGCAACAAATGCAAATTCGAAAGGGAAAATTAAACTTGGTGTAACAAGTTGGAAAGAAAATATTGCAACTGCAAACATGTGGAAAGTTTTATTAGAAGAAAAAGGCTACAAAGTTGAGCTCATGTATTTAGAAAAAGCCGCAATTTGGACTGGTGTTGCTCGTGGCGATGTTGATGCGAATTTAGAAGTATGGCTACCAGTTACAGATAAACCGCTAAACGATCGTTATAAAGATGATATTGTCTTAAAATCAAAATGGTACGAAGGTACTGGACTAGGTTTAGTCGTCCCTTCTTATATGAAAAATATAAACAGTATCGAAGATTTAAATGCTCATAAAGATGAACTAGATAATAAAATTGTCGGTATCGAACCCGGTAGTAGTCTTATGAATTTAACGAATAAAGCAATGAAAGAATATGATATAAAACTAAAACTTGTCCAATCCTCTGAAGCTGCGATGATGAGTGAACTAAAGAAAGCATATACAAAAAAGAAACCAATCGCTGTTACGCTTTGGAATCCGCATTGGGGGTTTTCAGAATTTGACTTGAAATATTTAAAAGACCCTAAGAAAGTATATGGTGAAAAAGATGACATTTATTACTCCGTTCGTAAAGGTTTCGAAAAAGATCACCCAGATGTTATAAAATACTTTGATAAATGGAAAATGAACGATGAACAGCTCGGTACGTTAATGGTCATGTTAAATAAAACAAAAGATCCTGAAGAAGCTGCGCGAAAATGGATTAAAAAAAATCAAGCATTAGTTGATGAATGGGTAAAGGATTAATAAAAAGGCTAGAGAATTAATATATCCTCTAGCCTTTTTCATCTTATTTTTTCGTAACAACATCATCTACAATCCCATATTCCTTCGCTTCTTCTGCAGTCATAAAATAATCTCTTTCTGTATCATGTGCTACTCTTTCAATCGGTTGGCCTGTTTTTTCTGCAATCATTTTATTAATATCATGCTTTAACTTTAATATTCTTTTCGCAGTTATTTCAATTTCTGTTGCTTGCCCTTGTGCACCACCAAGCGGCTGATGAATCATAATTTCACTGTTAGGGAGCGCAAACCGTTTTCCTTTTGCTCCAGATAATAATAGCAATGCACCAAATGATGCCGCAAAGCCCATGCACAGCGTTTGCACATCTGGTTTAATTAAATTCATCGTATCTAATATTGCAAAACCTGCTGTCGTTGAACCGCCGGGGCTATTGATGTATAAGAATATATCTTTCTCTGCATCTTCTGCTTCTAAAAATAATAATTGAGCTACGACACTACTCGCTACTTGATCATTAATTTCTGAACCGATAATAATAATGCGGTCTTTTAATAACCTTGAATATATATCATAGGAACGTTCTCCTAATTTTGTTTGTTCTACTACATATGGAATTGCATTCATTTTAAATCCCTCCAATACTTGTTATGCTGCGCAAAGCATACAACTGTAGGAAGAAGGTTGTTTCACATTAAATAATAAGACTGGCTGTTTAGATGGTAACTTAGTAAAATCTATTGACGGAAGCAGTTTCGTTAATAATTCCGGTCTCTCTTCTCGAATAGACGTTACTACAACTTCCATATCATCTGTGAATTCGACTATCTCGACCCCTTCTTCACTTACAGTTTTCAGCCTATTTCTACTCCGGAATAAAGAAGCTTTCACTGCACCTTCTGATACAGAACACACTTTAGCAATATCAGCGATACTATATTGAAAAACATCTTTTAATAATAAAATTGCGGATTGCTGTACATTTAATGAAGACAATACTTTCCCTACCATTTCATGCAAATCTGCAATGTTCTCATGTGGTTCTTCAGAAGTGATTTGTTCTCTTATTTTTTCATGAACAGACTTAGACTTCATCTGATCTAACCAACGATTTCTTGCTATTTTATAGACGAGTGTCATACAAATATCTTTATTTCTATATTTTTGAAGCACTTTACACACTGTTTCTTGGGCGAGATCTTCCCCATCCCATTTGTTTTTCGTTAAAAAAGTACAGTATCTTTTTAACTCTCCATATTGTTCAATTAAAAAGTTTATATTTGAATGATTCATATCGATACGGTTCTTTAAAACATGAGTTACTTTTGTGCACAAAATAACCACTCCTTTTCAGCGCTTACTTAATAAACGATTCAACATTAAAAAAAGTTACGGGGATATAAAAAAATAATGTTTATGTTCAATAATTCGCGGTCATAAATATGTTATGTACAATTTTACGTGAGGAGGAACAAATTTGCCAAAATTAACAATTGAAGGTGCGGGAACATTTGATGTAAAAGAAGGAACGAAGTTAGTATTAGCAATTGAAGATAGCGGTGTCAACATTCTTCATCGTTGCGGCGGGAATGCACGTTGCACAACTTGTAGAGTAGAAATACTAGCAGGTGATTTCTGTGAAGCGAGTGCGAATGAGAAACATGCAATGACGGAAAAAGGGATTGAAGATCATTTACGATTATCTTGTCAAATGCGTGTACATAAAGATATAGTCGTTCGTCCGGTACTTACAGTTGAAAATTCAGGTCTTGATGCTGGACCGCGTCCGGCGGAGTAAAGCGATGAATTTAAAACAGCTCGCTGGCGAATATGCCGCTAACTTTGTAAATGATGGCATGAAGATTGGGCTTGGTACAGGTTCTACTGTATATTGGACAATACAAAAATTAGGTGAGCGTGTAAAAGAAGGATTATCATTTCAAGCTGTACCGACATCAAAGGAAACTGAAGCATTAGCACATCAACTAAATATCCCCCTAATTTCGTTAAACGACGTACAAAGTCTTGATCTTACAATTGATGGAGCGGATGAAGTTGATTCAAATTTACAACTTATAAAAGGCGGTGGCGGTGCATTACTTTGTGAAAAAATCGTTGCCTCTTCCTCTAAAGAACTAATTATCATTGCTGATGAATCGAAACTTGTAACACATTTAGGTACTTTTCCATTACCTATTGAAATCATCCCTTTTTCATGGAAACAAACCGAAAATAAAATTCAGTCTTTAGGATGTCAAACAACATTACGTTTGAAAAATAATGAAACCTATATAACCGATAACAATAACATGATTATCGATTGTATATTCCCTAATCATATTTCTAATCCTGCCCATTTACACACTCAATTAAAAATGATTACTGGTGTAGTTGAAACAGGGTTGTTTATAAGTATGACGAGTAAAGTAATTATCGGCGCTAAAAATGGGATAAAGGAATTGTAATAAAAGCTAACTTTTTAAAGTTGGCTTTTTAGTATGTTCTTCTCTTAATAGCGCTTTATTATGATATACTATGAAAACACAAGCTGATTACACTAGAAAGGACTGAACATTTTGCAATCCAAACTTATAACAGAACTTGCTGATTTAGAAACTGCCTTTCATATTCGAAAAGAAGTATTTGTAAAAGAACAAGGTGTCCCTCTTGCAGATGAATTCGATACATTCGATGAAATCGGAGAGCAATGTAAACATATTTTAGTTTATTATAATGAGCTTCCTGTAGGTACAGGGCGTATACGATTTGTTGATGGCGTCGGAAAATTAGAACGTATTTGCATTTTAAAAGATTATCGTACATACGGATTAGGTAAAGTCATCATTCAAACGTTAGAAGAAATTGCTCGTAACGAACAAGCTACAAAAGTGAAACTACACGGGCAAACACAAGCTGAAGGATTTTATAAAAAATTAGGTTATGAAACTTCTTCTGATATATTTATGGAAGATGGCATTCCGCATATACTTATGACGAAAATGTTATCATAATAAAAAGGGTAGTGTATGAATCTTATGTATTCATACACTACCCTTTATTATTAATAGAAAAGTGAATTCTCAAGATTCTCTTTTGAAATCAAAGCCCATCATCTCTTAGTTCATATCTAGGTAAAGCTTACACTGTTTTCCATAATGATAATGCATAAATCCAGTTCGGATCACCATTTCCTTGATAACTCTGGACTGCTTCATATACTTTTCCTTCGTGTAGAACTCTATCTCCCTTTTTATATGCTTTTTTTGCATCCCACGCTTCATGTGAAGCGCTTTCAGTTTTTGTAGTAATTGTGAATATATCACTCTGTACGGATTCATTTCCAGCTACATCAACAGCTTTCACTACATATTTATAAGTAGTATTAGCGAGCAGATTTTTATCCATATAAGAAGTTGTATTGGATGTTGCAATCTTTTTCATTGACCCTTCTGTTTCTCTATAAATATCATAATGGTCTACACCAATATTATCGTCAGATGGACTCCACATTAAATCCACACTTGACGCTGTCGTTCCCATACTATGTAATCCTTTTGGTTGTGTTGGTGCTTCTGTATCAGGAGTCTCAACTGTCGTTTTTACTGTAAGCGCTGTACTTTCTTTCGATACATTGCCAGCTGCGTCAATTGCTTTTACAGTATAAGAGTATTCTGTACTTGGTTGTAACTTCTTATCAATAAAATGAGTCCCTGGTACTGTATCAATCATCTCTCCGTTACGGAAGATTTGATATCCTTTTACCCCTACATTATCCGTAGAAGCGTTCCATGTTAGTTCTACACTATTCGCTGTTACTTTTTGCGTCTGAAGTCCATTTGGAATACTTGGCGCTTCTATGTCTGGTTTCACATCATTAATAAGATTAACATCAATTACATTATAGAATGCATTTGCTGTATCAGCTACATCCCATACTGCTAAAATCACATGATATCCACTACGATCAGTAGGTACATTGATTTTATGAGTTAAATTATTTGAAGCTGCAGAACCATCATGTTGTACAGTTCCAATTGGTTCGAAATCTGCTCGTGTTAGCGCTTTATTTGGATTCCATCCTTTTTTAGTAATATAGTAATGCCACTTACTCGTTAAGTGAGGCGCAGTATACTTCCAAGTAAATGTATTTTCCCCACCAGTGATTGTATTTTTAAACCAACGATTTGCTGTTTGTTGATCTAAAATACCACCAAATTTTCCGCCTGCTGAAGCAATTTGTCCATCTACTGGACCACCTTGTGGGAAACCTTTTGGAGCTTCTAAACTTTGTGGTTCATACATAACACTTCCACAGTTTACATTTAGCGCACCATAAGTTGAACTACATAAAGCGGATCGGCTACTAGGCTTTTCAACAAAACCGTGCGCATAAGCATTTTGAGGAATAAGTGTCGTACTAATAATTCCAGCTGTTAATGCTACAGCTCCTAAACTTTTTTTGTTCATTTTCATATTTTGTAGTTGTTTTAAAAATCGATTATTCATGTTCATGTCTCCTTCTTGTTATACTTTGTAGTGGAATGTGGGCTTTGATGTAAAAGAATAACAAGAGACAAACTTGTACCGATGTATGTGTTAATTATGCATACACCGCAGTGAAATTATATTTTTCTTGTGAAACATTTCACTTTATGAATATATCATGACATAGAAATTACCTAAGTATGTGCAGAAGTTGTGCAGAAACAGTGAAATTATTACTAACATGTAAAACTAAGTCCTAACATTTTAAAATAAAATTTGAATATATTTATCTATCATCTTTACTTCATAATTGACAATACATTTAACTGGTTAACTTTTATTCTTATACTTATATCTCTCAGTGCCTTAGTTTTAACCATACTAGATATTAAAAATAAGAATTATAAAGTTAAATAAAAAGCATCCTATTTAGATGCTTTTCTAATGTATAATTTCATTTTTTCACTGACCTACAAATATAAAAATTTCATCAACAGCTTCCTTATATCCACCTGATTTTTGGAAAGATTTCTTCAAATTCAAAGCAACTTCTTTAAATGACGGATTATTTAATACCATTTCTACACTTTCACTTAGTTGATCCGCAGTTAATCCTTGCATTTGTAATTTTATTCCTGCTCCAAGACTCTCCACTTGCTTTGCGACTACTGGCTGATCTGCACTTTGCGGTATTACAACGAGCGGAACCCCGTTATACAGTCCTTCATGCGCACTGTTCATCCCGCCGTGTGTAATAAATAGTTTCGTATAAGTAAGCAGTTCGGTTTGAGGCACATAGTTTTTCACAATGAAGTTTTTAGGGATTTCGCCTAGATCACTTATTTTTGTTTTATTACCAATAGACATAACAATTGTATGCTCACTATTCTCAAAGGCCTTCATACACAGTTTATAAAAGTCAATCGCTTCATTAAAAACAGTACCTAATGAAATATAAATCGGACTTTTTTCTTCAATTGAAGTAAAATCAACGTCTCTGTTTTTCATTTGTGCAGAGATAGATGGTCCTACAAATTTATATGTTTCATCAAACGTATCACCAAAAGGTTGGAACTCCTTAATTGTATACACAATAGTAAGGGGCGCAGGATTACAGAAAACTTCATACGATGATTTTATTTCAACACCATATTTTTCAGCAATTCCCTTCGTTAAGTTTTGAAAATCATTCTGTATTTTATCATGAATTTCTACTGGGATATTTTTTGACAGATGACCTAACATTTGCTCAAAAGATTTTTCATCCTGCGCAAAAGATGTACATGAATTTATGGATGGCAATTTAAGAATTTGAGCAATTAAGTGCCCACAGCCAAACATAGAATCATGAATTATGTAATCAAAATGTTCACCTTCAATTTGTTCTAGAACACTAGGTATAACAACATCTGCTGTATGTAGAAGACCGTTTATTCTTTCCTGTAAATAATTTCTGCCTCCAGATAGAAACGCTTTTATAAATTTTTGATCGTCAATCGTTCGTACAGTAGCACCTGTCTTCTCAATTCGTTCCCTAAAAGCTTCTATTGAAAAATAAACGACCTCTTCACCGCGAGAAATCAACTCTTCTACAACTGGCAAAGTTGGATTTATATGTCCTTCTGATCCAGCGTTAATAAATAAAACACGCGCCATTATAAACACTCCTTACGTTAAATCATTCCTATGTTGGCAAGAGTATAGATCCCCTTCGTATCATATTCCTGCTAAATTGACCTAGCAAGTCTAAAACCGAGATCTTCTATATGAAATGTAGGATGGCTTCGGCGACGACAAGTAGCGCCGCAACCTCTCGCTGCTTCAGCCCAACTACCTCCACGAAAAATGCGGTATGTTCCGTATACTTTTTCATCATACAAATCATAGCACCATTCCCAAACGTTCCCTAACATATCATAGAGTCCCCATGCATTCGGTTCCTTTTGGCCAACGTCATGAATATGTCCATTTGAATTTTCATTATACCATGCTATATCATGAAGTTTCCCGTATGTATATCCGGTTGTACCTGCTTTACATGCATATTGCCACTCTGCCTCAGATGGCAATCGGTAGCCATTTGAATCTAACTTACATCTAACAATTTGACCACCATCACTAATAGAATAATATTCTTTTAATCCCGCTTTTTTTGAAAGTACATTACAAAACGCAATGGCATCGTTCCATGAAATATTTACAACTGGTTTATGATTATTTTCAAAATTATTTAATGTACTATTTGTAATAGCATCATATAGTTCCGTTGTTACAGCATACTTTGCAAGAAGAAATGGTTGAATTTGTACTAGCCATTCTTTTTTTATTCGATCATCTCTTAATACTACCTCTCCAGCTGGAATATTGACCATTAATGAATCGATTAGTTGAATTAAATCGTTAGTCATTTTCTATTCCTCCAAACGTTCATTTTATATGAACTTATAGTCATATACTCATTACAAAATACAATTTTCAAAAAGCGTTAAATTTTTCATAATAAAAAACGATTAGTTTTATTAAACTAATCGGTAAGATCTACAAAGAATTGTTTTGTTACATTCTATTATTATATGTGCTCTAAAAATTTCCGAACCTCATTTGGAGATTTTAAAACAATAACCTTTTTCTCTTCGGGCAATTGCTCTAACCCTTTTAAAATTGTAGGTCGTTTAGCATTAGGATATTCCCATATCCATTTAAAAAATTGCAAATCAAATCTTTCTTCACATCCCGCGCCCATATCTGGTCTTGTTTTATTTCGGTATTTTACAATTCTTTTAAAAGCCCTATAAACACAAATTGTTCTATGAATATCAAGGAAGATAATTGTATCAGCTGCATTCAGTCTTATACCCATCGTCCCGCCATAATTCCCATCAATAATCCATTTCTCATCTTTAATTAAGCTATTTTGAACTGTTATTTGTTCTTCTCTCGGAACACCTTCCCAATTCGGTTTCCAAAATAATGCATCAAGATGATGCACCTTAATATTTAATTTATTCCCTAACTGCCTTGCTAATGTAGATTTTCCTGAACCACCAGAACCAATTAATATTATTTTTTTCATAAAGGGCTCCTTTTTAAAATCGATTATTTCCTCCGTAACATAAACTCACAAAGTATTCCCACTCCAACACCAATTGTATAAGCCACTACATCACTCCACAAAAAACCGTATCCCAACACGAGTCCCCCCAAAGTCGTTGCACGAATGCTATCTATCCATTCCGCATGATACAATTGGCTCGCTTCAATCCCGTAGCAAAACATTAAACTAATAAAAGCCAACTTCTTCGTCTCTGTTTTAGGAAACAAAAATCCAAAGCCAGTGAAAATCATTAATGCCCATAATGCATCACCTAAATAATCATTTAATAGATGTGGTAGTGCAAAAGAAAACTTTCTTGAGCTAAGACCTAAAATAATAACAACTATAGTAAATAGTGCATATAATACTCTATTTCGTTTCGTATTCATTTTAAAGTCTCCTAATATGTAATGTAAAACTGTAAATAGCTAGTAAAACAAAGTTATTTTACTAGCTATTTATTAATTGCTTTTATGATAAGAAAATGTGGATTCATATTTAAATAATAATATGATTTTTTGTCTACTTCTTTCATCTTTTCAACTGCCTTCGGTTCCACTATCTCTTCTAATACAAAATAATTTGTAGTTTCATTTATTATGTCTTGTAGTGACCTTCTGAAAAATTCGACTTCAATTGTAATGTTCGGTTTAACCCAAGTATCTATTAATAGCTGTTTTTCAAAATAACTTTCACATGGAAACTTTGTGAAATCCATAAAAGGATGATGGATAGAATATATAAGTTCTCCACCCGGCTTCAATACGCGACGAAATTCTTGAAATACTTGATTCCAATTTTCTAAGTAATGAAGAGTTAACGAACTTACAATCACATCATACGTATTATTTTCAAATGGCAATGTTTCTTGCAGATCATGACAAAGGAACGTTGCTTCTTCTCCTATATTTTCTTTTGCTGCTTTTACCATTTCAGGACTTACGTCAATTGCTGTAACATTTGCTCCTCTTCCTATGAATTGAGAAGTATACCATCCAGCTGCACATCCAGCATCTAGTATCTTTTTTCCTTCTAGTTCCTTTGAAATAAGCTCCATCATCGCCGGTCTTTCATAATAACTGTTATATGGATTTGCGAAATCTAGATTTTCTTTATATGTACTCGCTAATTTATCATACGTATCTTTAATCGAACCTTTCATTACACACACTCCTAATACATATTAATTCATTAACTCCTGCTGCTTTTTCTTTGAAAATGATTGTAGTACTAAATCATACGACCAATCAATCATTTTATTTATTTGCTCCTGCTCTATACCCTTATGAATATAAACGGTATTCCAATGTTTTTTATTCATATGATACCCTGGAATAATTGTTTCTGGATAATCTTCTCTTATTCTTAATGCGACTTCTGGATCACACTTCAATGTAATCGCAGCCTTTTCACCTTCTTCATGATTTACTATCGCAAATATTTTATTATTAAGCCTCATACATGTTGCACTCCAGCCATCTGGAGAATCTTCTGTCGCTTTTCTTTTCGATAAACAGTACGCTCTTGTTGCATTCATTTTAATTGGCACCTCTTATTCTTTCCCTGTTTGATTACGATGCATCACAATTTGCTTCGTTGCTTGAAATTGCTGCTCACCGTAAAACTTTATTAGCTTCTCTCCGCAAAATAGACTAACAATATCAATATGAGATATTTCTCGAAGTAATATTGTAAGCATTTTCTCTCCAATACCTTTATTTCTTATATTCTCATGTACGACAACATCTTCAATGTATGCTCGAAAAACACCATCAGAAACGACTCTAGCAAATCCAACTAATTCATTTTCTTCCCATACTCCAATGGCTATACTATTCTTTAACATTTTTTCAATATCGACTTCTTTTCTTTCTGGCCACCAACCGACAGAATCATAAAGCTTCTTTATTTTTTCTGCACAGATTGGTTGTTCTTGTTGCGATTTATACGTGTACATATGCTTTCTCCCATCAATCAGTATACATAATATTATTATAATCTCTTTTCAAAAAAGTGCTGACTATGACCTTTCGGATGATCTTCAACGATACCATACTCTCGGTAACCGTGCTTTTTATAAAATTCTGGCGCTTGAAAACTAAATGAATCTAGCAATATTAATCTGCACCCTTTTTCCTTCGCAATCCCTTCAATTTTATGTAACAGTTGACTACCATAACCGTCATGACGAACTGATTTATCAACCCATAAAAAGTCGATATGAAGATGATAAAAATACATCGTACCTGTTACACCACCAAATATTTTTCCTTCTTCATTTTTTACTACGAGACTTACTTCTTCCATCGGCTGTTTTACTTCATCTGTTAAGATGGACATATTATATTGAATGACTTTATTTTTAATGTATTCTCCTTCAATACGTGTACCGTTCTCTATATGTTTCATATACATTGCTTCCTTTCAACTTAGTAATCTACATTTTATTTTTTCTCTTTAAAATACTAATACATACGAATCCACCATATGTAACAAAGCATGAAAAGCCAATTATCCCTGGTACAGAGACATAGCCTATCCTTATGTAACTTATAACTGCAAAACAAGCGATAGACAATAAAATAGATGGCCAAAATATAAGAGCTGTTTTTCTTCGCCCTCGTTTCGATTTACTTTCTTTCTCTTCAGAAACACGTGTGCCAAAAAGCAATACAATACAAATAAGGATCGCTGCAAAGTAAATTGTATCTAATGACAAATTGTGATTATATAGTGCGATTCCAACTTCAAGAGCAATAATCGTTAAAATTAAAATAATGATTGTTGAAGTCTTTAAGTTTCTTTTCAACCGCTCACTCCTAGCATGCTTTCACTATATTCTTTGTATATGTACTTTAAAACTACTGCAAAAGCTTCATCTACCTCTTTATTTTCACGTCGATTCGGTAAATCTTTTCCCCCAATTACATAAAGAAGCGGAAATTCGTTAAACATTCCTATTATACCAATATTTATTGTAGCTGTGAGCAATCCACCTGTCATATGAGCTAAATGATAATATGGGATTTCTTCATACTCTCCTTGTTGTCTTACCATGCCACTAATAATTGGTTCCCATAATTCTGGTTCTAATTTATAACCTTGAAAGGTTTGTATGAAAAGGGCAAGAACTTCATTTAAGTCTCCAATATTTTTCTCATCTCTAGCATTCTCTTGTATATGAATTTTTGAAAAGTACGTTTGTACATACATTTTCACAGCATCCCATCCACCACAGTGCATTACAACTGACTGTGCAACGTAACTATCATGACAAGCTATCATTACCTCGACCGCTTGACTAAGTGTTAAAGAAGTTCTTCCTTGTAAATGCGGATATAACTGCGCACTATCTTCATGCGGATTAAATTTAATGTGATGAAGTATATCATTCCAATTATGTTTATTTTCTCTCACCATTTGTGCTACTACAAATCCAATAACTAATTTTGCTGCTGATGCTAACGGAATATTTAATTCACTATTATATGAAGCAACTATACGATTGTTTTTTGTAGAATAAATTGCCATTCCCACATAATTAGATTGTACCTCTTTTATTTTATTTATGACAGTTTCCATTTCCATCCCTCTTTTCATATCGTTATATTAAATTCTAATAATTCAATATTGAATATAAAAAACCTTTTCATCAGCTATTAAAATAAGAAAAAGGTAGCATGAATTTTTTCTTGCTACCGAAAAATCTTTATTCTTCTATAGGATTTTCAGGACCGTTAAGCTCCAGCTGATAAAAAGCTAAATCTAGCCATTTATTAAACTTATAACCAGCTTTTTTTATTGTCCCTGCATGAACAAATCCATAGTTTAAATGCAAGGCAATACTTTTTTCATTCTCTGCATCAATTCCAGCAATTAAGGTCATATACTCTCTTTCCTTCGCAATTTTGATTAATTCTTTCATTAATGAAGACCCAATGCCATTTTTTCTATATGCCTTATCTACATACACAGAATGTTCAACTGAATATTTATAAGCAGGCCACGCTCTAAATGGGCCGAATGTCGCAAACCCTACTACTTTATTATCTAATTCATATACGAAAATGGGATACCCTTCAGCCTTTTTTTGTTCATACCAATCTATTCTATTTTCAAGGGTTACAGGTTTATACGCATATACAGCTGTTGTATAAAGTATCGCATCGTTATAAATATCTAAAATGTATGCTAAATCTCTTTTCGTTGCTTCCCTTATCATTGTTTTCTTCCTTTCATCATGTTCATCTTTTTTCACTATCTTTTCAATAGTTTTATTTTATCGAAATTTCCGATTTTTATCTACATACGAATACTAGCTTTTCGGAAACCATCAAGTATATTTATTGCAGCAGATAACATGTAGAAGAAAATTCCTCCCCCAATGAGCCACGTTTTAAACTCCTCTGGGGAAATAGTAAATGCATTTGCCAAATACGTAATAAATCCTGCGTTTAATAAATGTGGATTTACTACAATTACAATGAATATGATTGTTCCGACTACTTGAAGAATAGCATTTCCAATTGCCAACCTTTTCGTCCATTGTCCCTGTACTAACTTATAAAGTGATATAGCTACTTCGAAAACGATCATAACCAAAATTAGGGGCCAGTATTGAAGCAAAACATCTTGATTAAACGTTGGCGCGACAAACTTCAATCCGTTTTCTGTACCATGATATACGCCTACAAGATGATTCGCATAAAAGTAAAGTGTAGCCCATATTGCTGTCCACATTAAACCTCCAAAAACTTCAAACTTTGAAATCGCCTTTTTCTTCGGGATATACGAAACATTTTTCAAGTCATCTGGTGTCCATTTTTTTAAGCTTGTTGTTAATGGGTGTGGATCCTTTTCTTTATCAGTTCTTTCTAAAATAGCAAATACAAGTGTTAACCAGAAAAATACATGGAGACCCACTTCAAAAATTTCCCCTATACCTTTACCTATCAATTGTAAAATAACATTTAATACCGCTTGATCACCATTATAGCCTATAAAATTTTCTGCAACCATTGAAATGAGCGCAATAACAGCTGCAATTGGTATAATCATTTTTAATAGCGTCGTATATACATCAAAATAACGTGGTCCAATTAAATGCATTGGTCTATCCAAGTACCCATTAGCCAATGAAACTGGACTTCCCAATTTTTCGAGTACACTCTTCACATCTTCCTCATTATAATCGTCTGGTAACATATCCTCTATTGTTGACCGTAGTTCAAGTGTAATATCTTCACGATTTTGTTCAGGCAATCTCTTCGCAACTTCATGGACATACATATCAATCAAACTCATTTTCGTCCTCCTCCTTTAATAAGTTATAAAGTTCTTTCGAATCCTTTACCCACTGCTTTTTCAATTGTAAAAATATCTCTAATCCATATTCACTTAAAACATAATACTTACGAGGTCTACTCTCTGTTTTATCCCAACTACTCGTCACTAACTCCTGCTTTTCTAATCGGCGAAGTAGCGGATATAAAGTACTTTGATCAATTGTAATCCCTGATTGCTCCAATAACTGGACAAGTGAATATCCGTACTGCGGCGTTCTTAATTGACTTAAAACAGCTAACGTTAATGTCCCTCTTCTTAACTCAGTAATTAACGAGTTTAATAAAGTATTCATTCACTCACCTCATTTCCATTACTATATGTCATACAGTATGTGTTTTATACTATGTATCGTACAGTATTAATGTGACAAAAACTATAATCATTTACCAAAAAACGGATAATAAAAAGCGCAAATTATATGATTTTTGCTTTTTTAGCTAAGTTATATATCTATAGCACTCTAAAAGGTAGCACCTTAACTACTAATTTTGAAGTTCTAGTAATGCTATATTAAGTTACAAGTATCGTACACATATGATGTGACCATAACATATCACTATAGGAAGCTAATAAAACGGCAAATTACCATGGTTGAATGATTCCTGTTTTATTCTTTAGGCACTGTTGATTTCACACTGTTTTCAGCACCTAATCAACGTTATTTCCTTCATAAACTTCATCTTGTTCAAAATCTCTATTTTTATTTGGTTTATTAAAGTAAAATAAAAAAACAATTAAATTAGGTTAATTGTTTTTCAAATGCAAAATCTTTATTTTTTTAAATAACCTATGATATTCGAAAAGACAAACTCTCCAAATGCAAGTGGTATATAAATAAACCATAACTTTAATATTGCCTTTGTTTCTTTGTGATCAGAATCCCCCATTAAAACCAGCCCAATCCTTTTTCTTCTAATATTTTCATTTTAATTCCAATAACAAGGAAATTATACCATTTATTAATATTATAGTCTATGTTTTCTGAAAATTAGATAAATAAAACTTTTATATTCCCTCAATATTCAGATAAATATAATAATTTTTTTTACGTTTCATCTTCAAAGTCTATAATGAGTCTTGTTAGAACTGCTTCATTACCAATCGATTGGATCCCGTGACCAATAAAATCCATCTTAAATTCTTCCCACTCTAACTGCTCTTTTGTGATTCATCGTCACATTATGATGAATTACTCATACATTATCTAGAAGTAAAAACCCTAATTCACTTTTCTCTTAAAGAGCACAATTCAAATGTGCTCTTTTTAAGTCTGTTCGAATAAAATTAAAAATCCTACTGATAAACAAAAAATCTCGTTTATCAATAGGATTCATTAGCTATATATAGCGATTATAGCGAACTCCATCGCCTATTACTAAAGTCGAACTGATTTAAGTAATATAAATTCCCCTTTTTCTTTAGAAAATGGAACAACCTCTACAATCGCCTCAACATTAATTACTCCGTAAACATGCGGATATTCTTGACCGTTTGAAGCAAGTTCATATTTTACTTCTGCTTTTAATAGGGCTGGATCAATTGTAAGTAATAAAACATCTTCTTCATGCTTGAAATATTTTTCTGCAACTCTTAAAGCTTGATCTACTAATGAACAATGAATAAATCCCTCTTCTATAAGGGAATCTTCATTAATTTTTCCAATTATTTTTGCGATTTCCCAATTACTTTTCGTAATTACTTTTGTAATCATAGTAACTCTCCCTTTTTAATTTATGTAATGATATAATAACACTAAATTTTCAACACGTTCTTAATAGATTGGGGACTTATAATGGATAAACCTCTCACTACATTACAAACTATTATTATACATATGAATACAAATGAGCATTGGCATGATTTTATTTGTTACTGTCAGCATCGCGAAGCGGGACTTCGAAAATTAGCTTATAAACATTTAGAGACATTTATTTCAAATGCAAAAACATGGGAATCAAAAGATTAAGAAGAGTTTGCTATTTCGCTGTTTACTATTTTAGATGCATTAAACGAAAAAGATGAGGGCTTAACTTTCTCACTAAATAGTTTTCTAATTGACATTCTATATAGATGGACAGAAAACAACCCGATTGATTCAAGACCTTTTAGATGGATAGGAATTTATATGGACTCTAGCAATAAAGAAGACGATTTAGAAAAATCCCTTCGAAAAGCGATTGAATTAGGTGGTGATACCGAACAAAAAGCCATGATATACCTAGTTTCTAATTACATCAATACTTTAAAATTTGGTACACATGAATTCCCTTCAGGTTATTGCGGAGATTTAAGCGAATGTATAGAAAAACTTCCCTATATGCTTCAATTAACTAATAGAATTCAGAATAAGAACATAAAGGAGCAAAACATTGGTCAAATACAAGAACAACTACACCTTATTCTAGATTGGTTAAAACATACACAAACTCCAGTAGATGCTGTTCGTACATGGGAAAAAGAACAAACTAAGGAATTAGAAAAAAGCATCGTATATCATTTAAACAACAGCTCAAGTCATTAATTCGTCTACCATTTTAATATAAAAAAGAGGATCTTCATACTGTACTAGAAAATCCTCTTTTTATATTTATCCCACATTAGCTTGCAGTAAAACTCCCCACTGATTATAGTTCCACTTTATTTTAATCCTTTAATTAAAGGTGACGCTTCCCCACTATGGAAAATCCATAAGTCATGAAGTGATCTCGTACATCCGACATATAGTAATTTTGCATCATGTTTTGTGTTTTTGTAATGTTCTTCATCCACATCAATTAAAAGCACCGCATCAAATTCTAAACCTTTCGCTAAATAGACAGGTACTACTGATATACCACCTTCATATTTACTTTGGTTTGCTTCAATTACGTTGACCGTTAATCCTGCATTTGTTAATTTCACATATATATCACGGCATTCATCTTCTGTTCTTCCGATTACCGCAATTGTTTTCACATCTGCATTTTGCAAATGTTTTACCGTCTTCACAATTTCAGTAAATTGATTTTCTGCATGAATTACTTTCACATCTTCTCCACTGCGGAAGACTGGTGTTGCGAGTCCTACTGGGATTTCTGCATTTTTAATTATTTCATTTGCAAATTCAATAATTTCTTTTGTAGAACGATAACTTCTTGTCAATTCATAATAACCGGTTTCTTGGAATACTTCCTTAAAAGCATTCCAATCTTCAATTCCTTGGTAATCATAAATCGCTTGCGATAAATCACCTAATATAGTGAAAGAATTACCTAATGTAATTTCTTTTAATACATAAACTTGGAAAGGCGAAAAATCTTGCGCTTCATCAATAACAACGTGATGAAACTTCTGCCCGATTTCAATCCCTGTTATACGATGATGTATGTATATTAAAGCTGGTAAATCTTCTACATACACTTCTTTTTTACGACAACTCTTTTCTGTTTCTTTAACAAGTTCTTCAGGTAATACCTCAAGTATTTCTTTACTTTTTACTATTGAACTATACAGTGAAAGAGCACTCATTTTCGGCCAAAACTTCATATATGCGTTCAGTCTCTTAGTCGCTTCTTTTTTAAGTAATTTTTTCTCGTTTGTTTCCCCGAATTTTTTAAGCTCAATTTCAATCCAGCGCTTCATTCGTCCTACTAATCGTTCTCTTCTTTTCTGTAAAGGATAATGTTTATATTCAACTTGCATCCATTTTTTAATATCTTCTACTGGAATAATCGCTCTATCCCACGCCTCAAAATCTTTTGTCGGAACTAACTCATTTTCAAATTGGATCATTCTCTCTTCAATATACGTCTTAAATTCCAACGTACCCTTTAATTTACCTAGCATTACCTTCTTTTCATCACGATTAATTGAAAATGCTTCTTTCAATTTTTCTTCTGTCTGCTTTAGTATAACTGAATCATCTAACGTACGTAATGCCCAATCCGGAAACGTTGTTTGATTAATATTCCCTACACCTAATTCAGGAAGTACACTCGAAATATAGTCTAAAAACAGACTATTCGGCGCAAATACGATCATTCTTTCTGCTTCTAGTTGTTCACGATATTCATAAATTAAAAAAGCAAGGCGATGTAAAGCAATTGTTGTCTTTCCGCTCCCTGCAACCCCTTGAATAAGTAATGGTAAATTTCTTTCCGCTCGAATAATATCATTTTGTTCCGATTGGATCGTTGAAACAATATCCTTTAGCTTATTATCTTTATTCTCACCTAATCGATATAGAAGAAAATCATCGGCATGCGATACATCTTCATTTCCTTTTACATATGTATCAACAACACGTTCAAGTTCTCTTTTTCGAATGGAAATGTTTCGTTTTAAATACACATCACCTTCTACTAATCCATCTGGTGATTGATAAAATGCTAATTCGTCTCCACCGGTAAATGAATAAAACATACTTGCGACAGGTGCCCGCCAATCGATAATGATTGGCTTCATCGTGTCCATATCCGAAACTCCTACTTTTCCGATATAAATCGGCATAACTTCTTCTTTTCCATCTTCCTGAAAATCTAACCTTCCAAAGTACGGCTCTTGCACACCAATACGTAAGTTTTGTCTATTAGACTCCCTCATACTTTCAAGAATTTGCTCTTTAAAATCTTCACCATAATAAACTGGGATTTTTTCAAGCTTATCCAATTGCTCATCCATCGTATGTAAAGTATCCTTCATTTTTTGTAACTCATCTTCAAATATGTTGCTCATTTCGCCGATTCCCTCCTGTCCGTTCTAATTTTTCAGTCGAAGTATCATTGTATTAAAAATCCAATCATAAAGTCAATAGTTTCCATTTAAATTTTCCGAAAAAACTTACTTTTCATCTTTCTAATTTAAAAAGAATATGCAACATCTAAATCACACAAATACACATATAGTATAGTGATGCATGCAAAAGATACTACTTTCTATTTGTCTCCTATTTAATTTATCTATTAAAAAACATTGTAAAAATTAAAGACTTTAATCAATGGGCGTTTTACTGCCCATAAATAGTAGGATAAACAAAAGTAAAGGAGGCTCTTCAAATGAATGTCGCGAAAAAGAAATCACTAAAGTTATATTTACTTATTTTTGTATTAACTGTTTTGGCCAGTGGATGGATTGGGGTATTTCTAGATTCTCTTCTAACAAATCAACCTGAAGGAAATACTTTAGGTATGGGGTTATGGCTAATATTACCTTTCCTCGTAAGCATTTTACTTAGAGTTATTAGCCGAGATTGGAATGATTTTGGCATCAAGCCAAATTTGAAAGGAAACTTTATATGGTATTTCACTGCACTACTTATTTATCCATTCGTTACAGTAATAACGATAAGCATATCGCTCATTTTTGGAGTAGCTCATATTTCTAGTTTTGATATATCCACGTTATTGTCACTCATAGTCATGTCTACTATTGGTAACTTTATTAAAAATATTTTTGAAGAGTTTTCTTGGCGTGGTTATTTAACTCCAAAGTTGATTGAACTAAATCTAAACGATTGGTACATTTATATTATTTCTGGTTTAATTTGGGCACTTTGGCATGCTGCATATTATATAGTCTTTTTGCCAAATGAATATTTTGAATCTATCTCAAGATTAAATATGCTTTTATCTGGCTGTATCCTTATGGTTTGTTGGTCAATTATGTATGTTGAAATATATAGACTTACAAAATCCGTCTGGCCATGCGTTATCATGCATGCGATCGAGGATGCTGTTCCTACTGTTTTAGTTACCATAACAGGGATTATTACCCTTACAAACAGTAGTGATTTTTGGTTAAATCCTATTAGCGGGGTCGCTGCTACTGTTTTATTTCTCGGAATTGGAATCGTACTAAGAACTATAAGAATAAAAAGAGAACGACAATTATTCACACAATAAAAAGCAGATAATGAATTCGTCATTATCTGCTTTCCAATTTTTAAAACTACCTTATTATATTTTTTGATACATAAGCCAGTCACCAGATTCTATCACTTTCTTTAACATCTTTTTATCTTGAGCGATATACACATATGCCTCAATTTCTCTATCAGCAACATATACTGTTTGCATAATTCGATCATATAAATCAGTCTCCGCATTACCTGTATATTCTTCTAGTTCATCTAACTTACACAATATCTCATCATTTACTACATAAACTTCTCCATACACCTTTTCTTCAATCGAATAAGTCATGGCCGGATATCCTTCGTTCGTATCAAATAATTTTCCATATGTCCAAGCTCTGTCTGCAATGCATGTTGCACCTAGCATATAATGAGCATTCGTTTGTCCTCTTCTTAACGTGCCATAAACGAAAACATGATACATAAATTCTTATCCCCTTTATATGTCTCTACTTTCTTATTTGTAAATAAGCACGAATCATAAAGTAACTCACTTCATTCGGAAGCTGTTCTTTAATAGATTTCAGACCACCCTCTGCACTTTGAACGGCAGTTTCAATAAGAGATTCATACTCTGCTGGAACAAAACTTTGCCACTCTACTTCCATTCCATCCTCGTAGCAGCGAATTAAATGGTTTTCGATTGTTTGTCTTGATAAGTTGCGTTCTTTTGCAATCTCATTCAAATCAATACCTTGTTTATACATTTCATACGTTTCTAAATGAGAATTTGCGGACGCTTTTCCTGACTTTTTACGCTCTGAAACTACTTCTGTCTTAATCGTTTCAGCATAATTTGGATTTTCTTCAATAAAATGCTGAACTGCTTGTAAGAAGTGCGAGCCATATTTCACAAGTTTGTGTTCTCCGATACCTTTTACCGTCAACAATTCGGAATCACTTTGCGGCATTTTCACGCACATATCTTTCAATGTTTGGTCAGAGAAAATAACGAACGGAGGTACACCTTCTCCTTGTGCAATTTCTTTACGTACTTCACGAAGCACTTCAAATAAAGGATGGTCTTGAACAATTTGTCTTGTCTCTACTCGTTCTTTTCGTAAAACATTCTCTTTACCAAGTAATACTTCTTTCCCTTTTTCAGTTACTTTTAACGTCGGATAAGTGCCATGTTCAACTGCAATTAACTCGTCTGAAATTAAAAACTCAATAAACTCACTGACCTCTTTTACACTACGGTTCGATAAAAGCCCATACGTTGGTAAAGTATGAAAATTAAATTCAATAACTTTCTTATTCTTCGACCCCGTTAATACTTGCGCTATCATTTGCTTTCCAAAGCGTTGGTTCGTTCTAATCATGCATGATAAAACCATTTGTGATTCCCTTGTCACATCGATGCTCTCGCGATTGTCTGTACAATTACCACAGCGTCCACAATCTTCTTTCGGTTCTTCTCCAAAGTATTGCAAAATGAATGATTGTAAACATTGTTCTGTATGACAGTAATCGGTCATATTTTGCAATTTTTCAAGTTCATTTGAAAAACGTGATTCTCCAGTTGATTGATCAATTAAAAAACGCTGTACTTGTACATCTTGAGAAGAATATAACAATATACATGTACTATCTAATCCGTCACGACCAGCACGTCCTGCTTCTTGATAGTAACTTTCCATATTTTTTGGAAGCTGATAATGAATTACGTAACGAATATTCGATTTATCAATACCCATCCCGAATGCAGATGTTGCTACCATTACACTTACTTCATCTCGTAAAAAGAGTTCTTGTTGCTCATTTCGATCACTATCACTCATACCAGCATGATATTTTGATACAGAAACACCTGCCTTCATCAAATCTTCATATAACTGATCGACTACTTTTCTAGTAGCTGCATATATAATCCCGGATTCCTTTTGATTTTGACGAATATAATCCGCCAAATATGCATTTCGATCTTGCCCTTTAATGACAGAAAACGATAAGTTCTCACGCTCAAACGTTGTCATAATTGTATTTTCTTGATTAATTTCAAGTGTGTTACAAATATCATCACGTACTTGCGGTGTTGCTGTTGCTGTTAATGCTAATACGAGCGGCTTTTCTGGAAGATAATCTAATATGCGATGTATATGTAAATAACTTGGACGGAAATCATGTCCCCACTGTGAAATACAGTGTGCTTCATCAATCGCAATCATAGGGATTTTCATATCGATAAGTTGATCAACAAACTCCATCGAATCAAGACGCTCAGGCGCCACATAAAGTAACTTGTAATGTCCTTGTTTCGCTAATTGAATTCGCTGATTTGCTTCTGCAATAGATATAGAACTATTAATATATGTAGCTGAAATGCCATTCTGTACCAATGTATCTACTTGATCCTTCATAAGTGATATTAGAGGCGATATAACCAATGTCGTTCCTTCAAATACTAATGCCGGAATTTGATAACAAATCGACTTACCGCCACCCGTTGGCATAATACAAACCGTATCTTTCCCATCTAGTACATTTTTAATTGTTTCATCTTGTCCTCTTCGAAACGAAGAATAACCAAAGTAGGACGCTAAAAGTTCTTGTGCTTTAGTAAACAAAAAAGAGTCACCCGCTTTTCTTTATCTTTCATCTACTTCTATTATATCAATCACTTATGCGACTTGAAAGGGATGATTAGATGCTTATTGTTTTTTCATTATTCTATGTTTCTTCACTTATTTAATATGAATTAGCATCATTATTTTATATGTTTTACAACATTTATAACGTAAATCCAGTACACAAGAAGAAAGAGTTTCAATTTAAATGTTCATTTTATTTCCCTTTCTTGAATACTACTAATCGTATACATATAAATTCAGGAGGTTACTATATGAAACATCGTAATATGAGTTCCATCAAGGCAAAAACGAAAACACAAAAACTCCAATTCTCTAATAATGATGCGTGGAAATATGAATCATACTATAAGTACCAGCCATTATTCTCTTATAAAAAGCTTTTTAATTTTCTTTCTCAACTTTTTAGACGTTAATATATGTGCAAAAAATATATCATTCACAGAATTTTTCTCAATATTAAATGTATAGACTTACTACAATTCAGTTGTTACCATATATAATAATCTGTTGGATAAACCCCTTAAGTTGACCTGCTTATATTAGCAGGTCTTTTTCATGATTACATACTTCTGTGTACCTCGATCTCACTTCTAAGTCTTTTCTCCATTTTATAACCATATTTAGATCCCAACAATTAATGATAATCATAAATTGTTGGGATTTAAATTGTTCACATATAATTATGCAATTCTTCTTTCTCAATACACAAAACACATTTTACTTGTTACTATAAAAGTACTCCAGATGAGTTTTTGCTCATCGACATTATCTAGTTAATGGGGCCTGCCGCGGGAAGCAGGTCCCTTTGACTTTATGACGGTACCAATTTCATTTGGACACATTTACCAGGTTTTTTCAAAAGAATTTTATGATAACATTACGTAGTCGAGTCCGACATCTCGGCAATACCCTTTTGAGGGTCTGTAACTTCCCTTGCAGACCCTCTTTTACTTTATATTCATTTTATTCATATATACCACAACATCATTCGTTGAATTTCTCCATTTCAAATTCCCTAAAAATAATCTAGGACACGTAACTAAAAATAAATATTTATCATACTTTGAGTTATACATGTTCAAAGGAGTGTTACTATTTATGTATTCTTATTGGCAATCGTATTACTCCCCCTACCATAACCCTTATGTAAACTATGATTTATCCGTACGTAACTACCGAATTAGTAAAAATGAGAATTTTTTAAAAGGGTATATGCGTTCTTTATGGGAACAACACGTCGCTTGGACGAGATTGGCTATTATAAGTATAGTATTTAATTTACCAGATGTTAATGTTACTGTTGGACGACTTCTACAAAACGCAACACATATGGGACTATCACTTGAACCATTTTACGGTGAGGATGCAGTGAAAAAATATAGTGCATTAATTAAAGATCACTTAGTAATTGCAGCGGATCTTGTTAAAGCCGCAAAAGCTGGTAATCAAAATGCAGCGGCCGCTATAGAGAAAAAATGGTACGCTAATGGTGACGCAATTATTGAATTTCTTAACAGTATCAACCCATATATAGATAAAGAAGAATTTAGAAAAATGTTTTATGAACATTTAGCACTAACGAAAGCAGAAGCACTTGCCTTCCTAAATAAAGATTATGAAGCAGGAGTAAAACTTTACGATAAAATTGAAAAAGAAGCATTAGAAATGGCTGACATGATAACAAACGCAATCGTAAAACAATTCCCGCAAGTCTTTCAATAAAGTGAAACTTTAATCAGTGAGGGGTTTGTTCATCCCCCACTGATTATCAGCTCTCACCAATCGGCTTATTTAGTTTTCTCTCCATGATATTTCACCTCTCCTCTTTACATTTAGCTTATATCGATATATTTTATTAATATCCGTTTTTTATAGGAGGAAATAGTTTGATTAACGCGATTGGTCTCGTTTTTATACTTACAAATAAACACGAGAAAAAAAAGAAAGTTTACTTAAATGAAAAATTTGCACTAATAGATATTATTGATTCTAAAGAAGTATTTGATGATGAAGGGAATCCTTTAGTAGAACTAACATGTAAATACAGTATATATTTAGATGAAAAATATTACTGTAAATCTCTCGATGATTATACCGGACAAGTCTTTCCTTTCTTAAGTGCAAAAATAGGAAAAGGTCTTCTAAGAAACTTAAACTACTACTTTTCTTACGTTGATGCCTATGATAAGAAACCACCAGTTAAAGAAATAAGACCACTTATGAAACAAGTAACTAACAGATAGCCAAAAATACAAAAAAAAGAAAGCATCTAACCCTGGATGTTTTCTTTTTTATTAAAAACTCATTAACTTTCATCCTCTTCTAAAAGTATGTATCCAAGCATATTTTAAATTAAAAACATTGGAGGATTAGAGTGAATGAAATACTCAGAAACAATTATAAGCAAACGACTTCGAATACTTAAAATGACGGGTATGTTTTTCATGCTAGTGTTAATAGCATGGATTGGCTATACAAAATTACTTTATGAAAACGGCTTTCTTCAAGAAAAAAAGAATTCAGTAGAAGTAATGAATACTAGCATTACAGGAGAAATAGAGCAGCTTTTTCATATAAACTTGCAAGGTTATCGAAAAACAAGCCTTGATGCTGTTATAGAAGCAAGCAAAACCGATCCAAGCGAACTATCCCTAATTGAATTGGTCAACAAATCCTGCTCGCGAGATTGCATAGGCGAACCAGTAACATATGTAAACTCAAACAATGGATATATCTTTTATAAGGAATCTAATGGAACTAATGTAGCTATAACGGTTAAAAAGAAAGACACATGGGTAATTGTAAAGAAATCTGTTCAAGATGGATTATAATTCCCCCCAAAAAAAAGAGTACGTATCGTACTCTTTTTTATTCAGAGTGTTGGGAAACCC
>NZ_QNUB01000057.1:0-58249 GCF_008042345.1 Bacillus sp. AR8-1
TAGGACGTCGCCAAGCAACTAAAACACGAGTCAAATGACTCGTGTTTTTTCGTGTTTTATTTTATAATCCATAGTAATAAAAAATGTGTTTAAAGTATTCATATTTTGTTTAAATACAGGGGAATGTGGCTAGGATAGTGAATAAGCAAAAGAGTTGCAAATTTTATTAATACGTATATAATTAAAGTCAAAGATAGTCAAAGTCAATAAAGGTGGCGGATAAATGAGAAATATATCTGATATCATTGAGCAATATCTAAAGCAAGTTATTGACTTAAGTAATAATAATGTGATTGAAATCAAGAGAAATGAGATTGCGGATCGATTCGAGTGCGTACCATCTCAAATCAATTATGTAATCAATACCCGTTTTACGTTAGAAAGAGGATTTGTAGTAGAAAGTAAACGTGGTGGAGGAGGTTACATTCGCATTATAAAAGTCAAACTGCATGATGATATAGACATTATTGATCAAATGCTTCATATGATTGATCATAGCGTTGCGCAAGGGAATGCAGAAAGTATGATTATACGTTTAATAGAAGAGGGAATCATAACAAATCGTGAAGCGAAACTGATGTTAAGTGTAATAGACCGTTCTGTATTATCAATGGATGTTCCTTCTCGAGATGAACTTAGGGCTCGAATATTATGCGCAATGTTAAGAACACTGAAATATAAATAAATATAACTTTTGTAAAAGATTGATAACTAAGATAAAGCAGTTAAATATTGTAGAAGTTTTGAAAAAGAACATGCACTTTTATTTAAATGGATTCAGGAAAGCGAACAATCTAGTAATGTATGAAAAGTACCATGAGATAGAGCGTTCCTGTTGTAAAGGTGGGGATAGTGATGACTTGTCAAAACTGTAACATAAGACCAGCAACTTTACATTATACAAAAGTAATTAACGAGAAGAAGGCGGAAGTTCATCTTTGTGAGCAATGTGCAGAGCAAAGTGGCTATACGTCTTTCTTTCAATCATCGCAGTCTAACTTTTCATTTCATGATTTATTTGCTGGTTTATTACACGGTGAATCAACAATGTTTGAAGAAGGAAAAAATGGATTTTCAAATGCAGATATAGTAAGGTGTCCAGATTGTAAGATGACATATGAACAATTTACAAAAGTCGGACGTTTTGGCTGTTCTTCTTGTTACGATACATTTAAGGAGCATTTAAAGCCATTATTAAAACGCCTTCACGGTGGGCATACAGAACATTGTGGAAAAATTCCGGAACGTATAGAAGGAAATATCCACTTAAAGAAAGAATTAGATGAACTAAAACTTATTCTGAAACAATACGTACAGAAAGAGGAATTTGAGAAAGCTGCAGAGGTAAGGGATAAAATCCGAGGTCTTGAAATACAGCTTAGTGAGCATAGGGAGGGGGAATAATTCTATGTCACTGGACAAAATTATGAACGAAGCAATTAGTCCATGGATGAAGGGGGATGGCCCTGATTCTGATATTGTTTTAAGTAGTCGAATTCGTTTGGCTCGTAATTTTAAACAATATCAATTTTCCACTATGCAAAACGAAGAAGAAGCTAAACAGATTCATGAACTATTCAAAAAGAAATTTATAAATAAAGCAGTAGGGTCCTTTGGGGAGTTTGGACTATTAAAGATGAATGAATTAACCCCTCTTCAAAGGAGAGTTTTAGTCGAAAAGCATTTAATTAGTCCAAATCTTGCAGGGACAGAATATGGAGCATGTCTACTATCAGAAAGTGAACATATTAGTGTTATGCTTAATGAAGAAGACCATATTCGGATTCAGTGCCTATTTTCAGGATTACAGTTATCAGAGGCGCTTCAAAGCGCCAATCAAATAGATAATTGGATTGAGAAAGAAGTTGAATACGCTTTTGATGAGTCACTTGGATATATTACAAGTTGTCCTACTAATGTTGGCACAGGGTTAAGAGCTTCTGTGATGATTCATTTACCGGGACTGGTTTTAACAAAAAGAATTAGCCGTATTATACAAGTAATTCAAAAATTAGGGTTAGTAGTAAGAGGAATATACGGTGAAGGTAGCGAAGCGTTAGGTAATATATTTCAAGTTTCAAATCAAATGACGCTAGGAAAGTCTGAAGAAGATATTATTGCAGATTTAAAGAGTGTCATTCAACAAATTATACAGCAAGAAAAAATAGCTAGAGAATTAATTGTACAAAATTCAAGTATTGAACTTGAAGATAAGGTTTATCGTTCTTACGGCATACTAGCAAACAGTCGTTTAATTCAATCTGCAGAAGCAGCCAATTGCTTATCGGATGTACGACTTGGTATTGATCTAGGATATATAAAAGGTATATCGAGAAATATTTTGACTGAGCTAATGGTTCTTACACAACCAGGTATTTTACAACAATACGCAGGTGGACCTTTAGGGCCAGAAGAAAGAGATTATCGAAGAGCAACCTTAATCCGTGAGCGATTACGTATTGAAAAAAACTAAGCGCAAGTAGGAGGCGATTTCTATGATGTTTGGAAGATTTACAGAAAGAGCACAGAAAGTATTAGCTTTATCTCAAGAGGAAGCAATTCGTATTGGGCATAATAATATTGGAACAGAACATATTTTACTTGGGCTTGTACGCGAAGGTGAAGGAATTGCAGCAAAAGCATTAATTGCTCTTGGATTAAGTCCAGAGAAAGTTCAAAAAGAAGTAGAAGCGTTAATTGGGCGTGGAACAGAAGCTTCTCAAACTGTACATTATACACCTCGTGCTAAAAAGGTTATTGAATTATCTATGGATGAAGCGCGTAAGCTAGGCCATTCTTACGTTGGAACAGAACACATTTTACTCGGTTTAATCCGTGAAGGTGAAGGTGTAGCCGCACGTGTTTTAAATAATTTAGGTGTAAGTCTAAATAAAGCAAGACAACAAGTTTTACAACTTCTTGGAAGTAATGAAGCTAGTTCAGGTCATCAAGGTGGTTCAGCATCAAATGCAAATACACCGACACTTGACAGTTTAGCAAGGGACTTAACAGTTGTTGCGCGTGAAAATCGCTTAGACCCTGTTATTGGACGTGGTAAAGAAATTCAACGTGTAATTGAGGTATTAAGCCGTAGAACGAAAAACAACCCAGTATTAATTGGTGAGCCTGGTGTAGGTAAAACGGCAATCGCAGAAGGATTAGCACAGCAAATTGTAAATAATGAAGTTCCTGAAACTTTAAGAGATAAGCGTGTTATGACACTAGATATGGGTACAGTGGTAGCTGGAACGAAATATCGCGGTGAATTTGAAGATCGTTTAAAGAAAGTGATGGATGAAATTCGCCAAGCAGGCAATATTATTCTATTTATTGATGAGCTTCATACATTAATTGGTGCAGGTGGAGCAGAAGGTGCAATCGATGCATCGAATATTTTAAAACCATCTTTAGCACGAGGAGAGTTACAATGTATTGGGGCAACAACTTTAGATGAGTATCGTAAATATATTGAAAAAGACGCGGCTTTAGAAAGACGTTTTCAACCAATTCATGTTGATGAGCCAAGTTTAGAAGAATCGATTCAAATCTTGAAAGGTTTACGTGATCGTTATGAGGCGCATCACCGTGTATCTATTACAGATGACGCTATTGATGCAGCTGTAAAACTTTCAGATCGTTATATTACAGATCGCTTTTTACCAGATAAAGCAATTGATTTAATTGATGAAGCTGCTTCAAAAGTTCGCTTACGTTCTTATACAACACCACCAAACTTAAAAGAGCTTGAAGTGAAGCTTGAGGAGATTCGAAAAGAAAAAGATGCAGCTGTACAAAGTCAAGAATTTGAAAAGGCTGCATCCTTACGTGATATGGAGCAACGCTTACGTGAGAAGTTAGAAGATACAAAACGTCAATGGAAAGAGCAACAAGGAAAAGAAAATTCAGAGGTTACGGTAGAAGATATTGCAAATGTCGTTTCTACATGGACGCGTATCCCAGTTTCTAAACTTGCACAAACAGAGACTGATAAATTATTAAATTTAGAATCCATTCTCCATGATCGTTTGATTGGTCAAGATGAAGCAGTAGTAGCTGTAGCAAAAGCTGTTCGTCGTGCAAGAGCAGGATTAAAAGATCCGAAGCGCCCAATTGGTTCATTTATTTTCTTAGGGCCAACAGGTGTAGGTAAAACAGAACTTGCAAGAGCACTAGCAGAATCTATGTTCGGTGATGAAGATGCAATGATTCGCATCGATATGTCAGAATACATGGAGAAGCATTCTACTTCCCGTTTAGTTGGTTCTCCTCCAGGATATGTTGGATATGAAGAAGGTGGACAATTAACAGAGAAAGTTCGTCGCAAGCCATATTCAGTTGTCTTATTAGATGAGGTAGAGAAAGCTCATCCGGATGTGTTTAATATTTTACTACAAGTATTAGAAGATGGTCGTTTAACAGATTCTAAAGGACGTACAGTTGATTTCCGTAATACGATTGTTATTATGACGTCTAACGTTGGTGCCGAGGCGTTAAAACGTAACAAACATCTTGGATTTAATGTACAAGATGAAAGCCGTGATTATTCGGATATGAAAGGTAAAGTAATGGATGAGCTGAAAAAGGCATTTCGTCCAGAATTCTTAAACCGTATTGATGAAATTATCGTATTCCATATGCTTGAGAAAAAACATATTCAAGAGATTGTAACTCTTATGGTAAATCAGTTAGTTAATCGCTTAAAAGAACAAGAAATCGAATTGCACTTAACGGAAGGGGCAATTTCAGCTATTGCAGATAAAGGATTTGATCGTGAGTATGGCGCTCGTCCACTTCGCAGAGCAATTCAGAAACATGTAGAAGATAGACTATCAGAAGAACTTTTAAAAGGTGCTATTGAGAAAGGACAAAAAGTTATCTTTGATGTAGAAGGAGAATCATTTGTCATTCATAGTGCGGAAAAGGTAAAATAAGTATAGACAAACAAAGAGGGCTACGCGATAGCCCTCTTTCTTGTACGAGAAGGATAAACGTTTATAGACGAAAGTGAAGTGAACTATAAAAAGGTATGGCTAAAAAGAAAACGAAATTTATATGTCAAGAATGTGGTTATCAGTCACCAAAATATATGGGTAAATGTCCTGGATGTGGTCAATGGAATACACTTGTTGAAGAAATGGAGCCAGTTGTATCATCTAGGCGCCTTAATTACGCGAATGCAATTCAAACGGAAGTAACAAAACCAAGACGTCTTACCGAAGTAGAAACAAAGTCTGAGGCACGTATTGAAACGGAATTTCAAGAGTTTAATCGTGTGCTTGGTGGTGGAATTGTAGATGGGTCCTTAGTGCTTATTGGTGGAGACCCTGGGATTGGAAAATCAACATTACTATTACAGATTTCATCACAATTAGCAGATTCTTCATATGATGTATTATACATATCGGGTGAGGAGTCGGCAAAGCAGATTAAACTTCGTGCAGATCGTTTGCATGTAAAGGGTAGCAATCTATTTGTTGTAGCAGAGACAGACCTGCAGCGTATTGCAGCACATATTGAAGAGATGAATCCAGCTTTTGTTGTTATTGATTCTATTCAAACGATACATTTACCTGAAGTGACGTCAGCACCAGGAAGTGTGGCACAAGTACGTGAATGTACAGCGGAATTAATGAAACTTGCAAAAACAAAAGGAATCCCTATTTTCATTGTCGGGCATGTGACAAAAGAAGGAGCAATTGCAGGACCTCGTATGTTAGAACATATGGTCGATGCAGTTCTTTACTTTGAAGGAGATCGACACCATACGTATCGTATTTTACGGGCTGTGAAGAACCGTTTTGGTTCCACGAATGAAATGGGTATCTTTGAAATGAAAGAGCTTGGTCTTGCGGAAGTTTTAAATCCTTCTGAAATCTTCCTTGAGGAAAGGCCGGTTGGTGTTGCAGGATCAACAGTAGTTGCTTCAATGGAAGGAACAAGACCGGTTTTAGTAGAAATACAAGCATTAATCTCCCCTACTAGTTTTGGAAATCCTCGAAGAATGGCGACGGGAATTGATCATAACCGTGTTTCGCTTATTATGGCAGTATTAGAAAAAAGAACAGGTTTACTATTGCAAAATCAAGATGCATATTTAAAAGTAGCTGGTGGTTTGAAATTAGACGAACCGGCAATTGATTTAGCAGTGGCTTTAAGTATAGCCTCAAGTTTTAGGGATAAATCTACGGCACCAACTGATGCAGTAATAGGAGAAGTAGGATTAACTGGAGAAATAAGAAGAGTATCAAGAATCGAACAACGTGTACAAGAAGCGGCTAAATTAGGATTTCAACGTGTTATTATTCCTAGAAAAAACTTAGGAGGATGGACAATTCCGGATGGGATTGAGGTTGTAGGTGTTTCTAATTTAGGAGAAGCGCTTCGTTTGACATTAGGAGGCTAGGCTATGGAAGAAAATAAGCAACGTGTCAAAAGTATGATTAATATTTTACAGCTCGTGGCCCCAGGAACACCACTGCGTGAAGGGATAGATAATGTACTTCGCGCACAAACAGGGGGGCTAATTGTTCTTGGATATAATGAGCAGATTAAAAGTATTGTGGATGGTGGTTTTCACATTAATTGTGCATTCTCTCCTGCTAGTTTATATGAATTAGCAAAAATGGACGGGGCACTTATTTTAAATGAAACGGGAAGTAAAATTTTAATAGCGAATGCACAGTTAGTTCCAGAGGCATCTATTGATTCTATTGAAACCGGTATGCGTCACCGAACAGCAGAACGTGTAGCGAAGCAGACGGGCAGCCTTGTTGTGGCCATTTCACAAAGACGTAACGTAATTACGCTATATCAAGGGAACTTACGTTATACACTAAAAGATATAGGGGTTATTTTAACAAAGGCAAACCAAGCTATTCAAACGTTAGAAAAATATAAGGCTGTATGGAATGATGGTATTACGAATTTGGGCATTCTAGAATTTGAAGAGGTCGTTACAATGTCTGAGGTAGTTCACGTTTTACATAGTGTTGAAATGGTACTGCGTATTAAAAATGAAATATTGAGCTATATTCATGAGCTAGGAACAGAAGGTAGGTTAATTCGTTTACAGCTTACAGAATTACTAGCTGATTTAGAAGCAGAGGCAGCATTGTTAATTAAAGATTACCATCAGGAGAAAACACAAGACCATCATCAAATTTTGAAAAAGTTACAGGACCTTGCAAATACACAACTTTTAGAGGATAGTGATTTAGTTAAATTACTTGGTTACCCAGGGCAAACCAGTTTAGAAGAAAGTGTGACGCCAAGGGGATATCGAATTACAAGCAAAATCTCTCGTGTTCCGCCACTTATCATTGAAAATTTAATTAATCGATTCAAAACGTTGCAAGGAGTTTGTCGCGCGACTATTCATGAATTGGATGATGTGGAAGGAATTGGGGAAGTAAGGGCGAAGAAAATACGAGAAGGCCTAAAAAGAATTCAAGAGCATCTATATATGAGTAGACACAATTAAGAATATTACATTGATTCCATAATATAACGACACTAGAACATTTTTGGTATATGATATGATATATTGGTAAATAAAACTATTTATAAAAAAACACGTCCGCTTTTGCATTCGGCGTTTTGATTAGCGAAACAATGGTTAATAATGAGTAGGAGGTGGTTGGATGTTAAAACGGATCGTACAGCTCTTCTTTCTAGTGATCGGGGGAGCGTTAGGGATTTACTTAATCCCAAAAGTTATTAATGTATTAGACATCGGTGCTGTTCCTTTATTGGAAGGATCGTATGTTCGTGCGATTATTGGTGCAATTATTTTATTTTTAACAACATTTTGGCTTGTAGATTATATTGTTCAACTTATTAAGCATATTGAAGAGGCTCTTGTAAAGGCGCCTGTAGCAGATGTTTTATTTGGTACATTAGGATTGATCTCTGGTCTTATTGTTGCATATTTAATTTTAATACCGATTCGTGAATTTACAATTCCGGTTATTAGTACGGTATTGCAAGTGTTCTTCACTCTTTTACTTGGATATTTAGGATTCCAAGTAGGATTTAAAAAGAGGAATGAATTGCTAGGATTATTTACATTACCCCAACGCGGAGGTAAGAAGAAAAATAATAACGAGAACGAAGAGGCAGAAGCAGAAAAATCTACGACTCATTGGAAAATTCTCGATACGAGTGTAATTATCGATGGACGTATTGCTGACATTTGCCAAACGAAGTTTTTGGAAGGAACAATTGTGATTCCACAATTCGTATTAGAAGAGCTTCAGCATATTGCCGATTCTTCCGATGCTTTAAAGCGTAATCGTGGTCGCAGAGGACTAGACATTTTAAATCGTATTCAAAAAGAGATGCCGATTCCGGTAGAAATTTATGAAGGCGATTTCGAGGATATCCAAGAGGTGGATAGCAAACTTGTAAAGTTAGCAAAAATCACCGGTGGAACTGTAGTAACGAATGATTTTAACTTAAATAAAGTTTCTGAATTACAAGGAGTAACAGTGTTAAACATTAATGATTTAGCTAATGCAATTAAACCAGTTGTACTCCCTGGCGAAGAATTAAATGTTTATGTTGTGAAAGATGGTAAAGAGCAAAACCAAGGTGTTGCGTACTTAGATGATGGTACGATGATTGTAGTAGAAGATGGTAGAGAGTATGTAGGTTCGCAACTTAATGTACTGGTTACTAGCGTATTACAAACATCAGCTGGTCGTATGATTTTCGCAAAACGTAAATTATTAGAAAAAGCATTATAGGTAGAGGATTATTAATATGTATACATTAATTATTCCGGCAGCCGGCCAAGGAAAGCGGATGGGTGCTGGCAAAAATAAGTTATTCTTACTTATAAATGAAGTACCGATTATCGTTCATACATTACGTGCTTTTGAAAGAGATAAAGCGTGCAAAAGTATTGTTATGGCAATTAACGAAGAGGAACGCCCGTATTTTGAAGAATTAATGCAGAAGTATCCGATTGAAAAACAGGTACAATTTATTCAGGGTGGAGCCGAAAGACAAGATAGTGTATATAACGCGATTCAGCATGCGAGTGATGTTGAATACGTTCTTGTACATGACGGAGCGCGCCCATTCGTAACGAATAAAGTGATTCAAGATGTATTAACAGCAGCAGAAAAATATGGAGCTTCCATTTGTGCAGTGCCAGTAAAGGATACAGTTAAGAAGGTAGAGCAAGGTGTTGTTGTCGAAACGGTAGAACGATCTCAGCTTAAGGCTGTACAAACACCGCAAGGGTTCTCTGTTTCTCTTTTGCTAGAAGCTCATAGAAGTGCAAAACAGAGCTGTTTTCTTGGTACAGATGATGCAAGTCTCGTGGAACGTATTGGAAAGCAAGTAGGTGTAGTAGAAGGGAGTTACTATAATATTAAAGTGACGACTCCAGAGGATTTACTAATTGCTGAAAGTTTCCTTCATGTTCTGAAAAAATAGCCGTGATGGTGTATAACAAAGAAAAGCTCGGCAATGGCCGGGCTTTTCTTTGTAAGGATATCGATATAATATAGAGTCATAAAGCTCAGTGGTTTAGCTCAAGGAGGATGTAAAGAATGTTTCGAATTGGACAAGGTTTTGACGTGCATGAATTTGCAGAAGGTAGACCGTTAATTATTGGCGGAATTACAATTCCACACGAGAAAGGATTAATCGGCCATTCAGATGCAGATGTATTGTTACATACGATTGCTGATGCATGTTTAGGTGCCATTGCAGCAGGAGATATCGGAAAGCATTTTCCTGATACAGACCCAGCTTTTAAAGATGCAGATTCAGCTGTATTGTTGCAAAAAGTTTGGGAATTTGTGCGTGAACAAGGTTACGAGTTAGGGAATTTAGATTGTACAATTATTGCTCAAAAGCCAAAAATGGCACCGCATATTGAAAGTATGCGTAAACGTATTAGTGAACTGTTAGAAACGTCTATAGATAACATTAATGTAAAGGCAACTACAACAGAAAAATTAGGATTTACAGGTAGGGAAGAAGGAATTGCCTCTCAAGCAGTGGTATTATTACAGAAAAAATAATGGTTTTTAATTCGTAAGATGGATAATCACATTTTTTTGTTGTACAATTATAGAATGTGTAGACATTAAGAATGGAAGGTGTACCAATTATGGAAAAGCAAGTGAGAGTGCGCTATGCGCCAAGTCCAACAGGACACTTACATATCGGAAATGCGCGTACGGCATTATTTAATTATTTATTTGCTCGTCATTTAGATGGCAAGTTTATTATTCGTATTGAAGATACTGATGTAAAACGTAACGTGGCTGGTGGAGAAGAAAGCCAATTAAAATACTTAAAATGGCTCGGTATGGACTGGGATGAAGGTGTTGATGTTGGCGGTGAATTTGGACCATATCGTCAAACAGAGCGTTTAGATATTTATAAAAAATTATATCTAGATTTATTAGAGCGTGGTTTAGCTTACAAATGTTATATGACAGAAGAAGAGCTAGAAGCAGAGCGTGAAGGACAAATTTCTCGTGGTGAAACACCTCGTTATGCAGGTAACCACCGTGATTTAACTGAAGAACAAATGAAAGAATTTGAAGCTGAGGGACGTATTCCGAGTATTCGTTTCCGTGTACCAGCTAATCGTGATTACACATTCAAAGACATCGTAAAAGACGAAGTTGCATTCCATTCAAATGATTTTGGTGATTTTGTTATCGTGAAAAAAGATGGAATCCCAACTTATAACTTTGCGGTAGCAGTAGATGATCACTTAATGGAGATTACACATGTACTTCGTGGTGATGATCATATTTCAAACACGCCAAAACAAATGATGATTTATGAAGCTTTCGGTTGGGATATCCCACAATTCGGTCATATGACTTTAATTGTAAATGAAAGTCGTAAAAAATTAAGCAAGCGTGATGAATCTATTATTCAATTTATTGAGCAATATAAAGAGCTTGGATATCTTCCAGAAGCAATCTTTAACTTTATTGCGCTATTAGGTTGGTCACCAGTAGGTGAAGAAGAAATCTTCTCTAAAGATGAGTTTATCAAAATGTTTGATGCAGCTCGTTTATCAAAATCACCTGCATTATTTGATTCTCAAAAACTAAAATGGATGAACAACCAGTATATGAAAAAGCAAGATTTAGATACGGTTGTAGAGTTAAGTTTACCGCATTTAGTGAAAGCTGGACGTGTGGGAGAAACTTTAAGTGAACAAGATCAAGATTGGATCCGTGGTGTAATTGCTTTATACCATGAACAAATGAGTTTTGGAGCTGAAATTGTAGAGCTTTCTGAAATGTTCTTCAAAGATCATGTTGATTATGAAGAAGAAGGACAAGAAGTATTAAAAGGTGAACAAGTACCAGAAGTACTTCGTGCATTTGCTGGTCAAGTAGAAGCACTAGAAGCGATGGAACCAGCAGCAATTAAGGCGGCTATTAAAGCAGTTCAAAAGGAAACAGGTCATAAAGGTAAAAACTTATTTATGCCAATCCGTGTTGCAACTACTGGTCAAACACATGGTCCAGAGCTTCCGAATGCTATTGCACTTCTTGGAAAAGAAAAAGTTTTAAATCGTCTTCAAAAAGTAATTGGTTAACATTTTCTAGGTTTAGAAATATAATAAGTATACTTAAAACCTAATAAGGAAAAGCGACGAGAAGGAGAAGTAGAAAATCAGGCTTTTTACAGAGAGAACCACCTTTAGGCTGGAAGTGGTTTATAAGTGGATTTTTGAAATGCCCCTTCGAGTCTTCTGCTGAACAGTAAATTGTTTTGCGAAACGTCTTAGGGCGTAAAGTAAGCAGAAGCGGTGTACACCGTTATCAGAGATGAGTTTGAGGCTTTTTTAGCCTAAACAGAGTGGAACCGCGCTTATAAGGCGTCTCTGTCAATATGACAGAGGCGTCTTTTTTTATACCGTAAAACTGGGTATGAGTATAAATTTTATCTACTTGTATAAAGATTTAGGGAGATAAGTAGGGAGTTAGTTCACTCGAAAAAGCAGCCCATAAAGGGGAGGGAACGTCGATGTTTAAGAGGCTTCGGGAAGATATTGAAGTCGTTTTTGAACAGGATCCAGCGGCAAGAAGTTATTTCGAAGTCATTTTGACTTACTCTGGATTACATGCAGTTTGGGCCCATCGAATTGCACATGCTTTTTATAAAAAAAATTTCTTCTTTATTGCACGTTGGATCTCACAAGTTAGTCGTTTCTTTACTGGCATTGAGATTCATCCAGGAGCAACAATTGGTCGTCGTTTTTTCATAGACCATGGAATGGGGGTTGTAATTGGAGAAACGTGCGAAATTGGTGATAATGTAACGATCTATCAAGGGGTTACATTAGGTGGTACGGGTAAAGAAAAGGGAAAGAGGCACCCTACAATTCAGGATAATGTATTAATTGCAACAGGTGCTAAAGTACTAGGTTCTATTACAGTTGGAGAGAATTCTAAAATTGGAGCAGGTTCTGTCGTATTAAAAGAAGTCCCTGCACATTCTACAGTTGTAGGTATACCTGGCCGAGTCGTTATTCAAAATGGAGTAAAAATCGGTCAAGAATTAAATCATTCTGACCTTCCAGACCCAATTTTTGATAAGTTAAAGGTCATGGAAGTAGAACTTGATAAATTGAAAAAACAACTTGAAGTAAAGGTAGAAAGGAAGGATAAAAATGACTATTCACATTTATAATACGTTAACACGTCAAAAGGAAGAGTTTACTCCATTAGAAGAAAATAAGGTAAAGATGTATGTGTGTGGACCTACAGTTTATAACTATATTCACATTGGGAATGCAAGACCACCTATGGTATTTGATACGGTACGCCGTTATTTAGAATATAAAGGGTATGATGTGCAGTATGTGTCCAACTTTACTGACGTAGATGATAAATTAATTAAAGCAGCAAATGAATTAGGTGAAGATGTGCCGACAATTGCTGACCGTTTCGTTGAAGCGTACTTTGAGGATGTAACGGCACTAGGTTGCAAACACGCAACAGTTCATCCGCGTGTAACGGAAAATATGGATATTATTATTGAATTTATTCAAGAACTTGTGAATAAAGGATATGCATATGAATCAGAAGGTGATGTGTACTTTAGAACGAAGGAATTCGAAGGATACGGTAAATTATCGCATCAACCAATCGCAGACTTACGTCACGGTGCGCGTATTGAAGTAGGAGAAAAGAAACAAGACCCTCTTGATTTTGCTTTATGGAAAGATGCTAAAGAAGGAGAAATCTTCTGGGAAAGCCCTTGGGGGAAAGGTCGTCCAGGCTGGCATATTGAATGCTCGGCAATGGCACGTAAATACTTAGGAGATACAATCGATATTCATGCTGGTGGTCAAGACTTAGCATTTCCTCATCATGAGAATGAAATTGCGCAGTCTGAGGCGTTAACTGGAAAAACATTTGCACGTTACTGGATGCACAATGGATATATTAATATTAATAATGAGAAGATGTCTAAGTCATTGGGGAACTTTATTTTAGTTCACGATATCATTAAGCAATATAATCCGCAGTTAATTAGATTCTTTATGCTATCGGTACATTACCGTCATCCAATTAATTTCAGTGAAGAGTTATTACAAAGCACAAATAACGGACTGGAAAGAATTAAGACGGCTTACGGTAACTTAAAACACCGTATGGAAAGTAGTACTGATTTAACAGACCATAATGAGAAATGGTTAGCGGAACTGGAAAAATTCCAGACTGCATTTGAAGAAGCGATGAATGATGACTTCAACACTGCTAATGCAATCACTGAGTTATATAATGTGGCAAATCATGCGAATCAATATTTACTGGAAGAACATACGTCTACAGTGGTAATTGAAGCATACGTAAAACAACTTGAAACATTATTTGATATTTTAGGGTTAGAATTAGCGCAAGAAGAGTTGCTTGATGAAGAAATTGAGGCACTTATTCAAAAACGCATTGAAGCTCGTAAAAATCGTGATTTTGCATTATCAGATCAAATTCGCGATGACTTAAAAGACCGTAATATTATTTTAGAAGATACCGCTCAAGGTACAAGATGGAAAAGAGGATAAGAATGATTGATGCAAAGCAATTAAACAGCTTAGCGTTAGCATACATGGGTGATGCGGTATATGAACAATATATCCGCTATCACCTACTTCAAAAAGGGAAAGTTCGCCCTAATCAATTACATCGATTAGGGACGAGCTTTGTTTCAGCAAAAGCACAGGCGAAAGTTGTTTATCATTTATTAGAGACGGCGTTTTTGACAGAGGAAGAAGAGGCGGTATTAAGAAGAGGACGTAATGCAAATTCAGGTACAGTTCCAAAAAATACGGATGTACAAACATATCGACATAGTACAGCCTTTGAAGCGCTAATTGGTTATCATCATTTATTAAATAACCGTGAAAGATTAGACGAAATTGTATATAAGGCTATTGCAGTTTTAGAAGAAAAGGAAGGGGGCACATCATCATGAGTAGTGAATATATTATCGGACGTAACCCTGTAATTGAGGCGTTACGATCAGGGAGAGATATAAATAAAATTTGGATCGCAGAAGGTGCTGCCAAAGGACAAGTACAGATTGTACTAGCGTTAGCGAAAGAAAATAAGGTTATTTTACAACATGCACCAAAGAAAAAGTTAGATCAATTAGTTGAGGGTAATCATCAAGGTGTAATTGCTCAAGTAGCTGCATATCAGTATGCGGAGTTAGAAGAGTTATTCAAAGTGGCAGAAAAACGTAATGAAGATCCATTCTTCTTAATTTTAGATGAGATTGAAGATCCGCATAACCTAGGTTCTATTATGCGTACTGCTGATGCGACAGGAGCTCATGGAATTATTATTCCAAAGAGAAGGGCTGTGGGGCTTACAGCGTCAGTTGCGAAAGCATCAACAGGAGCGATTGAATACATTCCTGTTGCGCGCGTAACGAACTTATCCCGTACAATTGATGAATTAAAAGAACGTGGACTTTGGATTGCTGGTACAGATGCCAAAGGGAAAACGGATTACCGTAATTTAGATGGTAAAATGCCAATTGGGTTAGTAATTGGTAGTGAAGGAAAAGGTATGAGTCGTATTATTGGTGAAAAGTGTGATTTCCTAATCACTCTACCGATGGTTGGTAAAGTTACATCCTTAAATGCTTCCGTAGCCGCAAGTTTGTTAATGTATGAGGTATATCGTAAACGTCACGAAATTGGTAAATAAAAGATGAACGATATTTTAATCGTTGACGGTTACAACATTATCGGAGCTTGGGGAGATTTGAAGAAACTGCGGGATGTAGATTTACAATCATCAAGAGATGCACTTATTGATAAGATGGCGGATTATCAAGGTTATACAGGTACAAAAGTGATGATAGTCTTTGATGCCTATACAGTACATGGTATTGAAAAAAAGATGAAACAATCTCGTGTGGAAGTAATATTCACACGAAAGAATCAAACTGCAGACGAAAAGATAGAGCAACTTGCGATAGAGCTTAGAAATATAAATACACGAATATATGTTGCGACTTCTGATTACACGGAACAATGGGTTATATTTGCGCAAGGTGCCCTTCGGAAATCTGCGCGTGAATTAGAGTTGGAAGTACAGGCAATGGAGCAACAAGTAAGAAGGCGTACAAAAGACACGAAAGAACAGCAACCCGCCATGCGAAAGATATTTAGTAAAGATATTACAGAAAAATTAGAAAAATTAAGAAGAGGAGAGCGTTGAAGCATTGACGCTCTTTGTCTTTTTACTGTATAATATTGCTAAATAAATAGCGGTCGGAGGGATCAAGGTGGAAGCAGGCTTCGTAAGTGTAGGCGACGTTACATTTCGTGATTTAGAGGATGAGGCAATCGTTGAGTTAGTTCGAAAAGGTAATACTGACGCTCTAGAATATTTAATTCACAAATATAAGAACTTTGTTCGCGCGAAATCAAGATCTTACTTTTTAGTGGGTGCCGATCGAGAAGATATTGTTCAAGAAGGTATGATAGGATTGTTTAAAGCAATTCGTGATTATAAAGAGGACAAGCTGTCTTCATTCAAAGCATTTGCTGAACTGTGTATCACTCGACAAATTATTACCGCTATTAAAACGGCAACAAGGCAAAAACATATTCCCTTAAATTCGTATGTGTCTTTAGATAAGCCGATTTACGATGAGGAATCTGATCGAACGTTATTGGATGTTATTTCTGAAGCGAAGGTAACTGATCCTGAAGAGATGATTATTAGCCAAGAAGAATATACAGACATAGAATCAAAAATATCAGAATTATTAAGCGATTTAGAAAGAAAAGTACTTTCTTTATATCTAGATGGGCGTTCTTATCAAGAGATTTCAGAACAGTTAAACAGACATGTGAAATCTATTGATAACGCTTTACAGCGGGTGAAGAGGAAATTGGAACGATATATGGAAATGCGAGAAAGTACAACTTTAAATTCATAACAAATAACAAGTGCAACAGGTGTAAAATAAATCACCTGTTTTCTTTTGTAGACAGTACAAAATGCATGTCATTGACATTGTCTTTTATTGTATGATACATTTTTAGGGACATAATGTTACAAGGTTGGTGTAACTAATGAGGAAAAAAGTTGTACTCTCATGTGAAGAGTGTAAAAATCGAAACTACTCTACTATGAAAGATACGAGCTCAATAGAGCGACTTGAAATAAAAAAGTTTTGTAAAACATGCAATCAGCATACAGTTCACAAGGAAACAAAATAAATAATTGAAATAATACACTGGAGGTCCCGCAGATGCGTTTAACGAACTTTTTCGGCGATGTAGGTCGCGAAATGAAAAAAGTAAGTTGGCCTAAAAAAGATGAATTACTCCGCTCAACAGCGACTGTTGTTGCTACAGTTGTGTTCTTTGCGATTTTCTTCGCAGTAGTTGATATGGGCATTTCTTCTTTAATTCGGTTAATTCTTGGTTAATTCTTGAATAAGAAGCACTTATCCATGATATAATGTTATTTATAAGAACTGTGTAAAAGCCCGGTGAACGGGTTTTTTTCATTTGCGCAAAAAAATGTACGTCAGGGAGGGAAGGACGCTCGTCCTAAATGAATGGAAAAAAGTTGGTATGTTGTCCATACTTATTCTGGATATGAAAATAAAGTAAAAGCAAACCTAGAGAAGCGTGTAGAATCAATGGGTATGCAAGATAAAATTTTCCGTGTTGTTGTCCCGGAAGAAGTAGAAGTAGAAATGAAAAACGGAAAAGAAAAATTAATGAAAAGAAAAGTGTTCCCAGGTTATGTATTAGTAGAATTAATCATGACTGATGATTCTTGGTATGTTGTACGTAACACGCCGGGTGTAACTGGGTTCGTTGGTTCTTCTGGTTCTGGATCTAAACCATCACCTCTATTAGAAGAGGAAGTTGTTACCATTATGAAACATATGGGAATGGACAACGAAGTGGTTGATTTCGACTTTGAACTTCATGAGACAGTACGTGTAAATGAGGGGCCATTCGCAGATTATACAGGTGCTATTGAAGAAATTGATGTGGAGAAGAAAAAGGTTAGCGTACTTGTGGACATGTTTGGTCGCGAGACTCCAGTTGAACTTGACTTCCATCAAATTGAAAAATTATAAAATGAAACTTGAAATGAATTGTAAAAAGTGATAATATCTTTTAAGTCAGTACGTCTTCGTTATCGGAGACGTTTTTTGAAAGATTTTATCCTTACAGATAAAATATGACGTGGGAGGGCAAATCACTGTCCAATTGACCACATCACGGACTTAAGGAGGTGTGTCTCGTGGCTAAAAAGGTAATTAAAATGGTAAAGCTTCAAATTCCTGCAGGTAAAGCTAACCCAGCTCCACCAGTTGGTCCAGCATTAGGACAAGCAGGTGTTAACATCATGGGCTTCTGTAAAGAGTTTAACGCTCGTACAGCAGATCAAGCTGGTCTTATCATCCCTGTTGAAATTACGGTATTTGAGGACCGTTCATTCACTTTCATTACTAAAACTCCTCCTGCTGCTGTTCTTCTTAAGAAAGTAGCTGGTATTGAGTCTGGTTCTGGTGAACCAAACCGTAATAAAGTGGCAACTGTTAAGCGTGATAAAGTACGCGAAATCGCTGAAACTAAAATGCCTGACCTAAACGCTGCTAGCGTAGAAGCTGCAATGCGTATGGTTGAAGGTACTGCACGCAGTATGGGCATCGTTATCGAAGACTAATTCGATTTGTTTTTAAAAAAGGTTGCGGGTCTGGAATTCCAATTCGCAACCTTTATTATCGTAAATGATTATTGTTTTTAAATAAATGGATGGCGCTCATCCTCAGGTTATACCTGAAAACAGGCGTAAACGTGGGAGGTTATTCCGCTAAAACCACATTCGAGGAGGAAATAAAAATGGCTAAAAGAGGTAAAAAGTACGTAGAAGCTGCAAAGCTTGTTGATCGTGCATCTGCTTACTCTGCAACAGAAGCAGTAGAATTAGTAAAGAAAACAAACACAGCTAAATTTGATGCAACTGTAGAAGCTGCATTCCGTTTAGGTGTTGACCCTAAGAAAGCTGACCAACAAATCCGTGGTGCAGTTGTTCTTCCACACGGTACTGGTAAAGTACAACGTGTATTAGTGTTCGCTAAAGGTGAAAAAGCTAAAGAAGCTGAAGCTGCTGGCGCTGACTTTGTAGGCGATACTGATTACATCGGTAAAATCCAACAAGGTTGGTTCGATTTCGATGTAGTAGTAGCAACTCCTGACATGATGGGTGAAGTTGGTAAACTTGGTCGCGTATTAGGACCTAAAGGTTTAATGCCAAACCCTAAAACTGGAACAGTTACTTTCGATGTAACTAAAGCTGTTAACGAAATCAAAGCTGGTAAAGTTGAATACCGCGTTGATAAAGCTGGTAACATCCATGTTCCAATCGGTAAAGTATCTTTCGAAGATGCTAAATTAGTAGAAAACTTCAAAACAATCGCTGACACTTTATTAAAAGTTAAGCCATCTGCTGCAAAAGGTACTTACATGAAGAACGTAACAGTTGCTTCTACAATGGGACCTGGCGTACGCGTAGACGTTTCTACATTAGCGTAAAAATTGGAAGTTGACTTCATAAAGAAGATTTAATATAATCATTTATGTTGTGAATTTAAATAGTGTACCGTAGACAGTAGGTGTCAATAGACTTAATTTCCTACCTAGGTGTTAATATACGAAACGGAATTTTTTTCTGTGACTATATGCCTCCATGTCTACAAGTTGGGCATGGAGGTTTTTAGTGCACTTTCGGTACATCTTCTATATAATCTACAGGAGGTGTAATAACATGAGCAAAGTAATCGAAACTAAACAACAAGTTGTAACTGAAATCGCGGACAAACTTCGTGCTAGTAAATCTACAATTGTTGTTGACTACCGTGGTTTAACAGTTTCTGAAGCAACAGAATTACGTAAGCAATTACGTGAAGCTGGCGTTGAGTTCAAAGTTTACAAAAATTCTCTAACTCGTCGTGCTGCAGAATCTGCTGAAATGGCTGAGTTAAACGAATTCTTAACAGGACCAAACGCAATCGCGTTCAGTAACGAGGATGTAGTTGCTCCTGCGAAAGTATTAAACGACTTCGCTACAAAACATGAAGCTTTAGAAATTAAAGCGGGCGTAATCGAAGGTAAACTTGTAACACTTGATGAGGTTAAAGCAATCGCTACTCTTCCATCACGTGAAGGCTTACTTTCTATGCTTCTTAGCGTTCTTCAAGCTCCAATCCGTAACCTTGCACTTGCTACTAAAGCAGTTGCAGAACAAAAGGAAGAGCAAGGCGCTTAATTTTTTAAAAGATAATTACTTGTTATCTATAAAACAATACAAACCTATTTAAGGGAGGATATTTACAATGACTAAAGAACAAATCATTGAAGCAGTTAAATCTATGACTGTATTAGAACTTAACGACTTAGTAAAAGCTATCGAGGAAGAATTCGGCGTAACTGCTGCTGCTCCTGTAGCTGTAGCTGGTGGCGCTGGTGAAGCTGCTGCTGAAAAAACTGAGTTTGACGTAGTACTTGCAAGTGCTGGCGCTCAAAAAATCAAAGTTATCAAAGCTGTACGTGAAATCACTGGTCTTGGCTTAAAAGAAGCTAAAGAATTAGTTGACAACACTCCAAAAGCAATCAAAGAAGGCGTTTCTAAAGAGGAAGCTGAAGAAATGAAAGCTAAACTTGAAGAAGTTGGCGCTGCTGTAGAAGTTAAGTAATTAACTTTTGATGCTTTAAAAAAAGCTCGCTCTCATGCGAGCTTTTTTTTTAACTGTAAAGAAAAGAGGTGGCCATATGGCAGACCATTATTTTTCTAACGACCCTTCTAGTAAAAGTGATCGTAAACGATGGGAATTTCCACTTCGTGGATCTCAATTTACTTTTTTATCTGACCATGGGGTGTTTTCGAAAAACGAGGTGGACTTTGGTTCTCGTCTTTTAATTGAAGCGTTTCAAATGCCGGATATTAAAGGTGATATATTAGACGTAGGTTGTGGATACGGTCCTATTGGTTTGTCGTTAGCGAAAGAGTTTCAAGGTTGTGAAGTTCACATGGTGGATGTGAATGAAAGGGCGCTTGGGCTTGCGAAAGAAAATGCCGCTAATAACAGAATCGAGAATATACGTATTTTTCAAAGTAGCGTCTATGAAAATGTAGATGGCGAGTATGCTGCTATTCTATCTAACCCTCCAATTCGTGCGGGTAAAGATATCGTACATGAGATTTTAGAAAAAGCTGTGGAGTATTTAGTTCCAGGTGGAGAACTTTGGATTGTTATTCAAAAGAAGCAAGGTGCACCATCTGCGCTGAAAAAACTAGAAGAAGTATTTTCTGAAGTTGAGATTGTAGAAAAGAAAAAAGGATATTATATCATAAAATCAAAAAAACGTTGACGGTTATTTTTGGCTATGTTAACATTATACAATGCCAATATATGATTTTCTGCGTTGAGAAAGATGTATATTTTTGTTTCTCTTGGAAAAGATAGTAAAATCAGCAGATTATGAAACAGAATGATGGTTTTCTTATAGAAGCCATTTTTCTTTTTTGAGCAGGTAGAAAGACTCAACGTATTTATCTTTAAGAGAAAAAGACTACGCTAATAGCAGTAGTTGTATTTATTTGTGATTTTGCACAAATTTTTTTGTGCATTTATAATACTCATGATTTGAGGGGTGAAGCAGTTGACAGGTCAACTAGTTCAATACGGACGCCACCGCCAACGAAGAAGTTATGCCCGTATTAGTGAAGTATTAGAGTTACCAAATCTTATCGAAATTCAAACCTCTTCTTATCAGTGGTTTCTTGATGAGGGTTTGCGAGAAATGTTCCAAGACATTTCTCCGATTGAAGACTTTACGGGAAATCTATCGCTTGAATTTATCGACTACAGCTTAGGTGAACCTAAATACTCTGTAGACGAATGCAAAGAGCGTGATGTGACGTATGCAGCACCACTTCGTGTAAAAGTGCGTCTAATCAACAAGGAAACTGGTGAAGTAAAAGAACAAGATGTGTTCATGGGAGATTTCCCACTCATGACAGAGACTGGAACATTCGTAATTAACGGTGCAGAACGTGTTATCGTTTCCCAGTTAGTTCGCTCTCCAAGCGTATACTATAGTGGCAAAGTGGATAAAAACGGAAAACGTGGTTTTACTGCTACTGTAATTCCAAACCGCGGAGCTTGGTTAGAGTATGAGACAGATGCTAAGGATGTTGTATATGTGCGTATTGACCGTACGCGTAAACTTCCTGTAACTGTTTTGTTACGCGCATTAGGGTTTGGCTCTGATCAAGAAATCACCGAGCTTTTAGGTGATAACGAATACTTAAGCAACACATTAGAAAAAGACAACACAGATAGTACAGAAAAAGCATTGCTTGAAATTTATGAGCGTCTACGTCCTGGTGAACCACCAACAGTAGAAAATGCTAAGAGCTTACTTGTGTCTCGTTTCTTCGATCCAAAGCGCTACGATTTAGCAAATGTAGGTCGCTATAAGATCAACAAGAAGTTACACATTAAAAACAGATTGTTTAATCAACGTTTAGCTGAAACATTAGTGGATCCAGAAACTGGTGAAATTTTAGCGGCAGAAGGAACAATCTTAGATCGTCGTACACTTGATCGCATTTTACCTTACTTAGAGAAAAACATTGGATTCAAAACAGCGAAACCAATGGGTGGAGTGGTAGAAGGCGATGTTGAGCTGCAATCTATTAAGATTTATGCTCCTGAGTCGGAAGGCGAACGTGTAATTAATGTAATTGGTAATGCAAATATTACTCGTGATGTGAAACACATCACACCAGGTGATATCCTTGCTTCTATCAGTTACTTCTTCAACCTACTATACAAAGTAGGGGATACAGATGATATTGACCATTTAGGAAACCGTCGTCTGCGTTCTGTTGGAGAACTATTACAAAATCAATTCCGTATCGGTCTTTCTCGTATGGAACGTGTTGTTCGTGAGAGAATGTCGATCCAAGATACAAATGCAATTACACCACAGGCGCTAATTAATATTCGTCCTGTTATTGCATCTATTAAAGAGTTCTTCGGAAGTTCTCAGTTATCTCAGTTCATGGACCAAACAAATCCATTAGCAGAGTTAACTCACAAACGAAGACTATCTGCATTAGGACCTGGTGGTTTAACGCGTGAGCGCGCAGGCTTTGAAGTACGTGACGTTCATTACTCCCACTACGGTCGTATGTGTCCGATTGAAACACCAGAGGGACCAAACATCGGTTTGATTAACTCATTATCTTCGTTCGCGAAAGTAAATGAGTTTGGTTTCATTGAAACACCATATCGTCGTGTTGACCCAGAAACTGGTCTTGTAACAGGGCATGTTGATTATTTAACAGCAGATGAAGAAGATAACTATGTTGTAGCCCAAGCGAATATGAAATTATCTGATGAAGGTGAATTCCTAAGTGAAGATATCGTAGCTCGTTTCCGTGGTGAAAACATTGTCACAAATAGAGAACGCATCGACTACATGGATGTATCTCCAAAACAAGTAGTGTCGGCAGCGACAGCTTGTATTCCGTTCTTAGAAAACGATGACTCTAACCGCGCACTTATGGGAGCGAACATGCAACGTCAGGCAGTTCCGTTAATGAATCCGGAATCTCCGATTGTAGGTACAGGTATGGAGTACGTATCAGCAAAAGACTCAGGTGCTGCAGTAATCTGTAAACATCCTGGTGTTGTTGAGCGCGTAGAAGCACGTGAAGTTTGGGTACGTCGCTATGTAGAAGTTGACGGTCAAACAGTAAAAGGCGACTTAGATCGCTACAAAATGCAAAAATTCATTCGTTCTAACCAAGGAACTTGTTACAACCAACGTCCAATCGTAAGTGTTGGAAATGAAGTTGTAAAAGGTGAAATCCTTGCGGATGGTCCTTCTATGGAATTAGGTGAACTAGCACTTGGACGTAACGTGCTTGTTGGCTTCATGACTTGGGACGGTTATAACTACGAGGATGCGATCATCATGAGTGAGCGCCTTGTAAAAGATGATGTGTACACTTCTATTCATATTGAAGAATATGAATCAGAAGCTCGTGATACGAAGCTTGGACCAGAAGAAATTACACGTGACATTCCAAACGTTGGGGAAGACGCATTACGTAACCTTGACGAGCGCGGTATCATTCGCGTTGGTGCTGAAGTAAAAGATGGAGATTTACTTGTTGGTAAAGTAACACCTAAAGGTGTAACAGAATTAACAGCTGAAGAACGTCTATTACATGCTATCTTTGGAGAAAAAGCGCGTGAAGTACGTGATACATCACTACGTGTACCACACGGTGGTGGCGGTATTATCTTAGACGTAAAAGTATTCAACCGTGAAGATGGCGATGAATTGCCACCAGGCGTGAATCAACTTGTACGTGCATATATCGTTCAAAAACGTAAAATTTCTGAAGGTGACAAGATGGCCGGACGTCACGGTAACAAAGGTGTTATTTCTCGTATTTTACCAGAAGAAGATATGCCTTACTTACCAGACGGTACGCCAATCGATATCATGTTAAACCCATTAGGGGTACCATCTCGTATGAATATCGGTCAGGTATTAGAGCTTCATCTTGGTATGGCAGCAAGATACCTGGGCATTCACATTGCAACACCAGTATTCGATGGTGCTCGTGAGGAAGATGTTTGGGGCACAATTGAAGAAGCTGGTATGGCAAATGACGCGAAAACAATCCTGTATGACGGACGTACTGGTGAACCATTCGATAACCGCGTATCTGTTGGTGTCATGTATATGATCAAACTTGCGCACATGGTTGACGATAAACTTCATGCTCGTTCTACTGGACCATACTCACTTGTAACGCAGCAACCTCTTGGAGGTAAAGCTCAGTTCGGTGGACAGCGTTTCGGTGAGATGGAGGTTTGGGCACTTGAAGCTTACGGTGCTGCTTATACTCTTCAAGAAATCTTAACAGTGAAGTCTGATGATGTTGTTGGACGTGTTAAGACTTATGAAGCAATTGTTAAAGGCGAAAATGTTCCAGAACCAGGCGTTCCTGAATCATTCAAAGTATTGATTAAAGAGCTGCAAAGTTTAGGTATGGACGTTAAAATGATGTCTAGCGACGATACAGAAATTGAAATGCGTGATACAGAAGATGACGATGATCATCAATCAGCAGATAAATTGAATGTCGAAGTTGAGACAACTAAGGAATAATTGGGATAACCTGTAGACTAAAAGGGAGGTAGGCCCCTTGATAGATGTAAATAACTTTGAATATATGAAGATTGGACTTGCTTCACCTGACAAGATTCGTTCTTGGTCATACGGTGAAGTTAAGAAACCAGAAACTATTAACTATCGTACGTTAAAGCCTGAAAAAGATGGCTTGTTCTGTGAGCGTATTTTCGGACCACAAAAGGACTGGGAATGTCATTGCGGAAAATACAAACGTGTACGTTATAAAGGTGTAGTTTGTGATCGATGTGGCGTTGAAGTAACGCGTGCAAAAGTACGTCGTGAACGTATGGGTCATATTGAGTTAGCTGCTCCTGTATCTCATATTTGGTATTTCAAAGGTATCCCGAGCCGCATGGGACTTGTCTTAGACATGTCCCCTCGCGCGCTTGAAGAAGTAATTTATTTCGCTTCTTATGTTGTAACAGAAAGTGGAGATACACCACTTGATAAGAAGCAATTACTTTCTGAAAAAGAATACCGTGCATATCGTGATCGATATGGTAGCACATTCCAAGCTGCTATGGGTGCAGAAGCGATTAAAAAGCTACTACAAGACATTGATTTAGATAAAGAAGTAGACTTCTTAAAAGAAGAATTAAAAACAGCACAAGGACAACGCCGTACTCGTGCTATTAAACGTCTAGAAGTATTAGAAGCATTCCGTAACTCTGGAAATGAACCATCTTGGATGATCTTAGATGTTCTACCAGTTATCCCACCAGAACTACGCCCAATGGTACAGTTAGATGGTGGACGTTTTGCTACTTCTGACTTAAACGACTTATATCGTCGTGTAATTAACCGTAACAACCGTTTAAAACGTCTATTGGACCTAGGTGCTCCAAGCATCATTGTTCAAAACGAAAAACGTATGTTACAAGAAGCTGTAGATGCATTAATTGATAATGGTCGTCGTGGCCGTCCAGTAACTGGACCAGGTAACCGTCCATTAAAATCACTATCTCACATGCTTAAAGGTAAACAAGGACGTTTCCGTCAAAACTTATTAGGTAAACGTGTTGACTACTCTGGCCGTTCTGTAATCGTTGTAGGACCGAACTTAAAGATGTACCAATGTGGATTACCGAAAGAAATGGCGCTTGAACTGTTCAAACCTTTTGTTATGAAAGAGTTAGTTGGAAAAGGGTTAGCACACAACATTAAGAGTGCGAAACGTAAAATTGAGCGTGTACACCCTGAAGTTTGGGACGTTTTAGAATCTGTGATTAAAGAACATCCAGTACTTCTAAACCGCGCACCAACACTTCACCGTCTTGGTATCCAGGCGTTTGAACCTACATTAGTAGAAGGTCGCGCAATTCGTCTTCACCCACTTGTATGTACTGCATACAACGCGGACTTTGACGGTGACCAAATGGCGGTTCACGTTCCGTTATCATCAGAGGCACAAGCAGAAGCTCGTATTCTTATGTTAGCGGCACAAAACATCTTGAATCCAAAAGACGGAAAACCAGTTGTTACTCCATCTCAGGATATGGTATTAGGTAACTACTACTTAACACTTGAGCGTGAAGGCGCAATCGGTGAAGGTATGGTCTTCAAAGATGCAAACGAAGCAATACTTGCATATCAAAATGGATATGTACATCTGCACACACGTGTTGCAGTTGCTGCAAGTTCAGTAAATAACGTAACGTTTACTGAAGAGCAAAAAGGTAAGCTTCTATTAACAACAGTTGGTAAATTAATATTTAACGAAATCTTACCAGAGTCGTTCCCTTATATTAATGAACCGACAAACTCAAACCTTGAAAAAGAAACACCAGCGGAATATTTCGTTGAAAAAGGTGCGAACATTAAAGAAATTATTGCTAGTCGCGAAGAAGTGGCGCCATTTAGCAAGAAGATCCTTGGTAACATCATTGCGGAAGTGTTCAAACGTTTCCAAATTACAGAAACGTCTCGCATGCTTGACCGTATGAAAAACTTAGGGTTCAAGTACTCTACAAAAGCTGGTATTACAGTTGGGGTATCTGACATTCTTGTATTAGGCGAAAAAGATGAAATTCTCCACGAAGCACAAGCAAAAGTAGATAATGTAATTAAACAATTCCGTCGCGGTTTAATCACGGAAGAAGAACGTTACGATCGCGTTATCTCTATTTGGAGTAATGCAAAAGATGTTATCCAAGGAAAACTGATGAAATCCTTGAATAAACGCAATCCAATCTTCATGATGAGTGACTCAGGTGCCCGTGGTAACGCATCTAACTTTACTCAGCTTGCTGGTATGCGTGGTCTGATGGCCAATCCATCTGGTCGTATCATCGAACTTCCAATCAAATCGAGTTTCCGTGAAGGTTTAACAGTACTTGAGTACTTCATCTCTACGCATGGTGCGCGTAAAGGTCTTGCCGATACAGCACTTAAAACTGCCGATTCTGGTTACTTAACACGTCGTCTTGTAGACGTTGCACAAGATGTAATTGTCCGTGAAGATGATTGTGGAACAGATCGTGGTCTATTAATTGGTGCGATTAAAGAGGGTAATGAAGTAATTGAGTCATTATATGATCGTCTTGTTGGACGTTTTGCAAGAAAAACTGTAAAACATCCTGAAACAGGTGAAGTATTAGTTAGTGAAAACCAATTAATTACTGAAGATATCGCTCATATCGTTGAAAATTCGGGTGTTGAAACTGTAAATATTCGTTCAGCGTTTACGTGTAACACTCGCCATGGTGTATGTAAGAAGTGTTACGGTCGTAACTTAGCAACTGGTACAGACGTAGAAGTAGGAGAAGCGGTAGGTATTATCGCAGCTCAATCTATCGGTGAGCCAGGTACACAGTTAACGATGCGTACATTCCATACAGGTGGGGTTGCCGGAGATGATATCACTCAAGGTTTACCTCGTATCCAAGAGATCTTCGAAGCTCGTAATCCGAAAGGTCAGGCAGTTATCAGTGAAATCGACGGTGTTATCGCAGCGATCAACGATGTTAAAGATCGCCAAGAAGTAGTTGTACAGGGTGAAGTTGAAGCTCGTACGTATGCTATTCCTTACGGTGCTCGTCTGAAAGTAACTCCAGGACAGCCAATTAGCCACGGTAAAGAGTTAACAGAAGGTTCTATTGATCCGAAAGAATTACTAAAAGTAACGGACATTACAGCAGTTCAAGAATACTTATTACGTGAAGTTCAAAAAGTATACCGTATGCAAGGGGTAGAAATTGGTGACAAACACGTAGAGGTAATGGTACGTCAAATGCTACGTAAAGTTCGTGTAAGTGATGCAGGTGAAACAGACGTATTACCAGGAACATTACTAGATATCCATCAGTTTACTGATGCGAATGCGAAGGTGTTACTGAAAGGTAAACAACCAGCGACAGCTAGACCTGTTCTACTTGGTATTACAAAAGCTTCACTTGAAACTGATTCATTCTTATCTGCAGCATCATTCCAAGAAACAACTCGTGTCTTAACTGATGCAGCAATTAAAGGTAAACGTGATGAGCTTCTAGGATTGAAAGAGAACGTTATTATCGGTAAACTTGTTCCTGCTGGAACAGGTATGAATCGTTATCGCAAAGTGGATCTTGTAAAAACAACACAAGATAACATGAATGTAGAAAATGATGAGATTTATGTGGAACAGTAAAATTTTCCGTCGTAAATTTTGTATAAAAACATCTAATCCTAGTTGACATTGTATGAGTCAAAATGTTACTATAATCAAGGTTGCTCCTGAACGATGCTTTGGAGGATATTTATATGTCTTATCAAAAAGTGTCAAATGCTGAAAATGTAGTCGTTGGTCATAAACGCACATTGGAAGCAATCAAAAATGGTATAGTTAAAGAAGTTGTTATTGCAGAAGATGCTGATGTGCGGTTAACCCATGTTATCATTCGCACTGCTTTGCAACATAACATACCCATAACAAAGGTTGAATCAGTTCGTAAGCTTGGAAAAGTTTCGGGGATTCAAGTGGGAGCTTCAGCAATAGGAATAATAAGTTAAAACTGTTTTTGTGAGGAGAGAGCATTTGCTCTTCCTTGCAAAAACTTTGTTTTCAACTAATAATGAACCACCTGGATATGTGGTCATACAAACATGCGAAGGGAGGATAATCAAATGCCTACTATTAACCAATTAGTGAGAAATGGTCGTACTGATAAAGTATGGAAATCTAAATCACCTGCGTTAAACAAAGGATTTAACTCTTTAAAGAAAAAATCAACTGATATCTCTGCACCTCAAAAACGTGGTGTATGTACTCGTGTTGGTACAATGACTCCAAAGAAACCTAACTCAGCGTTACGTAAATACGCTCGTGTACGTTTAACAAACGGTATTGAAGTTACAGCTTACATCCCAGGTATCGGTCATAACTTACAAGAGCATAGCGTAGTATTAATTCGCGGTGGTCGAGTAAAGGATTTACCAGGGGTACGTTACCACATCGTTCGTGGAGCGCTTGATACAGCTGGTGTTGACAAACGTATGCAAGGACGTTCTAAATATGGTACTAAGCGACCAAAACCTGCTAAAAAATAATAAACTTATAATGAAAGGAGGAACTCAATATGCCTCGTAAAGGACCTGTTGCGAAACGTGACGTGTTACCAGATCCAATGTACAATTCTAAGCTAGTAACACGCCTTATCAACAAAATGATGGTTGACGGTAAAAAAGGTAAATCTCAAACAATTCTTTATAACGCTTTCGATATCGTTCGTGAACGTTCAGATAAAGAACCAATGGAAGTATTCGAGCAAGCTCTTAAGAACATCATGCCTGTTCTTGAAGTACGCGCTCGTCGTGTTGGTGGTGCTAACTACCAAGTTCCAGTTGAGGTTCGTCCAGAACGCCGTACAACTTTAGGTCTTCGCTGGTTAGTAAACTATGCTCGTCTTCGTGGTGAAAAAACTATGGAAGAGCGTCTAGCTTACGAAATCTTAGATGCAGCTAACAACGCTGGTGCATCTGTTAAGAAACGTGAAGACACTCATAAAATGGCAGAAGCTAACAAAGCATTTGCTCATTACCGTTGGTAGGATTCAACGTAAAATAAATGTATGCATAAACCGCTTTATTTGTCGCTTATGGAAGTGTGGAGAGGGAGAATGCCTCTCCCTTTCGTTGGGCGCTCGTTTTACATAATGAGGGTACTGGACACTGGCATATGTAACAATATAAAGTGGCTTTTTTGCTACTTAAAATAAAAAATCCAATCCATATATGGAAGGAGCAAGACACCAAATGACAAGAGAGTTCTCTTTAGAAAACACTCGTAATATTGGTATCATGGCTCACATCGATGCTGGTAAAACAACAGCAACTGAGCGTATTCTGTATTACACAGGACGTATTCATAAAATCGGTGAAACTCATGAAGGTGCATCTCAGATGGACTGGATGGAGCAAGAGCAAGAGCGTGGTATCACAATTACTTCTGCTGCAACTACAGCTCAATGGAAAGGTCACCGTGTAAACATCATTGATACTCCAGGACACGTAGACTTCACAGTAGAAGTAGAACGTTCTTTACGCGTACTTGATGGTGCGGTAGCAGTACTTGATGCACAATCTGGTGTAGAACCACAAACAGAAACTGTTTGGCGTCAGGCTACTACTTACGGTGTACCTCGTATCGTATTCGTTAACAAAATGGATAAGATCGGTGCAGATTTCTTATACTCTGTAGGAACAATCCACGATCGTTTACAAGCAAACGCACATCCAATTCAGTTACCAATCGGTGCTGAAGATGAGTTCAATGGTATCATTGACCTTGTTGAAGAGTGTGCTTACATGTACGGTAACGATTTAGGAACAGACATCGAGCGTGTCGAAATTCCTGAAGAGCACAAAGAACTAGCTGAAGAATACCGTGGAAAGCTTATTGAAGCGGTAGCTGAGCTTGATGAAGAAATGATGATGAAGTACCTAGAAGGTGAAGAAATCACTGTAGAAGAGCTTAAAGCTGGTATCCGTAAGGCTACAACTTCTGTAGAATTCTTCCCAGTAATCTGTGGTTCTGCATTCAAAAACAAAGGTGTTCAAATTCTGTTAGACGCAGTTATCGACTACCTACCATCTCCATTAGATGTACCTGCTATTAAAGGTACTCTTCCGGATACAGATGAAGAAGTAGAACGTAAGTCTAGCGATGAAGAACCATTCGCAGCTTTAGCATTCAAAATCATGACTGACCCTTATGTTGGTAAGTTAACGTTCTTCCGTGTGTACTCTGGTGTGTTAAACTCTGGATCATACGTGAAAAACTCAACTAAAGGTAAGCGTGAGCGTGTAGGACGTATCCTACAAATGCACGCTAACAGCCGTGAAGAGATTTCAACAGTTTACGCTGGTGATATCGCTGCTGCTGTAGGTTTAAAAGATACTACTACTGGTGATACTCTTTGTGACGAGAAGAGCCTTGTTATCCTTGAGTCTATGGAATTCCCAGAGCCAGTTATCTCTGTAGCTATCGAACCAAAATCTAAAGCTGACCAAGATAAAATGGGTACAGCATTATCTAAGCTTTCTGAAGAAGATCCAACATTCCGTGCTCACACTGACCAAGAAACTGGCCAAACTATCATCGCTGGTATGGGTGAACTTCACCTTGATATCATCGTTGACCGTATGCGCCGTGAATTCAAAGTCGAAGCAAACGTTGGTGCTCCTCAGGTAGCATACCGTGAAACTTTCCGCGCTGCTGCGAAAGTTGAAGGTAAGTTTGCTCGTCAATCTGGTGGACGTGGACAATTCGGTCACGTTTGGATTGAGTTTGCACCTAACGAAGAAGGTAAAGGATTTGAATTCGAAAACAAAATCGTCGGCGGTGTAGTTCCACGTGAATACATCCCAGCTGTTGGAGCGGGTCTTGAAGACTCACTTAAAAATGGTGTACTAGCTGGTTACCCACTAGTTGACATTAAAGCAGCATTAGTTGACGGTTCTTACCATGATGTCGATTCATCTGAGATGGCGTTCAAAATCGCTGCATCTATGGCACTTAAAGCTGCGGTTTCTAAATGTAACCCAGTAATTCTTGAGCCAATGATGAAAGTTGAAGTTGTAATTCCTGAAGAGTACATGGGAGACATCATGGGTGACGTAACATCTCGTCGTGGACGTGTAGAAGGTATGGAAGCTCGCGGTAACGCACAAGTTGTTCGCGCTATGGTTCCACTTTCTGAAATGTTCGGTTATGCGACAGCATTACGTTCTAACACTCAAGGACGCGGAACATTCTCAATGACATTTGATCATTATGAAGAAGTACCGAAGTCTGTTTCAGAAGAAATTATTAAAAAAAATAAAGGTGAATAATTGATTTTTATCAATTGTTCGAGTATAACTACTTATGTAAGCTTAGAAAGTGGGACGTAAGTTTCGCTTTCTAGTCTAAATATAAAATAACCTATATAAACTAAGGAGGAATTTAGAATGGCTAAAGCTAAATTCGAACGTTCTAAACCCCATGTTAACATCGGTACAATCGGCCACGTTGACCATGGTAAAACTACATTAACTGCTGCGATCACTACAGTTCTTGCAAAAGCTGGTGGTGCTGAAGCACGCGGATACGATCAAATCGACGCTGCTCCAGAAGAAAGAGAGCGCGGAATCACAATCTCAACTGCACACGTTGAGTACGAAACTGAAACTCGTCACTATGCACACGTTGACTGCCCAGGTCACGCTGACTATGTTAAAAACATGATCACTGGTGCTGCTCAAATGGACGGCGGTATCTTAGTAGTATCTGCTGCTGATGGCCCAATGCCTCAAACACGTGAGCACATCCTTCTTTCTCGTCAAGTAGGTGTTCCTTACATCGTTGTATTCTTAAACAAATGCGACATGGTAGACGACGAAGAATTATTAGAATTAGTAGAAATGGAAGTTCGTGACCTATTATCTGAATACGGATTCCCAGGCGACGACATTCCTGTAATCAAAGGTTCTGCTCTTAAAGCTCTTCAAGGAGAAGCTGATTGGGAAGCAAAAATCATTGAATTAATGACTGAAGTTGATGCTTACATCCCAACTCCAGAACGTGAAACTGACAAACCATTCTTAATGCCTATCGAGGATGTATTCTCTATCACAGGTCGTGGTACAGTTGCAACTGGTCGTGTAGAGCGCGGAATCGTTAAAGTTGGTGACGTAGTAGAAATCATCGGTCTTGCTGAAGAGAATGCTTCTACAACTGTAACTGGTGTAGAAATGTTCCGTAAACTTCTTGACCAAGCTCAAGCTGGAGACAACATCGGTGCTCTTCTTCGTGGGGTTGCTCGTGAAGACATCCAACGTGGACAAGTTCTTGCTAAAACTGGCTCTGTAAAAGCACACGCTAAATTCAAAGCTGAAGTTTTCGTATTATCTAAAGAAGAAGGTGGACGTCACACTCCATTCTTCGCTAACTACCGTCCTCAGTTCTACTTCCGTACAACTGACGTAACTGGTATCATCCAATTACCAGAAGGTACTGAAATGGTAATGCCTGGTGACAACATCGAAATGACTATCGAACTTATCGCTCCAATCGCTATCGAAGAGGGAACTAAATTCTCTATTCGTGAAGGTGGACGTACAGTAGGTTACGGTGTAGTTGCTACTATCGTTGAGTAATCTTAGCTGATATAAAAAAACCTAAGGGATTTTCCCTTAGGTTTTTTGTTTGCGTTTATATAAAGAAGAAGAGTGTGTTTTTTTGTTTTGACGAGTTTCTTCTATAGTAATATAAAAACAACAAAAGATAATCCAGAAACTGTAAAACGAATTCTGTTAGATGAAAACTTGAAATTCTTTAAAGTGCCATGTATAATAGCAAAAGTAGAGAAAAGCAGATGCAAACAAAAAGATGCTTGCATCTAGACGAATAACATTGTATAATAGACAATGTTGGTCTTTGACTGCGATGAAGTGGAAGGTTGCTGACACACCCGGCCGCTTTGCCATGGCATGGTGTGGGGAAATTTCCATGGAGAAGGTCTATTTTAGAAATAGGCGAACGAAGGAGGGAAAATAATGGCAAAAGAAAAAATTCGTATCCGTTTAAAAGCTTATGATCACCGTATTCTTGATCAATCAGCTGAGAAAATTGTAGAAACAGCTAAGCGTTCTGGGGCAACAGTTTCTGGTCCGATCCCATTACCAACTGAGAAGACTATTTACACAATTCTTCGTGCTGTTCATAAGTACAAAGATTCTCGTGAGCAATTCGAAATGCGCACACACAAACGTTTAATCGATATCGTGAGTCCTACTCCACAAACAGTAGATTCATTAATGCGTTTAGACTTACCGTCTGGTGTAGATATCGAAATCAAACTATAAATTATATAACTTAAAAATGTAGGAGGTGTAACTCATGACCAAAGGAATCTTAGGAAGAAAGATCGGTATGACTCAAGTATTTGCTGAGAACGGTGAGTTAATCCCAGTAACAGTTATCGCTGCTAATCCAAACGTTGTTCTTCAAAAGAAAACAACTGAAACTGATGGCTACAATGCAATCCAGTTAGGATTTGAAGATAAACGTGAAAAGTTAACTAACAAACCTGAACAAGGCCACACTGCTAAAGCATCTACAACTCCTAAGCGCTTCATTCGCGAAATCCGCGATGCAGACGTGGACGGATTAGAGGTTGGTCAAGAGGTAAAAGTTGAAGTTTTCGCTGCAGGTGAAATCGTTGACGTAACAGGAATTTCTAAAGGTAAAGGTTTCCAAGGTGTTATCAAACGCCACGGACAATCTCGCGGACCTATGTCTCATGGTTCTCGCTATCACCGTCGTCCAGGTTCAATGGGCCCAGTTGCTCCGAACCGTGTATTCAAAGGCAAAAAACTTGCTGGACGTATGGGTGGAGACCAAGTTACTATCCAAAACTTAGAAATCGTTCAAGTTGACACTGAGCGCAACTTATTACTAGTAAAAGGTAACGTTCCAGGTGCTAAGAAATCTCTTGTAGTTGTTCAAGGCGCTGTGAAGGTTAGCAAATAATTCACAATAGGAAGGAGGAATTCCAATGCCAAAAGTTACTGTATATAACCAAACTGGTTCACAGGTTGGTGAAATCGAATTAGCTGAAGCTATTTTCGGTATCGAACCAAATGAAGCTGTACTTTTCGAAGCTGTAATGATGCAACGTGCATCTTTACGTCAAGGTACACACAAAGTAAAAACTCGCTCTGAAGTTCGCGGTGGTGGTCGTAAACCATGGCGTCAAAAAGGAACTGGACGTGCTCGTCAAGGGTCTATCCGCTCTCCTCAATGGCGTGGTGGTGGTACGGTATTCGGACCTACACCAAGAAGCTATGCGTACAAACTTCCTAAGAAAGTTCGTCGTTTAGCAATCAAATCTGCATTAGCTACTAAAGTAGTTGAGAACAACATTGTAGTTCTTGAAGACCTAGTGTTAAATGCACCAAAAACAAAAGACATGCTAGCAGTACTTAAAGGATTAACTGTTGAGAAGAAAGCTCTTATCGTAACTGCTGATGCAAACGAATCTGTAGAGTTATCTGCTCGCAATATCCCTGGAGTAACAGTAATCACTGCTGATGGCGTAAACGTTTTAGACGTGCTTCATCATGATAAGCTAATCATGACAAAAGCGGCAGTGGAAAAAGTAGAGGAGGTGCTTGCATAATGAGAGATCCTCGTGATATCATTAAGCGCCCAGTTATCACTGAACGTTCTATGGAAATGATGGCTGAAAAAAAATACACGTTCGATGTGGACGTTAAATCTAATAAAACAGAAGTTAAAGATGCTCTTGAAGCGATCTTTGGTGTTAAAGTAGAAAAAGTGAACATCATGAACTACAAGCCGAAAGCAAAACGCGTTGGTCGTCACGCTGGTTTTACTAGCCGTCGTCGTAAAGCAATCGTTAAGCTAACTGCTGACAGCAAAGAAATCGAAATCTTCCAAGGCGTTTAATTCTTACTAAAGAAGGAGGGAAATTGAGATGGGAATTAAAAAGTATAATCCAACTACTAACGGTCGTCGTAATATGACTACGAATGATTTCGCTGAAATCACGACTGACAGACCCGAAAAGTCATTACTTGCTCCTTTAAGCAAGAAGGCTGGTCGTAATAACCAAGGTAAAATTACTGTACGTCATCAAGGTGGCGGACATAAGCGTCAATATCGTATCATCGACTTTAAGCGTAACAAAGATGGAATTCCAGGACGCGTTGCTACGATCGAATACGATCCAAACCGCTCTGCGAATATCGCATTAATTAACTACGTTGACGGTGAAAAACGTTACATTCTTGCTCCTAAATCTTTAGAAGTAGGTATGGAAGTTATGTCTGGCCCAGAAGCTGACATCAAAATCGGTAACGCATTACCATTAATCAACATTCCAGTAGGTACTGTTGTTCATAACATCGAGCTTAAGCCTGGTCGTGGCGGACAATTAGTTCGTTCTGCTGGTACATCTGCTCAAGTACTTGGTAAAGAAGGTAAATACGTACTTGTACGTTTAACTTCTGGTGAAGTACGTCTTGTATTATCTGCTTGTCGCGCTTCAATCGGTCAAGTAGGTAACGAACAACACGAACTTATCAAAATCGGTAAAGCAGGTCGCTCTCGCTGGTTAGGTAAACGCCCAACAGTTCGTGGTTCTGTAATGAACCCGGTTGATCACCCACACGGTGGTGGTGAAGGACGTTCTCCAATCGGACGTAAGTCTCCAATGTCTCCATGGGGTAAACCAACTCTTGGATTCAAGACTCGTAAGAAAAACAAAGCGTCTGACAAATTCATCGTTCGTCGTCGTAAAAAATAATGGGATTGTAGTACGGTTCATTTCTAGAACCGTACGCCAATCACGAAGGGAGGCACCAAAATGGCTCGTAGCTTAAAAAAAGGACCATTTGTCGATGATCACTTAATGAGCAAAATGGAAAAATTAGTTGCATCTGAGCAAAAACAAGTTGTTAAAACTTGGTCTCGCCGTTCAACAATCTTCCCTCAGTTCATCGGACACACAATCGCTGTATATGATGGTCGTAAACACGTACCTGTGTACATCACTGAGGATATGGTTGGCCATAAGTTAGGTGAATTCGCACCAACTCGTACGTATAAAGGTCACCTTGCTGACGATAAGAAAACTAGAAGATAATGAGAGGAGGCACTTCAATGCAAGCTAAAGCAGTAGCGAGAACAGTTCGTATTGCTCCTCGTAAAGTTCGTTTAGTAGTAGACTTAATCCGAGGTAAGCAAGTGGGTGAAGCGATTGCTATCCTTAACCACACACCAAAAACTGCTTCTCCAGTTGTAGAAAAAGTTTTAAAATCTGCAATCGCAAATGCAGAGCACAATTATGAGATGGACATTAACAACCTAGTTGTTGAAAAAGTCTTCGTTGACGAAGGTCCAACGTTGAAACGTTTCCGTCCACGTGCAATGGGTCGTGCAAGCCAAATTAACAAACGCACAAGCCACATTACAGTTGTGGTATCAGAAAAGAAGGAGGGATAATCGATGGGTCAAAAGGTTAATCCAATTGGTCTTCGTGTCGGTGTTATCCGTGACTGGGAATCTCGTTGGTTCGCTGAGAAAGATTACGCTACATTATTACATGAAGACATCAAAATCCGTGAGTACATTAATGTACGCTTAAAAGATTCTGCTGTTGCTAAAGTAGAAATCGAACGTGCAGCAAATCGTGTAAATGTTACAATTCACACTGCAAAACCTGGTATGGTAATTGGTAAAGGTGGTACTGAAGTTGAAGCACTTCGTAAAGCTCTTAACCAATTAACAGGCAAGCGTGTACACATCAACATTTTAGAAGTTAAGAGAGCTGATCTTAACGCTAAATTAGTAGGCGAAAACATCGCTCGTCAATTAGAAAACCGTGTATCATTCCGTCGTGCACAAAAGCAAGTTATTCAACGTGCTATGCGTGCAGGTGCTAAAGGTATTAAAACACAGGTTTCTGGTCGTCTTGGCGGAGCTGATATCGCTCGTGCAGAATCTTACAGTGAAGGAACTGTTCCACTTCATACACTTCGCGCTGATATTGACTATGCAGCAGTTGAAGCTGATACAACATACGGTAAATTAGGCGTAAAAGTATGGATCTACCGTGGAGAAGTCCTTCCTACAAAAAAGAAAGCTTCTGAGGAAGGAGGAAAATAATATGTTAATGCCAAAACGCGTAAAATATCGTAGAGAGCATCGTGGTAAAATGCGTGGTCGTGCTAAAGGTGGAACTGAAGTTGCTTTCGGTGAATTCGGTTTACAAGCACAAGCTGCTTCATGGATTACAAACCGTCAAATCGAAGCTGCTCGTCGTGCAATGACTCGTTACATGAAACGTGGCGGTAAAGTATGGATTAAAATTTTCCCTTCTAAACCTTACACTGCAAAACCTCTAGAAGTACGTATGGGTTCCGGTAAAGGGGCACCAGAAGGCTGGGTAGCAGTAGTAAAACCTGGGAAAATTATGTTCGAAATCGCGGGTGTATCTGAAGAGGTAGCACGCGAAGCATTACGTCTTGCAGCTCACAAGTTACCTGTGAAATGTAAATTCGTAAAACGTGAAGAAAATGGTGGTGAATCTAATGAAAACTAATGATATTCGTGAATTAACCACTGCCGAAATCGAAACAAAAGTTAAAGCTTTAAAGGAAGAGTTGTTTAATCTTCGCTTCCAACTTGCTACAGGACAATTAGAGAATCCAACTCGCATTCGTGAAGTGCGTAAAGCAATTGCTCGTATGAAAACTGTAGTTCGTGAAAGAGAGATCGGAATTAATCGATAAATTGAGGGGAGGTTTGCATAGTGAGCGAACGTAACCAACGCAAAGTTTATACTGGTCGTGTAGTGTCTGACAAAATGGACAAAACGATTACAGTTTTAGTTGAAACTTACAAAACTCATTCCTTGTACGGAAAACGTGTTAAGTATTCTAAGAAGTACAAAGCCCATGATGAGCAAAACCAAGCGAAACTTGGCGATATCGTTAAAATCATGGAAACTCGCCCGCTTTCTGCTACTAAGCGTTTCCGTTTAGTTGAAATCGTTGAAGAAGCGGTTATTATCTAAATAGACGAATCGGAATTTTTAGTCCGAAGGGAGGTTTCATAACATGATCCAACAAGAATCTCGTTTGAAAGTTGCTGACAACTCTGGTGCACGTGAACTTTTAACAATTAAAGTATTAGGCGGCTCTGGTCGTAAATATGCTAACATTGGTGACATTATCGTTGCTACGGTAAAACAAGCAACACCAGGTGGCGTTGTTAAAAAAGGTGACGTTGTTAAAGCAGTAGTAGTACGTACGAAGAGCGGAGCTCGTCGTCCGGACGGTTCTTACATCAAATTTGATGAAAACGCAGCGGTTATCATTAAAGACGATAAGAGCCCACGTGGTACTCGTATCTTCGGACCAGTAGCTCGTGAATTACGTGATAGCAACTTCATGAAGATCGTTTCTTTAGCTCCAGAAGTTCTATAATTTAAGGTATTGCCTTGCTAAGGAGGTGCAGAATTAAGATGCATGTAAAAAAAGGTGATAAAGTACAGGTAATCACTGGTAAAGACAAAGGAAAACAAGGCGTTATCCTTGTGGCTTTCCCAAAGCAAAACCGTGTTATCGTTGAGGGTGTTAACATCGTTAAAAAACACTCTAAGCCATCTCAATTAAATCCACAAGGTGGAATTATTACTAAAGAAGCACCTATTCACGTTTCTAACGTTATGATTTTAGATCCGAAAACAGGTGAACCTACTCGCGTAGGCTTCAAAGTAGAAGATGGTAAAAAAGTTCGTATTGCAAAAAAATCTGGTGAATTATTAGATAAATAATTTTCTTAAGAAAGGAGGTCACTTCATTGAATCGCCTTAAAGAGAAGTTCCAAAAGGAAATTACTCCTGCTCTAGTGAGCAAGTTTAACTATAAATCTGTGATGGAAGTACCGAAAATCGAAAAGATCGTAATCAACACTGGTGTTGGTGACGCGGTATCTAACTCAAAAGCTTTAGACAATGCAGTAGAAGAATTAACACAAATCGCAGGTCAAAAACCTGTTGTAACTCGTGCTAAAAAATCAATCGCTGGTTTCCGTCTTCGTGAAGGTATGCCAATCGGTGCGAAAGTAACTTTACGCGGCGAGCAAATGTATGAGTTCTTCGACAAATTAGTATCGGTTTCTTTACCACGTGTACGTGATTTCCGTGGTGTTTCTAAGAAATCATTCGATGGTCGTGGGAACTACACATTAGGTGTTAAAGAGCAACTTATCTTCCCTGAGATTGATTATGATAAAGTAAGCAAAGTACGCGGTATGGACATCGTAATCGTTACTACAGCGAAAACTGATGAAGAAGCTCGTGAACTTTTAACACAATTCGGTATGCCATTCCAAAAATAATGGAAGCCAACGCTAAGTAGAGGAGGCGAAAACGTGGCTAAAAAATCTATGATAGCGAAACAAAAGCGTACTCCTAAGTTTAAAGTACAAGAGTATACACGTTGCGAACGCTGCGGTCGTCCGCATTCTGTATACCGCAAATTTAAACTTTGCCGTATTTGTTTCCGTGAACTTGCATATAAAGGTCAAATTCCTGGTGTTAAAAAAGCTAGTTGGTAAAACCCACAAATGGGAAGGAGGTAAAACACATGGTGATGACAGATCCAATTGCAGACATGCTTACTCGCATCCGTAATGCGAACATGGTACGTCATGAGAAATTAGAGGTTCCTGCTTCTAAAATCAAAAAAGAGATCGCTGAACTTTTAAAACGTGAAGGTTTCATTCGTGATGTAGAATACATCGAGGATAACAAACAAGGTATCCTTCGTATTTTCCTGAAATATGGTGCAAACAATGAACGTGTAATCACTGGATTAAAACGTATCAGTAAACCTGGCTTACGCGTTTACGCTAAAGCTGACGAAGTACCACGTGTACTTAACGGATTAGGTATCGCTCTTGTTTCTACATCTAAGGGAGTAATGACAGACAAAGACGCTCGTCAATTACAAACTGGTGGAGAAGTAGTAGCATACGTTTGGTAATATATATTTAAAACGAACGGAGGTGTGACCACATGTCTCGTATTGGTAAAAAGATTCTTGAAATCCCTGCAGGTGTTACTATTACAATTGCAGAAGACAATACTGTAACAGTAAAAGGCCCTAAAGGTGAATTAACTCGTAAATTCAATGCTGATATGTCTATCAAAATTGAAGAAAATACACTAACAGTTGAGCGTCCATCTGAACAGAAGGAACACCGTGCATTACACGGTACAACTCGTGCTTTAATCGGAAACATGGTTGAAGGTGTAACTGCAGGTTTCGCACGCGGACTTGAATTAGTCGGTGTTGGTTACCGTGCTCAAAAACAAGGAGATAAACTTGTTTTAAGCGTAGGTTATTCTCATCCAGTAGAAATGACTCCGGAAGCAGGTCTTGAAGTTGAAGTACCTGCACCAACTAAAATCGTAATTAAAGGTATCGACAAGCAACGTGTTGGCGAATTTGCTGCTAACATCCGTGCTGTACGTGCTCCTGAGCCTTACAAAGGTAAAGGTATTCGTTACGAAGGCGAAGTTGTTCGTCGTAAAGAAGGTAAAACTGCTAAGTAAACCCGTTAGGTGAGAGAAAGGAGTGACAAGAAAATGATCACTAAAGCTGATAAAAATGCGACTCGTAAGAAAAGACATGCACGTGTACGTGCTAAACTTACTGGTACTGCAGAGCGTCCACGTTTAAACGTGTTCCGTTCTAACCAACATATTTACGCTCAAGTTATTGATGATGTGAATGGTGTAACGTTAGTAAGTGCATCTACTCTTGATAAAGACCTTGCTCTTAACGGTACTAGCAATACTGAAGCTGCTACGAAAGTTGGAGAATCAGTTGCTAAGCGTGCTGTAGAGAAAGGCGTTAAAGAAGTAGTATTTGATCGCGGTGGTTACTTATACCATGGCCGTGTTAAAGCTCTAGCTGAAGCTGCTCGTGAGGCTGGATTACAATTTTAATGGTCAAAGGAGGGAAAATTGATGCATCGCATTGACCCAAGTAAATTAGAACTTGAAGAACGTGTAGTTACGATAAATCGTGTCGCGAAAGTTGTTAAGGGTGGTCGTCGTTTCCGCTTTGCTGCACTAGTTGTAGTTGGCGATAAAAACGGTCATGTTGGATTCGGTACTGGTAAAGCACAAGAGGTACCAGACGCAATCCGCAAAGCTATCGAAGACGCTAAGAAAAACTTAATCGCTGTACCATTAGTTGGTACAACAATTCCACACACAATCAACGGTCACTTTGGAGCTGGTGAAGTATTCTTAAAACCTGCTGCTGAAGGTACTGGTGTTATTGCTGGTGGACCTGTTCGTGCGGTACTTGAATTAGCTGGTGTACAAGATATTCTTTCGAAATCTCTTGGTTCTAACACACCAATCAACATGATTCGCGCTACTGTGAACGGATTAAGCGAACTTAAGCGCGCTGAAGATGTTGCAAAATTACGCGGTAAATCTGTAGAAGAGCTACTAGGTTAAGGAGGGAAAACAAATGGCGAAAAAGTTAGAAATTACCCTCACTCGTAGTGTAATTGGTCGTCCACAAGATCAACGTGCGACGGTAGAAGCTTTAGGTCTTAAAAAGTTGAATTCAACTGTAGTTAAGGAAGAAACTCCTGCTATTCTTGGTATGATCAACAAAGTTTCTCACCTTTTAACTGTAAAAGAAGCTTAAGGATAACTCATTAATATAAGGAGGTGCCTGGGAATGAAACTTCATGAATTAAAACCTGCAGAAGGTTCTCGTAAAGTACGTAACCGTGTCGGTCGTGGTATCGGTTCTGGTAACGGTAAAACTGCTGGTAAAGGTCATAAAGGACAAAACGCACGTTCTGGTGGCGGTGTTCGTCTTGGCTTCGAAGGTGGTCAAACTCCATTATTCCGTCGTTTACCAAAACGCGGCTTCACAAACATTAACCGTAAAGAGTTTACTATTGTAAACTTATCAACGTTAAATCGTTTTGAAGATGGTACAGAAGTAACACCTGAATTATTGCTGGAAACTGGCGTTATCAGCAAGTTAAACGACGGTGTTAAAATTCTTGCAAGCGGAGCAGTAGAGAAAAAACTAACTGTTAAAGCGCACAAGTTCTCTTCAAGTGCTAAAGAAGCAATTGAAGCAGCTGGCGGATCAGTTGAGGTGATCTAATGTTTCGTACAATCTCCAACTTTATGCGCGTTGCTGAGATAAGACGTAAAATATTATTCACTTTAGCGATGTTAATCGTATTCAGGATTGGCACGTTTATCCCAGTGCCATTTACAAATGGAGACGTACTGAAAGCACAAGACCAATTAAATGCTTTAGGTATTCTAAATACATTTGGCGGTGGCGCCTTGAAAAACTTCTCCATCTTTGCGATGGGAATCATGCCGTATATTACAGCATCCATCATCGTGCAATTATTGCAGATGGATGTTGTTCCTAAATTTTCGGAATGGTCGAAGCAAGGTGAAATGGGCCGTCGTAAACTAACGCAATTCACGCGTTACTTTACAATTGTTCTTGCGTTTATTCAGGGGTTTGGTATGTCAATCGGTTTTAACGGTATGGTAGGTGGGCAATTAATTTTGAATCCTGGTTGGAGCACTTATTTATACATTGCTACGGTACTGACTGCTGGTACTGCATTTTTAATGTGGTTAGGCGAACAGATTACAGCTAAAGGTGTGGGTAATGGTATTTCCATCCTTATCTTTGGCGGTATTGCTGCAGCGATCCCAAGTGTTATATCTCAAGTGTATCAACAACAGTTTCAAAATATCGGAGATCAATTGTTCATGAGTATCGTTAAAGTTGCATTGATTTTACTAGCTGTGCTAGCAGTTATTGTTGGTGTTATTTTCATTCAACAAGCTGTTAGAAAGATCCCAATTCAATACGCGAAGCGTGTAACAGGAGGGAATGGGAATCATGCTGGAGCACAAAACACACATTTACCGCTTAAGGTAAATAGTGCGGGTGTTATTCCAGTCATTTTTGCTGTTTCATTCTTAATTACGCCTCCAACTATTGCACAGTTCTTCCCGAAACATGATGTATCGCAGTGGATTATTGCAAACTTTAACTATTCTCACCCAGTGGGAATGATCATATATGTTGCGCTCATTGTAGCCTTCACATATTTCTATGCGTTTGTTCAGGTTAATCCAGAGCAAATGTCAGAGAATCTAAACAAGCAAGGTGGATATGTTCCAGGTATTCGTCCGGGTAAGAATACAGAACAATATCTAACAAAAATCTTGTATCGTTTGACCTTTGTAGGATCAATTTTCCTAGCAGCGATTGCAATCTTACCAGTTATCTTTACGAAATTGGGAAATCTTCCTCCATCTGCACAGATTGGTGGAACGAGTATGTTAATCGTTGTCGGCGTTGCTTTAGAAACAATGAAGCAGCTAGAAAGCCAACTGGTAAAACGCCATTACAAAGGGTTTATCAAGCAGTGAGTAAGTGGGAAGAACCATCTTCCCTACATGCTCATGTACTGAGGGGGAACAAGGATGAACTTAATTTTAATGGGGCTTCCTGGTGCTGGTAAAGGTACACAAGCCGAACAGATTGTAGCCAAGTATAACATCCCTCACATTTCAACAGGAGATATGTTCCGTGCAGCTATGAAGGCTGAAACTGAAATGGGTCTACAAGCAAAATCTTTTATTGATAAAGGTGCACTTGTTCCAGATGAAGTTACAATCGGAATTGTTCGTGAACGTTTAAGTCAAGAAGACTGCGTAAGAGGTTTCTTACTAGACGGTTTCCCACGAACTGTTGCACAAGCATCAGCTCTTGAAGAGATTATGAAAGATCTTGGCAAAAAAATCGACTATGTTTTAAACATTAATGTGGATTCAGGGTTGTTATTAAAACGCCTTACAGGCCGTCGCATTTGTAAAGAGTGCGGTGCGACTTACCACTTAGAATTCAATCCACCAGCAACAGCTGATGTGTGCGATAAATGTGGTGGCGAATTATACCAACGCTCTGATGACAATGAAGAAACTGTAGCAAATCGTTTAGATGTGAATATTAAGCAAACAAAACCTTTGCTTGATTTCTACGACGAGCTTGGTTACTTAAAAAGCATTAATGGTGAGCAAGATATCAATAAAGTATTTGCTGATATCGATGTTCTCATCGGAGGCTTAGCGTAATGATCATCTGCAAAACTCCTCGCGAGATAGAAATCATGCGAGAAGCTGGCAGAATCGTTGCTTTAACTCATCAAGAGTTGAAACAGCACATTACTCCAGGAATTACAACGAAAGAGCTCGATCAAATAGCGGAAAAGACGATTCAAAAATATGGTGCTACGCCATCTTTTAAAGGATACAACGGATTTCCGGGGAGCATATGTGCTTCTGTAAATGAAGAGCTTGTACACGGAATTCCAGGAAAGCGCAAGCTCAAAGAGGGCGATATCATCAGTATCGATATTGGTGCGAAATACAATGGGTACCATGGAGATTCTGCATGGACGTATCCAGTTGGAAACATTTCTGAATCTGTTCAAAAGCTACTTGATGTCACAGAAAAATCGTTGTATCTTGGTCTAGAACAAGTAAAACCAGGCGAGAGATTATCAAATATCTCACATGCGGTTCAAACCCATGCTGAAGAGAATGGATTCTCGATCGTTAGGGAGTATGTTGGTCACGGAATCGGGCAAGACTTACATGAGGACCCTCAAATCCCGCACTATGGTCCACCAAATAGAGGCCCTAGATTAAAGCCGGGAATGGTCATCTGTGTTGAGCCGATGGTGAATCAAGGAAGACGATATGTAAAAACACTATCTGATGACTGGACAGTGGTAACGGTAGATGGTAAATGGTGTGCCCATTTTGAGCACACGATTGCTCTTACAGAAGCAGGATACGAAATCCTTACCACTTTATAAGTAGCTGGCTCTCCGGGATTTCAGAGCAGTGTAAAATGTTACTGATTTGAAGAAGGGAGAACTATTGAATGGCTAAAGATGATGTAATTGAAGTCGAAGGTACCGTTCTTGAAACGTTGCCAAATGCTATGTTCAAAGTAGAATTAGAGAATGGGCATGTCGTATTGGCTCACGTTTCTGGTAAAATCCGTATGAACTTCATTCGTATTTTACCAGGAGACAAAGTTACGGTAGAATTATCTCCGTACGATTTAAATCGTGGTCGTATTACGTACCGTTTTAAATAATATAGCACTCCGTAATCTTTAAGGAGGTTCGAGACATGAAAGTAAGACCGTCAGTTAAACCAATCTGCGAAAAATGTAAAGTTATTCGTAGACGTGGAAAAGTAATGGTTATTTGTGAAAACCCTAAACATAAACAAAAACAAGGTTAATCAGAAGGAGGTGCATTCAGAATGGCACGTATCGCAGGTGTAGATATTCCTCGAGACAAACGCGTTGTTATTTCTTTAACTTACGTATTCGGCATTGGTCGCACAACTGCTGAAAAAATTCTTACTGAAGCTGGTATTTCTTCAGAAACACGAGTTCGTGATTTAACGGAAGACGAATTAGGACGTATCCGTGATGTTATCGATCGTATTAAAGTTGAGGGAGACCTTCGTCGTGAAGTATCTCTTAACATTAAACGTCTAATGGAGATCGGTTCTTACCGTGGTCTTCGTCACCGTCGTGGTTTACCAGTTCGTGGTCAAAATTCTAAAAACAATGCTCGTACACGTAAAGGTCCACGTCGTACAGTAGCAAATAAAAAGAAATAATAAGTAAAGGAGGTTGAACTAACAATGGCACGTAAAACAAACACTCGTAAAAAACGTGTGAAAAAGAATATCGAAGCTGGTATAGCTCATATTCGTTCTACTTTCAACAACACAATCGTAACACTTACAGATACTCACGGTAACGCGCTTTCTTGGTCTAGTGCTGGTGCACTTGGTTTCCGTGGATCTCGTAAATCTACTCCATTCGCTGCGCAAATGGCTGCTGAAGCTGCTGCTAAAGTTGCAATGGAGCACGGTTTAAAAACTTTAGAGGTTACTGTTAAAGGTCCTGGTGCTGGTCGTGAAGCTGCAATTCGTGCTCTTCAAGCTGCAGGTCTAGAAGTAACAGCAATTAGAGATGTTACTCCAGTTCCTCATAATGGATGTCGTCCGCCAAAACGTCGTCGTGTGTAATTTTTCTGTATAGAATTTTCCCTTTTGTCTATAATGGATATGATGCATTATCGAGAAATTTCGTACAGAAACATCGCTTGTTGTGCACAATCGGGAACTGCCTAAGGGGGACTTTCGGTTAGACAGGGGTTATACCTTTGTTTAACCGGGGTTTCGACGTTTTGAAGGAGGGTTTAGTTAATGATTGAAATCGAAAAGCCGAAAATCGAAACGGTTGAACTTAACGAAGATGCTAAATATGGTAAATTCGTAATTGAACCGCTTGAGCGTGGATATGGTACTACTTTGGGTAACTCCTTACGTCGTATTCTTTTATCCTCACTCCCTGGTGCCGCTGTTACTGCTATCCAAATCGATGGCGTATTACATGAATTTTCAACAGTTGAGGGCGTAGTAGAAGACGTTACGACGATCATCTTAAACTTGAAAAAGTTAGCTCTTAAAATCTACTCTGAAGAAGAGAAGACGTTGGAAATTGATGTGCAGGGCGAAGGTATTGTCACAGCTGCTGATATTACTCACGATAGTGATGTAGAAATCTTAAATCCAGATTTACACATTGCAACGTTAGCAAAAGATGCGCATTTCCGCGTGCGTTTAACTGCAAAGCGTGGCCGTGGGTATACGCCAGCTGATGCAAATAAAAGCGAAGATCAACCAATAGGAGTAATTCCTATTGATTCTATTTATACTCCAGTATCACGTGTGACTTACCAAGTGGAAAAGACACGTGTCGGACAAGTGGCTAATTATGATAAGCTTACGCTTGATGTATGGACGGATGGAAGCATCGGGCCAAAAGAAGCTATCTCTTTAGGTGCCAAAATCTTAACTGAGCATTTAAATATCTTTGTTGGTTTAACTGATGAAGCACAAAATGCTGAGATTATGGTCGAGAAGGAAGAAGATCAAAAAGAGAAAGTTCTTGAGATGACTATCGAAGAACTAGACCTTTCTGTTCGTTCTTATAATTGCCTAAAACGTGCAGGAATTAATACTGTACAAGAGCTTGCGAACAAAACAGAAGAAGATATGATGAAAGTTCGTAACTTAGGACGTAAATCCTTAGAAGAAGTTAAACATAAACTTGAGGAATTAGGTTTAGGTTTACGTAAAGACGACTGAGGATTTAAACCCATGAACAAAGGAGGGAACTACGAATGGCATACAGAAAATTAGGCCGTACAAGTGCGCAACGTAAAGCTATGTTACGTGACTTAGCTACTGATTTAATTATCAACGAGCGCATCCAAACGACAGAAACTCGTGCAAAAGAACTTCGTTCTGTAGTGGAAAAAATGATCACTTTAGGTAAACGCGGAGATCTTCATGCTCGTCGTCAAGCAGCAGCTTTCATTCGCAATGAAGTAGCTAACGCTGAGACTGGTCAAGATGCACTTCAAAAATTATTCGCTGATGTAGCTCCACGCTATGCTGAGCGCCAAGGCGGATACACTCGTATTGCAAAAATTGGTCCACGTCGCGGAGACGCAGCACCAATGGTAATTATCGAGTTAGTATAATGATAATTAAAAGGGCAGGACAGTTCTTTTCAAGAAACTGGTCATGGCCCTTTTTTTTAAATATAAAAATAGGCGAGCTTGGCGAAGGAAAGGGTGCCTTCTATTGAAAAAAGAGAAACTTCGGATAGGAAATATATCATTTCAATATCCTGGGGCAGCCACGTATGCATTAAAAGATGTTTCATTTTCCTTATATGAGGGAGAATGGGTATCTATTATTGGACAAAACGGTTCAGGAAAGTCTACACTTGCAAAATTATTGAATGGTTTGTTTTTGCCGGAAGCAGGGACTATTACAGTAAATGATTCAATGGTTTTATCAGAGGAAACGGTATGGGATGTTCGAAAACAAATTGGAATGGTATTTCAAAATCCAGATAATCAATTTGTTGGAACAACAGTGCAAGATGATGTTGTATTTGGCTTAGAGAATATCGGAATGCCCAGAGAACAAATGATTGAAAGATTAGAACAGGCCTTACGACTTGTCCGTATGGAAGATTTTCTTAATGATGAGCCTCATTCCTTATCTGGTGGGCAAAAGCAGCGAGTGGCAATAGCAGGCGTTTTAGCACTTCAGCCATCTATTTTAATATTAGATGAAGCAACGTCAATGTTAGATCCTCAAGGAAGACGTGAAGTAGTAGAAACGGTTAGACAACTTGTTAATCAAAAAGGTATTACTGTGCTATCAATTACACACGATTTAGAAGAAGCGGCACAGTCAGATCGTGTCATTATTTTAAATAAGGGAGAAATATTAGAGGAAGGGACTCCAGAAAAAATTTTCAAATCCTCTCATATGCTCCAAGAAATTGGCTTAGATGTACCGTTTTCGGTGAAAATAGCAGAATTATTAAAAAGAAATGAAATTCTTTTGCAAAATACGCATCTTACAATGGAAAGCTTGGTGAACGAACTTTGGAGATTACATTCCAAAAAGTAGAACATCGTTATCAATATAAAACTCCATTTGAAAGACGCGCACTTTATGATGTAGACGTGTCGTTTCCAAGTGGGGGCTATTATGCCATTATCGGTCATACTGGTTCAGGTAAGTCGACGATGATTCAACATTTAAATGGTTTATTGCAGCCGACAAATGGTACAGTTCAAATTGGTGAACATTTGATTTCGGCAGGAAAGAAAGAAAAAAAGCTAAAGCCACTACGTAAAAAAGTAGGGGTTGTCTTTCAATTCCCAGAACATCAGTTGTTTGAAGAGACTGTGGAGAAAGATATTTGTTTCGGCCCTACTAATTTTGGGGTATCTGTAGAAGAAGCGAAGCAAAAGGCAAGAGAGGCAATTGAACTTGTAGGGTTAGAGCCAGAACTGTTAACACGTTCACCGTTTGAGTTAAGTGGCGGGCAAATGAGGCGTGTTGCGATAGCGGGTGTATTGGCGATGGAACCTGAAGTGCTTGTATTAGATGAACCTACAGCAGGTCTAGATCCAAAAGGGCAGAACGAACTTATGCAGATGTTTTATAAGTTGCATAAGGAGAAGGGGCTTACAGTTATCCTTGTAACGCATAATATGGAGGATGCCGCTCAGTATGCGGAGCAGATTGTAGTTATGCATAAAGGAACGGTCTTTTTGCAAGGAAGTGCAGAGGAAGTATTTTCACATGCTGATGAACTAGAGAAAATTGGTGTGGATCTTCCTATGTCATTAAAGTATAAACGTGCAATTGAAGAGAAGTTTGGTATTTCAATTCCAAAGGCTACCTTATCTTTAGAGGATCTTACTCATGAAGTTGTGCAGGTGTTACGAAAAGGTGGTCATGAATCATGCAGCAGTTGATTATTGGGAGATATATCCCAGGGAATTCACTTATTCATCAACTTGATCCACGTACGAAGCTGCTGATTGTCTTTTTATATGTATTTGTTGTTTTCTTAGCAAATAATGCGATTTCATATGGATTTTTATTTTTATATGCACTCATTGCTTTATTTTTTGCAAAAGTGCCGATTCGTTATGTACTTTCGGGCTTAAAACCAATTTTATGGATTTTTCTTTTTACATTTTTCCTGCATATTTTTACAAATAAAGAGGGGGATGTACTACTCCAGCTTGGTTGGTTTTCGATACATGAAAAAGGATTAGAGCAAGGGATATACATTTCTGTACGATTCTTCGTTATTATTTTAATGACGACATTATTAACGTTAACGACGACACCTATTGAAATTACAGATGGTTTGGAGACGTTATTAAAGCCGTTGAAGCGTATAAAGGTTCCTGTTCATGAAATCGCATTAATGATGTCAATTTCTCTTCGTTTTATTCCGACATTAATGGATGAAACGAGTAAAATAATGAAAGCACAAGCATCACGTGGTATTGATTTCGCTGGGGGACCGATAAAAGATAGAATGAAAGCTATTATCTCACTGCTTGTTCCTCTGTTTATCAGTGCTTTTAAGCGTGCAGAGGACTTAGCTATTGCGATGGAAGCTCGTGGATATCAAAGTGGTGAAGGACGTACTAAATTTAGGCAACTACGCTGGAAAACAAGCGATACAGTAACGATTGTAAGCTTATTTTGTTTAGCTTGTATTTTGGCATGGGTGCGATCGTAATGGAGAATAGAGAAATGGATAGAATAAAATGTACGGTTGCATATGATGGCATGCATTTTTGTGGTTATCAAATTCAGCCGAAGCATCGTACTGTTCAACAGGAGATAGAAAAAGCATTACAGAAATTGCATAAGGGAGAACTTGTTCGTGTTCAGGCATCTGGTAGAACAGATTCTACGGTTCATGCAAAAGGACAAGTCATACACTTTGATACTCCTTTGTCTCTTGAAGAGTGGCAATGGAGTAACGCTTTAAATACAATGTTGCCAGATGATATTGTTATTAGGCAAGTAGAGAAAAAAACAGAAGAATTTCATGCACGTTACGGTGTTGAGAAAAAAGAATATCGTTATCGTGTATTATTATCAAAGACTGCGGATGTATTCCGTAGAAATTACGTATATCAATATCCATATCCGCTCGAAATCAAAAAAATAAGAAAAGCAATTCCGTATTTTATTGGAACGCATGATTTCACTTCTTTTTGTTCGGCAAAAACTGACAAAAAAGATAAAGTGCGAACAATTTATGAAATCGAGTTAATTGAGCAAGACGATGAATTAATTTTTCGTTTTGTAGGTAATGGATTTTTATATAATATGGTCAGAATTATTGTTGGTACGTTACTTAACGTAGGGCAAGGAAAGCTTGATCCTGATAGCATTCCAGAGATTTTAGCGAAACAAAATCGTCAGTTTGCTGGAAAGATGGCTCCAGGTCATGGGCTTTACCTATGGGAGGTAAACTATAACAACTAATCCTGGTGTAACATTTGCTTGACATTAGAAACTCAAAAGTATATCATAACATATGGTATTGTTTCTAAAACCACGATTAGCCCCGGAAGGAAATCGTGTTTAAGATAAACAATAGATTTTTTCTATGGAAAAGATAACGAGGAGGGAAACACATGCGTACGACTTTTATGGCAAAAGCTAACGAAGTTGAGCGTAAATGGTATGTGGTTGATGCTGAAGGTCAAACTTTAGGTCGCCTATCTACTGAAGTAGCATCCATTTTACGTGGTAAAAACAAACCTACATTTACACCACACGTTGACACGGGTGATCATGTAATTATTATTAACGCTGAGAAAATTCATTTAACAGGTAATAAATTAAACGATAAAATTTACTACCGTCACACTAACCACCCAGGTGGACTTAAGCAAAGAACAGCTCTTGAAATGCGTACAAACTACCCTGTACAAATGTTAGAGCTTGCAATTAAAGGCATGCTTCCAAAAGGACGCTTAGGCCGTCAAGTTTCTAAGAAACTTAACGTGTATGCTGGAGCAGAGCATCCACACCAAGCACAAAAACCAGAAGTTTACGAACTTCGCGGATAATTAATTAAAGGAGGGCTTACTTTGGCACAGGTTCAATACTATGGCACTGGACGTCGTAAGAGTTCAGTAGCGCGCGTACGCCTAGTTCCAGGCGAAGGACGCGTTATCATTAACGGTCGTGATTTTGAAAACTATATCCCATTTGCTGCATTACGTGAAGTAGTGAAACAACCTCTAGTTGCAACAGAAACTTTAGGTAACTACGATGTACTTGTAAACGTAAATGGTGGTGGATACACTGGTCAAGCTGGTGCTATTCGTCACGGTATTTCTCGCGCTTTATTAAAAGCTGATCCAGAATACCGTCTAACACTAAAACGTGCAGGTCTATTAACTCGTGACGCACGTATGAAAGAGCGTAAAAAATACGGTCTTAAAGGCGCACGTCGTGCACCTCAGTTCTCAAAACGTTAATTTTTGCGAACTACAAACCCCAACCATTTTGGTTGGGGTTTTTTTATGTTTCATTCCTCTTTTGTAATTTTTATAGCTTGGAATATTTTAGTGCTACCACCGCGCGTATGCTTCTTCTTTAGAAGTTTAGACTAATACGTATTAGGGAGGTTTATAAGTACTATGAATGTCATTGTCAGCTTACAAGAAAAACAAAAAGAAAAGCAGTTAAAATACGAGCGGAAGATGTTGCGGGAATTATCATTAAAAACATTACGTTCAAATATTCGTGATGCCTTTCAAATGCAAGAGCTTCATCGTCAGTATGAAGATTACTGTATTGAATTAGGGATAGAATCTTATTTATTAGGAGCGAGATATAGTAAATTTGGTTATTATGGTGAATCGTTTTTTGATGTGAAATATAGAGCTTTAGAAGAAGAACAACAATTAACTGAAACGCTATTTCAATTTTTAACGAGTATGACTATGCGAGAAATAAAGTTGAAAGATGAGGAATTACTTTTTGAATCTTGTCAGCAGTTTATAGGATTGTGGTGGCAAGAAGGGTATGAAAAAGGTGAAAGAAGATATCGATTAAAGCTTCATTAAGACAAGCATAAACTTTCCTCTTGTCCCATATAAGTAATTAGAGGGACTAGCTGGAGGAGGAAAGGTATGAAGAGAATTCGAATTATCTCTTTTGCACTCGCTGCGGTTGTATTGTTTTTTTTAGTCAAACAAGAATTTCAAATTACAAAATCGTGGCGAGCTTGGAATTTACCCTTATCAGGGAAAGTAATTGTATTAGATGCTGGGCATGGTGGACCAGATGGAGGGGCTGTTGGAGGAAAGGATATTATAGAAAAGGATATTACGCTTGAAATTACAAAAAAGGTACAAGACTATTTACAAGAACAAGGTGCACTAGTTATTTTAACGCGTGAGGGAGATTATGATTTAGCTAACAAAGATACAAAGTCATATAGTAGACGTAAAGCAGAGGATTTAAAAAAACGTGTAGAAATCATCAATAAACCTGATGTAGACTTTTTTGCAAGTATTCATTTAAATGCTTTAACTAGTAGTGGATCGAAGGGCGCACAAACGTTCTATTACCGCTCTTCAATTGAAAATGAACGTGCTGCAAAATTTATACAGGCTGAATTGAGAACAAGTTTAGAGAACACGAATCGTTCTGCTAAGACAATTTCGCATGTGTATTTATTAAAGTATTCTAAAACACCAGGTGCTTTAATTGAAGCCGGCTTTTTATCGAATGTGAACGAAAGGTATATGTTAAATTCGGAGAAATACCAGCAAAAGGTAGCAGCTGCAATATACCGAGGTATATTACGCTATTTCACGGAAAAAGGAAATCCTCCAGAATAAGGAGGATTTTTTTGAGTTTCTCTCGTTAACGAAGTTTTCGGAAAATATGTTATACTGGAAATGTAAACGCATTTATTTCAAGAATAAGCAGAGATAAATTCAATTAACATTACGTTATTTTTCATACAGGGGGCTGGGCTAATTATGGTAACGAAAGAACAAGTGGTTGAAGCGTTAGAAGGGATTGTAGATCCGTTTTTACATAAAACATTAAAAGAAACAAGTGCAATTAAAGAGGTAACAGTCAAGCCTGAGAAGGAACATGTGAGTGTCAAAATTGCAATCGTAAAAACTGGTACAGCGGAACAAATGCAGTTGCAGTCTGGAATTGTAAAGTTATTAAAAGAGCTTGGAGCAGCAACAGTTGGACTTCGTTTTGCAGAATTTACAGAAGAGGAATTAGCTCAGTTTGCACCAGAACAAGAAGCAGAGCAAAGTGAATCTTTATTGTCACCAAATTCAAAAACGACATTCTTAGCAGTAGCGAGTGGAAAAGGTGGCGTGGGAAAATCAACCGTTTCCGTTAACCTTGCAGTTGCTTTAGCTCGTTTAGGAAAAAAAGTTGGTATTATTGATGCGGACATTTACGGTTTTAGTGTGCCAGACATGATGGGGATAGAAAAACGTCCCATCGTAAGAGGTGATAAGATAATTCCGGTGGAACGTTTAGGTGTAAAGGTAATCTCAATGGGCTTCTTTGTAGAGGATAATGCACCAGTTATTTGGAGAGGACCTATGCTTGGGAAAATGTTAAACCACTTCTTCACAGAAGTAGAATGGGGCGATTTAGATTATTTAGTATTAGATTTGCCACCAGGCACAGGTGATATTGCGTTAGATGTGCACTCAATGTTGCCATCTTGCAAAGAGATTATTGTAACGACGCCGCATCCAACAGCTGCGTTTGTAGCAGCGCGTGCTGGAGCGATGGCATTACGCACTGAACATAGTATTCTCGGTGTTGTTGAGAACATGGCATATTTTGAAAGTAAGGTAACTGGTGAGAAAGAATATGTATTTGGAAGAGGCGGGGGAGATAAGTTAGCTACCGAACTACAAACGAATGTTCTTGGGCGTATTCCGCTGCAACAACCCGATTGGAATAAAGAAGACTTTGCTCCTTCAGTATATGAGGATACACATACAACCGGCATTATTTATAGTAAAATAGCTGAAACAGTAATTGATAAAACAGCTGTTACACAAAAATAAAGCGAAACTTTAATCAGTGGGGTTCATCTGTTACTGGCAACAACTAGTAAACCTTTCGCTTAACTAGAGGGCCATTTTGTCTGTTAATAGCAAGATAAAGTAATAACGAGTGGACAATTTATACATTGTCCACTCGTTATTATAGTTATTATTTTCACTGTTCTTCCTTCTTCTCGCCTTGAGAACCGCCGTCACCGCCTGCTTCTTTCTTATCAGATCCACCTTTTTCAGCCTTTTGTACACCTTTACTAATGATATCAATCATCTTGGCTTGGAAGAGTGGACTTTCAGCAGTTTCTGTTAGTACTTGTTGTAGATATTGACGGTATTCTTTACTCTTCATTGTTTGTAACATCATTTTTTCTACTTCAGGATTTTTCATAATTTCTATAACGCCTGCTTGGTATTCAGGGTCTTTTAATAAGGTTTTCATTAATTGGGTTTGTTCTTTCCCCATACTTTTAGCAAACTTTGATGAGAACTCAGGATCTTTAAAGAGCTTTTCCCAGAATTGTTGCCCTTTATCGGATACCATGGCATCTTCAATCGTTTTCTTTACTACTGTTTCATCTAGTATGAGTGCTTGTTTCATTTTTTCATCAGTTAATACATCTTGAATAGCTTTCTTACCTTGATCTGTTTTTAAAATATCAACAATCATTTTCTTTGTTTGATCGTAATCTAGTTCGGATTTCGTTTCTTTTCCTTGTGCGCATGCTACAAGTGCGATAAGTAGAAAAGAAGAAACGAAAATGAATAGTATCCGTTTCATAAGTTGGAACTCCTTTCAGCACAGTTCTCTCTTTTTAATATAAATATCTTTAAGGAATTTATACATGAACATGGCTAGCTTTTTGAAATTGTCATTGATACAATTTAATTAGAAATATAAGGATAATGGGGGATGTGTTGTGAATAGCCGCAAGTGGGTACGACTATTTTTAACGACGTTGTTTCTTGGTGGGATTAGCACAGTTATTATTGGTTTTGTTTTGGAGTGGGACAGGTACAATGAATTTTTTCAAAATTTCGACGTTAAGGAGATTTTAGCGGTATCTTTCTGGTTGATGGGTGTAGGATTTATTTTTAGCGTTATAAGTCAAATGGGATTCTTTGCATATTTAACAATCCATCGTTTTGGACTAGGGATGTTTCGCTCATCGTCTTTATGGAATGCAGTCCAGCTCTTTTTTATTGCATTCGTATTATTTGATTTTGTGTATTTAAGATCTGTACTTATTGCAAATGGGGAAATCTCATTGGGGAATAACATACTTGTTGCTGGAATTTTATTTGTGTTTGGAGCAATTGTTGCTTATGTAAAAAGTAAAGAAACAAATAAAAAAGCATTTGTGCCAGCTCTGTTCTTTATGGTTGTTGTAACGATTCTTGAATGGGTACCGGCGCTTCGGATTAATGATACAGATTGGTTATATTTAATGGTTATACCGCTATTGTTATGTAATGCATATCAATTACTTGTATTACATCGTTTAATCGGAAAAACGAGTAAATCTGCTTAATAGAGAGAGGTTTTATATATCAGCAGTTATATTACTGGAAATGGTGTGATTAAAAAAGCTCTACCACCTTTTTGAAAGGTAGTAGAGCTTTTTATACGTGAAGAGTAGTAGGGACGAAGCTATTTCACATCTTCACTTTTCGTACTTGTGTTGGAAATAAGTTGTGATACGGATATTTGCTCATATCCATCACTTTTTAATTTTTGCAGGAGCAGCGGTAAAGCTCTATTTGTTTGAAGGGCAGAATCGGATGCGTGTAATAAGACAATATCTCCACCTTTCAAATTATTAGAGACGGTGGAAACGATGTGATTTACACCTGGGTTTTTCCAATCGTTGGAATTGTTACTCCAATGCACGACGGTGTATCCAAGTGATTCTGCAATTTTAAGGGTTGCCTTGTTAAATTCGCCACTAGGTGGACGTAACAGCTTGACTTGTTTTACCCCAAGTTTTGTAAAAACATCTTGTGCTCGTAAAAGATCTCGTCTTATTTCATTCGTCTCTAGAGAAGTATAGGATGTGTAATTGTAACCCATACTACCAATTTCGTGTCCATCTTTCATGATGCGCTCTACAATATCGGGGTGTCTTTCGGCCCATGCAGCAGAAAGGAAGAAGGTTGCATTCTTAATGTGTCTTTCTTTAAGAGTATCAAGGATTGGAATTGCTTTTTTGTCTCCCCAACTAATATCAAACGTAAATGCAACTTGCTTTTTAGCGGTATCTCCTTTGTAAATTACTTTAGGACCTGTAGCAGTTGAAAAAGCAGATTCATGTGAATATGTTTTTAAAAAGAGTAGCCATGCTGTAAATAAGGAAAGTATCACTATTAAGCTAATGTGTTTAAAAGTTCTCTTACTCGTAATAAAAAAGAAAAACATAATATTACGCCCCTTTGTCCAATCCTTTTCAGTTACATATATGCTGTAAATATAAAAAAGAGAACAAAGGATTAATATCGTAAGTAGTGGATATAATGAATGATAGGATTGTAATAAGTGAAAATGAGCGAAACGTTTATTGTTACGTAAGGAATTATTGAGGTGATCATTTGCTTGGGCTGATGTTGACAAAAGAAGAGAGAAAAGAGATGGAATACATATTAAAGAGAGAGTTAGAGGAACTTTTATTTGATTTTGAAGATGAGCGTATTCATGAAGTTGTAAAAAAGGCGATGGAAGAAAGATATAAAATCATTTTTTGTTTATTTCGGAGAGTTGCTAACGCAGAGGAATGTATTCGTTATGTAAGAAAAAGAACTTTTTATTAAAAAGTGTTGACGTTAATAGTTTGTATATGGTAAATTAATAAACGTCGCTGATGCGGAAACGC